>DMPC01000183.1:9960-10959 GCA_003456155.1 Actinomycetota bacterium | reverse complement strand
TCAGCGAGCTCGTCATCTGCGGCATCACGACCAATCACTGCTGCGAGACCACGGCCCGCATGGCAGGAAACCTGGGCTACGACGTCACGTTCGTGATCGATGCGACGCATACCTTCGACCGAACGGGTCCTGACGGGATCGTTGTTCCGGCAGAGCAGCTGTCGGATGTGACTGCTGCGAACCTGCACGGGGAGTTCGCGACCGTTCGGTCCACCGATGAGGTGCTCGGCTCCTTGCCGGCATGACGGGGACGGGCGTGTCAGACTGCAGGCATGGCTGAGACGGATGACATCAAGGAGCGCATGAGGCAGGCGCTGGAGGCCAAGAACAAGAAGGCCTCCAAGGGCACTCCTCATGGCAGTGCTCCGGTCGAAGGCAAGGTCCACGAACATGCTGACCGCGAGGGTGGCAAGCGGGAGTTCCGTCGTAAGTCTGGATGAGGGCGATGCCGACCCCTCATGGCTCTCGATGACCCCGCATCGGTGACCTGTCGGACACCCGGCCTCAGTGACTCCTAGACTCAAGGAGTGGGGTGGAAGGGGGGCTTCAGGCAGTGAACGATGACACCGCGGTCCCCTCACCGGCCGAGAGCGAACGCCTGGCCCGGGCCCTGGAGGGCTCCCGGCTGGGCCTCTGGGACTGGAACATGCAGACGGGCGAGACCATCCTCAGTGAGCGGTGGGCCGAGATCATCGGCTACACCCTCGCCGAGCTCGAGCCGGTGTCGATCGAGACGTGGCTCGCCCACGCCCATCCCGACGATCTCGAGATCTCCCGCGGCTACATCGAGGCGCATTCTCGTGGTGAGACGGACTTCTATGACGCTGTGGTGCGCATGCGCCACCGTGACGGGCACTGGGTCTGGGTCCACGATCGCGGGCGCATCGTCGAGCGTGATGCCGCTGGTCGCCCGTTGCGAATGGTGGGCACCCATGAGGACGTCACCGATCGCGTCGAGGCCGAGCGCTCCAGCATCGAGCGGGCCCAGCGTCGCGATGC
>DMPC01000183.1:9581-9705 GCA_003456155.1 Actinomycetota bacterium | reverse complement strand
ATCCCTCCCTGCCCGTCAGCCTGCTGCTCATCGACCTGGACCGATTCGCGGCCGTGAATGACTCGTACGGTCACGCGAGGGGCGATGCGATCCTCCTCGCCGTCGCAGATCGCCTGGCCCTGGT
>DMPC01000183.1:7518-9338 GCA_003456155.1 Actinomycetota bacterium | reverse complement strand
GGTGGAAGCCGAGGGTCAGGGATCCCTGGCATCTCGCGTCCTGGCCAGCCTCGTGGAGCCGGTGCATGTCCCGGACGACGGCGAGCTCTTCCTCTCCGCCTGCATCGGGCTGGCCGTGGCCATGCCGGGGGACGTGGATGCGGTCGCCGTGGTGCAGAAGGCCGACGCCGCCCTGATCGAGGCTAAGCGGCACGGCCCCGGCTCGGTTCGGCATCACGTGGAGGCCCTGGCGGACATCAGCCGTCGCAAGCTCGGCCTCGAGAACAGGCTCCGGCGCTCCTGGGCTGCTCGCGAGTTCGCGCTGCAGTACCAGCCGAAGGTGGCAGTGACATCGGGTGCCATGGTGGGGGTCGAGGCCCTCATGCGGTGGCGCCCGAGCGAGGGAGTCGGCGAGCCGCCGAGCGTTTTCATCCCGGTGGCGGAGGAGATCGGCCTGATCGGCGAGATGGGCGACTGGGTGCTGCGGGAGGCCTGCCGGCAGGCACGGGTCTGGGCTGACGAGGGTCTTCCGGAGTTCCCGATCGCGGTGAACGTCTCGGCGAGGCAGCTCACGGTCGGCGACGTTCCTACGGCCGTCGTCACCGCCGTGGCGGAGTTCGGGGTCCCGCTGCGGCAGCTGGAACTCGAGATCACCGAGAGCACGCTCATCGAGGTGGGGTCCTCGTCGGTCGACCTCCTCGGCGCCCTCCGCGACATGGGCGTGCGACTGGCTGTGGACGACTTCGGCACCGGCTACTCGTCCTTCGGCTACGTGCAGCGCTTCCCGATGAACGTGCTGAAGATCGATCGCGTGTTCATCTCAGCCTTGGAGCGGAGCGACGGCGACCGGGCCATCTGCTCCGCGATCATCTCGCTCGGGCATGCGCTGGGGATGACGGTCGTGGCCGAGTCGGTCGAGACGAAGGCGCAGCTGGAGATCCTGCGCGAGCAGGGCTGTGACGTCTACCAGGGCCTGCTGGCCTGCCCGCCGCTCGATCCGCAGGATCTGGCCGACTTCGCTCGGGCCACCAGCGTGGGATGAATCCCTCACCCTGAGCATGCGTGAGGGGAGGGCCCTCGGTTGAGGACCCTCCCCTCACGGGTGAGAGATCACGATGATGCGCGCCCGGTCGGGCGCTGCGCGGGATCAGGGAGCGAAGGGCAGAAGAACCCCGTCGATGCCGTGCGCGACCTGCTTGTTGCCCTTGTTGATGTCGACCTTGCTGAGGATGACATTCGGGTTGGGCAGCTTGGGTGCGTAGTCACCGAGCACGATCGCAGGCTTCTGGGTTACCTTGACCTTGATGACCTTGTTGTCGACCGCGGTCTTCAGCTTGGCCCCGTTGGCCTTGAGGGCGTCCTGGGACAGGATCGTGGCGCCGGGAACGACGTGGTAGAGCAGCACGGTCTCGACGGTGTCGACGCCGAGGCCGGCGACGGCCTTGAATGCGGCAGCCTCGGTCTTGACCGTCTTGCCGGTCAGGGCGGAGGCGAGGTTCATGAAGGCCTTGTCGGTGGGCGCGAACACGGTCAGTGCGGTGCTTCCATCGGCCAGAAGCGCGACGCTGGAGTCGGGCTTGGCTGCCAGAACGGTCTCGGCTGCCTTGGTGAGGATGTCGAAGTCGGCGAAGTCGCGGTCGAACTTCGACTGGCCGACCTTCAGGACGCTGGCCAGCGAGGTCTCACCGTCAGCGGCGAGGGCCGCGGGGGCGAGGGCGGTCATGCCGAGCAGGGCAGCGGCGCCGACAGCGGCCGCTCGAGTGATCGTGGTGCGCATGTGGGTCTCCTTGGGTCGGCCCGGTGCGGGCTCCGCCCCCGTTGGGCGGTGATACCTGTACTTC
>DMPC01000183.1:6410-7271 GCA_003456155.1 Actinomycetota bacterium | reverse complement strand
TTGCATCTCATGCTGATCTGCTGCATCCAAAGGTCACCCTCAGTCCGAAGAGGGGGTGTCGGAGGTTTGTGGACGGCGAAGCCGGACGTTTCTGGTCGGGGAAGGAGGGGTGGAGCGATGGCGGTGAGCAGCACGCATAATGGTTCGGCGGCTCTGCTCCAGGAGCCCGACGGGCGACGGTGGGAGGCCTTGGTGAGCGCCGATGCCGATTCCGACGTTGCGGCCCGGTTCGCGGCCGGCGATGAGGATGCCCTCGCGGATGCCTATCGCCGCTGGTCAGCGCTCGTGCACACGGTCGCGCTGCGGGCCGTCGGCAGTCCCGAGGACGCTGCCGACGTGACCCAGGCGGTCTTCGTGAGCGCCTGGCGCGGGCGATCCGGATTCGATCCCACGCGTGGCTCGCTGCCGGGGTGGCTCCTGGGCATCACCCGGCGACGCATCGCCGATCACTGGGAGGACCGCTCCCGAGAGGTTCGCCGGATCGAGAAGGTCCAGGCGGCTGAGGGTGACGAGCGGGTGGAGCCTGCCGTGGATGCCGTGATCGACCGGGTCCTCCTCGCCGACGAGCTCGAGCGACTGGGCGAGCCGCAGCGCCGCATCATGGAGCTCGCTTTCTTCCAGGATCTGACCCATGCCCAGGTCGCCAGCCTGCTTGACCTCCCACTCGGCACGGTCAAGAGTCACATCCGGCGATCCCTCGAACGACTGCGAGCCCGATTGGAGGTGGACCGTGTCGCATCGTGATGACGATGAGCTGTCGGTGATCGCCCTGGGCGAGTCACCGCAACCTGCGGATGAGGAGCACCTGCAGCAGTGCGCGAGGTGCCGGAGCCGACTGGACCAGTTGATGGCCGTGGTCGC
>DMPC01000183.1:4258-6180 GCA_003456155.1 Actinomycetota bacterium | reverse complement strand
GCCGAGCTCGGATTGGGCGACCGGGAGCAGCCGGGTGACTCCGGCTCGTCGAACACGTCGGGCTCGAACACGTCGGGCTCGGTGACGTCCCTCGACGACGCGCGTCGCCGACGTCGGCCCGCACTGGGCTGGTTGGCCGCGGCAGCCGTTGTCGGCCTCGTCGCGGGATCGGTCCTGACGGGCGTGGTGGTGAACTCCGGAGAGACCTCCCCGAGCGTCATCGCCAGTGCCAGCCTGGAACCTGTCGACGCATCCGCCTACCAGGGGAGTGCCACGATCGAGCAGGTGGGCGAGGATGCCGTGCTGCGCGTGTCGGTCCCGGAGCTTCCTGCGGTCGACGACGGCTACTACGAGGTGTGGATGGCTACCTCGGACGCAGCGACGATGGTCGCGATCGGAACGCTCAATCCCGGTCGTGACGGTGAGTTCGTCCTGCCGGCCGGCATGAGCGTCGCGGACTTCCCGCTCGTCGATGTCTCGGTCGAGCACTTCGACGGTGACGCCGGGCACAGTGCGGAGAGCGTGGTGCGCGGGCTCCTTCCGGCCTGATCCTTGGGCATCCGCGCCCTTGTGAGTCGTCATCACGAGGCACCGGGGAGGACACTGGAGTCACCGGGCGACCGGTGATGTGCGGTCCTTCCTCGGGAGGTGGTCATGACCACACCGGCGATTCTCACCGCGGGCCTGAGCAAGCACTATGGATCGACGATCGCTCTGGAGGGCCTTGACCTGGAGGTCGCGCCGGGTGAGGTCTTCGGCTACCTCGGCCCCAACGGATCCGGGAAGACGACGACGATCCGGCTCCTCCTGGGCCTGGCCCGTCCGACCTCCGGCTCGGCATCGATCCACGGCATCCCCGTCTCGGATGTGCGCCGCGCGCACCGGCACGTCGGCTATGTCGCGGGTGACGTTGCCTTGTGGCCGCAGCTCACGGGCCGCGAGACCCTCGATCTCCTCGGCAACGTGAGTGGGGGAGTGGACACGGGCTTCCGCGATGAGTTGTGCGAGCGGCTCGGGGTGGATCCCTCACCGCGCGTGCGCTCGCTGTCGAAGGGAACACGGCAGAAGATCGCCCTGGTGGCGGCATTGATGTCGCGCCCGGACGTGCTCCTGCTGGACGAGCCGACCGCGGGCCTGGATCCGCTGATGGAGCAGGAGTTCCAGCAGATCGCCCGCGAGGCGGTGGCGCGAGGCCAGACGCTCTTCCTGTCCTCGCACATCCTCGACGAGGTGCAGGATCTGTGCGATCGGGTCGGGATCCTGCGTGACGGTCACCTCGTCGAGGTCGCCTCCCTGGCGGACCTGCGCGAGGTCGGCCGAACCATCGTGGAGGTCGTGATCTCAGGGCCGGTGCCCAGCCTGGACGCCGTGCCAGGGGTGTCCGAGGTGGAGAGCGTGCCCGGTGTGCCGGGGGGATGGCGCATCACGGTGGTCGGATCGCCTGGCCCGCTCCTGCAGCGCCTCGCGGCCTTCGATGTCGAACGCCTGCGCACGGTCGAGCCGTCTCTGGAGGAGATCTTCCTGACGTACTACGCGTGACACGCACCGTGCCGGAGAGGAGGAGCCATGGTCGCGACCACGGTGCTCCCGCACGAGAGTCGTGCGGTGGTGCGACTGTCGCTCCGCCTGGTGCGACGCAGCGTCCTCGCAGTCGTGATCGGCATCGCAGCGCTGCTGATCCTCGAGGGGGTCGCGTTCGAGATCGGCTATCCGGATGTCGCAGCGCGGCAGGCGCTGCTCGTGTGGGCCGAGGATCCGGGTCTTCGGATGATCGCCGGTCCCGGCTTCGGCGTCGACACCGTCGGGGGATTCGTGGTGTGGGACGCGGGCCTGTACGTCGTGCTGGGCCTGGGGGCATGGGCCCTCACCCTCACGAGCCGGCTCATGCGCGGCGACGAGGCGGCCGGGCGCATGGACCTGCT
>DMPC01000183.1:1705-4064 GCA_003456155.1 Actinomycetota bacterium | reverse complement strand
CCGGTCACGGCAGTGCAGGTGCTGCTCGTCCAGTGGGCCGTTCTTGTGCTGGCATGTCTGGGCGTGGGCGCCTCCGTCGCGCTCGCCCTGCGCATCGTGGGAGCCCAGCTCGCAGGCAGCCTCCTCTACGGCACGGTGACCGCAGGGTTCTGCCTGAGCCTCATGGGCCTGAGTGCCGTCACAGCCCAGTTGTTCGTCCATCGACGAACGGCGCTGGGAGTGGCCGGAGCGGTGTTCGGGCTGCTGATCATCCTGCGCATTGCGGGCAACAGCGCGGACGACCGCACCTGGCTCGCCTGGCTGTCACCGGCTGGGTGGCTGGATCGATCCGAGGCCTTCGGTGCGCAGCAGTGGTGGGTGGTGGGCATCCCCGTTGCCGTCGGCCTGTGCGCGGTCGTCGTCTCGGTGTGGCTGCGCCGGGCGCGTGACACCGGATCGGGTGTCTTCGTCGAACGTCAGCGGCACCGATCCACGCGACTGGGTCTCGGCAGCGCGGCGGCCTTCGCCTGGCGCGCGCATCAGGGGAACGCCCTTGCGTGGATCGCCGGCGTGGCCGTGGCGGGCGCTGCCATGGGCCTGCTGCTCCCCATGATCGACCTGCTCCTTGCGCAGGATGACTCCTACCAGCAACTGCTGGCCTACGCGGGCATCGATGTCGATGACCTGACCCGCAGCTTTGTGGGGATGATCGGGATGATCACCGGCCTGGCCATCGGGGTCTATGCCGCCTTCCGCATCGGCGCGGTCAGACGCGAGGAGGAGTCCGGCTGCGCGGATCTCATCCTCGTGCGGCCCGTTCCCCGGTGGCAGTGGCTGGCGGGCCACCTGACGTCACTCGTGGTTGCCGTGGTGCTGCTCTCGCTCACGCTTGCGATGTCCCTGTGGCTGGCAGCTCAATCGGGGGGTGCCACGTTGGCGTTGGGTGATGCCGTCGTGTCGTCCGTCGCCATCCTCCCGGCCCTCGCGGTGATCATTGGGCTGACCGTGCTCGCGTTCGGTCTCATGCCGCGCCTGGCGGTGGCCGTGGGCATCGGGGCCCTGATCGTTTCCTATCTGCTCGAGCTGGTGGGGCCGGTCCTCAACTGGCCCGAGTGGGTGCTCGCCCTCTCGCCCTTCCACCACCTCGCTGCAGTGCCGGTCGAGCCCTTCGACTGGCTGTCCGCGGTCGTCATGGTCGGCATCGGCGCACTGTTCGCCGGAGCGGGTGTCGCGGCTCTTGCGCGCAGGGACATCACGGGTGCGTGAGGCAGTCGACGCGTCAACTCAGTCGACAAGGGTCGATGCGCCGAGGACACGCTCGACCATCTGCTGACGCAGCCGCGGCTGCGCCTGGGCCGCGGGATCGAAGGAGTAGTCGATCGCCACCCCGAGCAGTGCGGACACGATGCGCTTGGCCTGGCGCCGGCATGCGGCGTCGGGGCGCGTGAGGCCCTCCTGCGCGGCGATCACTGCGGCAAAGCGCTCGTACGCGCCATCGATGCGGCCCCGTTCGATAGCGGCGAGTTCCTCGTCTGCCACCGCATAGCCGAGGAAGGCGATCGTGACGCGCCAGTCGTCGAGGCGCTCCTGATCCAGGGGGAGAAGTGACTCCACGCACCCGGCCACCCCCAGGCCCGCGGCCTCGGCCGACTCGATGCGGTGCACCTGGCGCACGCCGACCCACTCGAAGGTGGCCAGGACGAGGTCGCGCATGTCGGCGAAGTAGGTGCTCACGATCGCCCGGCTGGTGCCTGCCTCCGCGGCCATGCGCCTCATGGTCAGGGCGTGCAGGCCCTCCCGGGCCACGATGCCGGCCGCCAGCTCGGCGATCTGCTCACGGGTCCGGGCGTGGTCGACGAGGACGGGCATGCGACCAGTGTGCCGTATCGCATGTCATGTGGCATGCAATACATGTCAACTGGCTTCTCATGTCGCGTCGGCCCGTGTAGGGTCGGCCCGTTGCTTCCATGGACGTCCATGTATCTGGAGTTCCGATGACTGATCACGCGCAGCCCTTCGACCTGGAGGTCGATGTCGTCGTCCTCGGCACCGGGGGATCCGGCCTGACGGCCGCGCTCGCCGCGCACGACTTCGGGGCGGGTGAGGTCCTCATCCTCGAGAAGTTCGGGATGATCGGTGGCACGTCCGCGATGTCCGGCGGGATGCTGTGGATCCCGCTGAACGACCAGCAGGCCGAGCAGGGCGTGGATGACTCCTTCGACGAGGTCGTGGAGTACCTCGACGGCCTCGCTGACGAGGGTCACCTGGATCCCGAGGTGCTGTCCGCCTTCCTTGAGGAGGGCCCGCAGATGCTCCGCTGGTTCGAGGAGAAGACACCCGTCCGGCTGCGCCTGTTCGAGGGATTCCCCGACTACCAGTC
>DMPC01000183.1:0-1548 GCA_003456155.1 Actinomycetota bacterium | reverse complement strand
GATTCCCCGACTACCAGTCGTGGGCTCCTGGGGCCAAGGAGTACGGGAGCCGCTCACTCGACAACGACGTCTTCCCATTCGCTGAGCTTGGCCCGTGGGCCAAGTGGGTCAATCCGCCGAAGACCGGCTGGCCGCGTCGCACGTCGATGATCGAGGACTACTACACCCCGAACCTCCCCGAGGAGGTCCTCGCCGATCGCGAGGAGCGTGACTGCCGCGGCCAGGGGCAGGCCCTCATCGGCTCGCTGCTGAAGGGTGTCCTCGATCGCGGCATCCCGCTGCATCGGGAGTCGCGTGCTCGCCGCCTCATCACCGAGGGGCGTCGCATCGTCGGCGTCGAGACCGAGGAGGAGAGCAAGATTCTCCGCATCCGGGCGCGCAAGGGCGTCATCATCGCGACGGGTGGCTTCGAGTGGAACACCAAGCTCGTCAACTCGTTCCTGCGCGGGCCCATGACCGGCCCGGTCAGCGTCCCCGAGTGCGAGGGCGACGGCCTGCTCATGGCGATGGAGGTCGGCGCAAGCCTGGGCAACATGGGTAAGTCCTGGTGGCTGCAGTCGAGTCAGGAGCTCGCGGCGCACGGTCGCGGCCACGCGAACTACCTGATCGGCAACTCCGAGCGCACGAGGCCGCGCTCGATCCTGGTCAATCGTGAGGCCAAGAGGTTCGTCAACGAGGCGACGAACTACAACGCGATCGGCCCGGTGCTCCACAACTTCGACGCGAACACGCACGACTACGTCAACCTGCCGTTCTGGATCATCGTCGATCAGACCTATGTCGAGAAGTACCGCTTCTTCAACGCGACCACGAAGGGCGTCGTGCCCCCGTGGGCCATCACCGCTGACACGATCGAGGAGCTCGGCGAGCGGATCGGCATCGACGGTGTGCAGCTCGCCAAGACGGTGTCGACGTTCAATGCCGATGTCGCTGCGGGGCACGACACCGAGTTCGGTCGTGGCGACAGCACCTACGACCAGTTCTGGGGCGACAAGGACTTCGAGGGCGTCTACCGGACGCTTGGCCCGATCGACACCGCACCGTTCTACGCGGTGAAGATGGAGTCCGGTGTCCTGGGCACCTGCGGGGGCCCGCGCACGAACGCGAAGGGCCAGGTCATCGACTGGGACGACACCCCGATCCAGGGCCTGTACATCTGCAGCAATGCGATGTCGTCGCCGACGGCCGGCGTGTACGGAGGCGCCGGCGGAACGCTCGGGCCGGGCATGACCTTCGGCTTCATCGCGGGACGGCACGCCGCGCAACACGGTTAGCGGGAAGTGCGCGATTTCGTGATCCGGCCGAAGTGTCGTACCCTGAGGACATCACTCCACGCGAGTCTTGACCTACACGCGACACATCAGGGTCACCATTCAAGACGCGCCTTATGTCTTGAATGGATTAACTCATGTCTGCCTGCTCATCTTTCGTCGATCTCGGCGTGTCCCCTGCTCTTGCTGCCGCACTCAAGTCCGACGGCATCCTGGAGCCTTTTCCCATCCAGACGGCAACGCTGCCGGATGCCATCGCTGGCCGCGACATCCTCGG
>DMPC01000067.1:8737-8887 GCA_003456155.1 Actinomycetota bacterium | reverse complement strand
CGGCGGGCGCGCATGAGCGCGCCCGCCGCGCGCCGACGAAAGCCGAATGGAGACGACAGGTATGACAGCGGCCGTGCTGGAGCTCGTGCACGTAACCAAGACGTTCGGACACTTCAGTGCTCTTTCAGACGTCAACCTGTCTGTCGCCAG
>DMPC01000067.1:0-8508 GCA_003456155.1 Actinomycetota bacterium | reverse complement strand
AGTCCACGCTGATCAAGATCCTCGACGGCCAGTACCCGACCTCCACCATCTCGGGGGAGCTCAAGGTCGACGGCGTGACGGTGGAGTTGACGTCTCCGGATGACGCCCGCCGCAGTGGGATCGCAGTGGTCCCACAGGAGACAAGTGTCATCGACACGATGACGGTCGCAGAGAACATCGTTCTGGGGCGTTGGCCCGGTGGCCGAGTGATCCGCCAAGGCCGTGTGATCACTGAGGTCTCGGCTTTCCTCGGCGAAGTCGGTATCCGTTTGGATGCACGCCAGTTGGCCGGTGAACTAAGCGCCTCGAGGAAACAACTACTGATGATCGCCCGAGCACTCTACGCGCGGCCGCGGGTCCTCCTTCTTGACGAGCCCACGACGGCCCTGACCCACGAGGAGGTCGAGAACCTTTACCGCATCGTGACCGATCTGAGGACACACGGAGTCACGGTCCTACTCATCAGCCACAAACTCGAAGAAATCACCCACCTGTGCGACACCGTAAGCGTGCTACGGGACTCCGAATTGGTGGACACCATCCCGCGCTCGGAACTCACGCGTGACCGCCTGGTGCGGTCAATGACCGGCAAGGACCTCACCTTCTTGTACCCCGAGCATCGTCGGTCCCCGGGTGAGCCCCTCCTTACTGTCACAGGGGTCACCGTTCCCGATCCGCGTGTCCATGGCCGCCACGCCGTGGTCGATGTCAGCATCACCGTTCGCGCCGGCGAGGTTGTGGGTATCGGGGGACCCCTCGGCGCAGGCCGCTCGGAACTCCTGCTCTCTCTGGTGGGAGCGCTGCCCCGATCGGGCACGGTCACGGTCGGCGGGAAGGTCGTGCCCCCCCACAAGCCGGGCCACGCCGGCCGTCTCGGACTTGCGTTCGTTCCGGAGGAGCGCAAGACCGAAGGCCTGCTGTTCAACCTCGACATTGCGGCTAACACCACCGTCAGCGCCCTCGGTCGAATCCTCCGCCTCGGCTTCCTGTCTCGGGCGAAGGAGCGAAGCGCAGCGGAGGCGGCCATCGACCGATTCCACATCGTTGGGGCGACAGTCAAGGGCGCCCTATCAACGCTCAGCGGCGGCAACCAGCAGAAGGTCCTGCTCTCGCGCGCCCTGTTCACCCACCCGAAGGTCGTCTTGTTGGACGAACCCACAAAGGGAGTAGATATCGCCGCCAAGGCGGAGATCTACCGCCTCATCGACTCACTCGCGAGCGAAGGACTGTCCGTTCTGATGGTGTCATCCGAACTGCCGGAGCTTCTGGGCAACTGCGACCGCATCTACATGATGAACGGAGGCCGGATGGTGCGCGAGTTCGATTCCCGCCAGACGACGCGCGAGCAGTTGCTCGAGGCAGCCATGTCGGGAAGCGTGTCGAATCATGAGTAGTGCGCACTCGCCTCGCCGGCGCTGGTTCGGCTCGCTTCCGGAGGGAGCGGAACTCATCCCATTCATCCTCATCCTCGGAGTGGTCTTCGCCCTACTTAACCCAGCCTTCCTCAAGACGGCCAATCTGCTGGCGATCCTCGCCTCGATGACCTTCGTGGGTGTCATCGCCATCGGTCAGACCGTTGTGATCATCAGCGGCGGCATCGACCTCTCGGTGGGAGCGGTGGCCGCGCTATGCGCGGTCACCAGCGCGAAGATGATGGTGTCCGACATCCCTCTGCCGATCTGCATCGCTGTGGCCTTCGCGGTCGGTGTGGGCGTCGGCATGATCAACGGGACACTGACCGTGATCGGGATCCCCTCCTTTATCGTCACGGTTGGCACCCTCTACATGGCGGGTGGCCTCGCCGTGTTCATCACGAAGGGGCAGCCCGTATTCCCGCTCCCACCTTTCGTCACCGATCTCGGACTGGCCAAGGTGGGCCTGTTGACTGCACCCTTCGTGCTGATGCTTGTGCTCCTCGTGGTGACGGGTTTCGTCCTGCGCTTCACGCGTGCAGGACGCCGGGTCTACGCAGTCGGTGGCGACGCGGCTGTAGCAGCCTTGGCGGGTATCTCGACTCGTCGAGTGCTTGTCGGAGCCTTCGCCTTCTGCGGGTTCACGGCCGGACTCGCCGGTGTCTTGCAGATGGGTGCGCTTGCGTCGGCCTCGAACACGATCGGTGCGGGCTGGGAACTCACGTCGATCGCTGCGGTCGTCATCGGCGGAACCAGCATCTTCGGCGGACGAGGTACCGTCCTTGGGACTCTGCTCGGACTGCTGCTGCTGGGCATCATGACGAACGGCCTGGTGTCCGCTGGGGTTGAGCCGAACTGGCAGACGCTGGCGGTGGGCGCCATCATGATCGCGGCAATCGGCTTCGACTTCCTGCGTCGCCGTGTGCGGCGTGTGCGTGCGCCGGAGTCCGCGCCGGACAGCGCACCCAATGCCCTCACTCCGCAGGCGTTCGTCTGACATGAGGTCCTCTGATGTCGAGCGCCAGGCGCTGGCGCGGGACGCATCGCACTTTCTGAAAGTTCCGCGTACCGTCCACCGTGCGACCGGAGTCGACGACGTCGTCAGGGTCCTTAGGGTTGCCGCACGCACGGGGAGATCGGTCACGTTCCGCTCGGGTGGGACGAGTCTGTCCGGCCAGGGACTGGCCGAGGACATCCTCGTTGAAGCGCGCCAGGCGTTTCGCGGTATCGAGGTACTTGACGGCGGCGCGAGGGTGCGGTGCCAGCCGGGTGCCACCTTGCGAGCCGTCAATGCCCGTCTGCAGGTGCACGGTCGCAGGCTGGGGCCGGACCCCGCCAGCGAGGTCGCCGCCACGATCGGGGGCGTTGTGGCGAACAACTCCAGCGGCATGACGTGCGGGACGGAATTGAACGCCTATCGCACTATTGAGTCCGCCGTGGTGGTGCTTGCCTCAGGAACGGTGCTCGACACCGGGGAGCCAGACGCGGATGCCGTGCTCCTGGCGCGAGAACCGGCGATCCATGCAGCCCTGCTCCACCTCCGGGATCGGATTCGGTCACGGCCGCACGCCGTGGCCGAAATCGAACGCCAGTTCGCCCGGAAGAACACCATGGGCTACTCGCTGAATGCCCTGCTGGACGAGACGGAACCCGTTCGCATCCTCACCCGGCTGATGGTGGGCAGTGAGGGGACACTCGGTTTCGTTGCCGAGGCCGTCCTGCGGACTGTTCCGATGCGGGGTCATGCCGCGACATCCCTCTTGCTCTTCGCGGATGTCGACAGGGCGACGGGCTGCCTGCCGGAGATACAGGCGACGAGCCCGGCGGCGATCGAACTTCTCGACCGAACCGCACTCGAGGTGGCGGGCAAAGACCCCCGGGGCCGCCGTGTGCTGCCCTCGGGGGATGTCGGGGCCGCCTTGCTGGTCGAGTATCAGGAGTTGAGCCCGGAGGATCTGGTCGAGACGCTGTCGCGCGGAGCTTTGACCCTGGGCGCGTTGCCGCTCCTGCGTCCGGCCGAGGTGAGCAGGGATCCGCGATCCCGGGCGGACCTCTGGCATGTGCGCAAGGGCCTATACGCGTCAGTGGCGGGGGCCAGGCCCTCCGGGACCACGGCGCTGCTCGAGGACATCGCGGTGCCGGTGCACAACCTTGCCGCGACTTGCCGCACACTCGGCGCACTCATGAGCCTCCACGGGTACGAGGGCAACGTGGTGTTCGGCCACGCGAAGGACGGGAACCTCCACTTCCTGATCAGCGAGGACTTCAGTCGAGCAGAGGGGGTGCGCCGATTCTCCGCCTTCACCGAGGATGTCGTCGCGGCAGTCCTCGGCGTCGGTGGGACTCTCAAGGCCGAGCACGGCACAGGCCGGATGATGGCACCGTTCGTGCGACGCCAGTACGGAGACGAACTCTATGAGGTGATGTGCGAGGTCAAGGCAGTGTTCGACCCGGCCGGGATCCTCAACCCGGGGGCGGTCATCAGCGACGACCCGACCATCCACCTGCGGCACCTGAAGACCTCTCCAACAGTGGAGCAGGAGGTGGATCGATGCGTGGACTGCGGATACTGCGAGCCGGCCTGCCCGAGCAAAGACCTAACGCTGACTCCGCGGCAGCGAATCGGACTGCGTCGCGAGCGTGCCCGCGCCGAGCAGGCGGGTGAGGATGCGCGGGTACGCGAGCTGGATGCTGCGACGCGGTATTCCGTTGTGGACACGTGCGCGGTCGACGGCATGTGTGCGACCGCGTGCCCGGTCGGGATCGACACCGGCACGCTGGTCAAGCGCCTGAGAGCTGAGGCCGCCGCTTCCACCCAGAAGCGCGCGTGGTCGACCGCGGCTAAGAACTGGGGCCGCACCACGACTACGGCGTCCATGGCTTTGGCTGCAGCCAAGCGTCGGCCGCGCCTGGCTGCAGCGGTCAGCCGCGCTGCCCGATGGGTCGCCGGCACCGACACCGTCCCCCTGTGGGACTCAGGGCTGCCTGCAGGTGGAACCCGGCGCGAGCCGCGGCCGGCGGTGAACCCGGCAGCGGTGTTCATGCCGGCCTGCGTGGGATCCATGTTCGGGCCCGAGCCGGGCTACCCGGGCGTCACTGCGGCGCTGCTGGCGCTGTGCGATCGCGCCGGCGTCGCCGTCACTGTCCCGGAGGGGATCGCCGACACCTGCTGCGGCACCCCGTTCGCGTCCAAGGGCATGACCACCGCGCACGGGCAAATGCGTGAACGCATGGAGGCGTGGCTGTGGCAGGCCACCGACCGGGCGCGGCTCCCCGTCGTCGTCGATGCCTCCTCCTGCACCGAGGGTCTGACCAGCCTTCTGGATCGATTCGAGGCTACCTACGGTCGGCCGATCACCGTCATCGACGCGATCACCTTCACCAGTGACAGCATCCTGCCGGCCCTACCGCAAGCGCCGCGGCGGCTGACGTCGCTGGCGGTGCACCCGACCTGCTCTACCACGCGCCTCGGCCTCACCCCGACGCTGCTCACCCTCGCGGGCACCGTCGCCGACCGCGTGGAGGTGCCGGTCGACTGGGGCTGCTGCGGGTTCGCCGGCGACCGCGGCCTGCTCCACCCCGAGCTCACCGCATCTGCCAGCGCACGCCAGGGTGCCGAAATCCGCGAGCTCCATGCCGCCGCCCACGCGAGTGCGAACCGGACCTGCGAGATCGGCATGACCCGCGCCACCGGCCGCGCTTACGTCCACGTCTTGGAGCACCTGGCCATCGCCCAGGCACTCGTCCCTGCACCTCTATCGATCGAACCCGACAAGGAGCCGTCATGAGATTCGCCCGCATCGGCCAGCCCGGCCACGAGACCCCCGCCGTGATGGTGACCGACGACTCCTACGTCGACATTACCGAGATCACCGCCGACATCGACGGGGACTTCCTCGCCCGGGTCGACCTCGCGGCGGCGGCTGCGTTCGTGGCGGACCGGGTCGCTTCCGGCCTGGCGACTTCGTTGGGTGATCAGCGGGTGGGGTCGCCGATCGCGCGGCCGCATCAGGTGCTGTGCATCGGGCTGAACTACGCGGATCACGCGCAGGAGTCGGGGATGGCGATCCCGGACGAGCCGATCGTGTTCAACAAGGCGCCCAATACCGTGATCGGACCACACGACGACGTGATCATGCCCCGTGGGTCAGTGAAGGCCGATTGGGAGGTGGAACTGGGCATCGTGATCGGCGCCCGGGCGCGCTATCTGCCCACGCCGATTCAGGCGTGGGAACACGTGGCGGGGCTCGTGCTGGTCAACGACGTATCCGAGCGGGAGTTCCAGCTCGAGCGCGGCGGACAGTGGGTGAAGGGCAAGTCGTGCGAGACATTCAACCCGTGCGGACCTTGGCTTGTCACTCTGGACGAGATCGACGACGTGCAGGACCTGGACATGTGGCTGGATGTCAACGGCCAGCGTATGCAGACCGGGACGACGAGCACCATGATCTTCAACATCCCGTTCCTGGTGTGGTACCTGAGCCAGTTCATGGTGCTAGAGCCTGGCGACCTCATTAACACCGGCACCCCGCCCGGCGTCGGTCTCGGCATGACCCCACCGACGTTCCTCGCCGTTGGTGACGTCATGGAACTGGGCATCGACCGCCTCGGCACCCAGCGTCAGCTGCTGATTGCAGCCGACTGACCGGCGGGCCGTTGGCACTCGCCTATTGCTCCCGTCCGCCCGCTCCAACCATGTTCCGAGGAGTCCTTTCGTGCGCACGCTGTTGATCGCCAATCGCGGTGAGATTGCAATCCGCGCTGCCCGTGCGGCGCGGGAGTTCGGTGTGGGATCGGTGGCGGTGTTCAGCCACGAGGACCGCTCCGCGCTGCACCGGCAGTCGGCGGACGCTGCCTATCAGGTGGGGGAGCCGGGCCACCCGGTGCGCTCCTACCTGGACATCGACGCCCTGATCGCGATCGCACACACGTCGGGTGCGGACGGGGTGTATCCGGGGTACGGGTTCTTGTCGGAGTCGGCGGTGTTCGCGCAGGCAGTGGTGGACGCCGGGCTGACGTGGGTGGGGCCGTCGCCGGCGACGCTGGTGCTGACGGGGGACAAGGTGCGGGCGCGGGAGTCCGCGGAGCGGGCCGGGGTTGCGGTGCTGGCCGCGTCGGGTCCGGTGGCGACGGTTGAGGTCGCGGTGGCGGAGGCGGAGCGGATCGGGTTCCCGGTGTTCGTGAAGGCGTCTGGTGGCGGTGGGGGTCGGGGCCTGCGCCGGGTCGATTCGGCTGAGGAGGTGCGGGCGGTGTTCGAGGTCGCTCGCCGGGAGGCTGCGGCGGCGTTCGGGGATGACACGCTGTTCGTGGAGCAGGCGGTGATCCGGCCGCGGCATGTGGAGGTGCAGGTCCTCGCCGACGGCGAGGGCAATGTGGTGCACCTGTTCGAGCGGGACTGCTCGGTGCAGCGCAGGCACCAGAAGGTGGTGGAGATCGCGCCGGCGCCGGGCCTGCCGCGGGAGCTGGTGGCGGCGCTGTGCGCGGATGCGGTGGCGTTCGCACACGAGGTGGACTACCGGTCCGCCGGCACCGTCGAGTTCCTCGTCTGGACCGATCCCGATGGTCGCGCGACGCGCAGCGTGGCTGGGTACGGGTATGCGTTCATCGAGATGAACCCGCGCATCCAGGTCGAGCACACGGTGACCGAGGAGGCCACCGGGATCGACCTGGTGCTCGCCCAGCTGCGCATCGCCGCGGGGGAGACCCTCGCCGATCTGGGGATCGCGCAGGAGGGCATCAGCATCCAGCGGACGGCGATCCAGTGCCGGGTGACCACGGAGGACCCGTCGGATGAGTTCCGGCCCTCGACCGGCACCATCGTCGCCTACCGGTCCCCTGGGGGTCCGGGGATCCGCCTAGACGGGTCGGCTTATGCGGGGGCGGTGGTGACTCCGTTCTACGACTCGCTGCTGGTCAAGCAGACCGCGACGGGACCTGACTTCGCGTCCGCGGCACGGCGGGCACGCCGAGGCCTGTCGGACTTCGTCATCCGCGGTGTCGCGAGCAACATCGACTTCCTGCAGGGGCTGCTGGCGCATCCGGACTTCCTGGCCGGGGACCTGTCGACCGCGTTCCTGGACGAGCATCCCGAGCTGATGGCGGGTACGCCGGGTGCGCACCTGGGGGAGGCGGGGTCGCTGCTGCTGCGGCTGGCGGAGACCACCGTCAACCGGCCCCACGGAACCGCGACCACGACGGTCCGCGACCCCGGCGACCGGCTCCCCGTCGACCGTGAGCCGGCGTCGATGCCGGCGGTGACCGCGAAGCAGCTCCTCGACGGCGCCGGCCCGGAGTCCCTGGCCCGCTGGCTGCGCGGGCGCACCGCGGTGGCGGTGACGGACACCACGCTGCGCGACGCCCACCAGTCGCTGCTCGCCACGAGGGTGCGCACCATCGACTTGGTCCCCGGCGCGGAGGTGACGGCCCGGCTGCTGCCGGGCCTGTTCAGCCTGGAGTGCTGGGGCGGGGCCACGTTCGACGCGGCACTGCGGTTCTTGGGAGAGGACCCGTGGGAGCGGCTGGAGCTGGTGCGGGCGGCGGCGCCGGACGTGCTGACGCAGATGCTGATCCGTGGCCGCAACGCCCTGGGCTACGCCCCCTACCCCGATCAGGTCGTCGCCGCGTTCGTCGCCCACGCCCGGGCGTCCGGGATGGACGTGTTCCGGGTGTTCGACGCCCTCAACGACGCCGAGCGCACCCTGCCGGTGATCGACGCGGTCCGCGAGCATGGCGGCTACGTCGAGGCCGCCGTCTGCTACACCGGCAACCTGCTGGACCCCGCCGAGACCACCTACACCCTGGACTACTACCTGCGCATCGCCGAGGCGTACGTCACCGCCGGCGTCCACGGCCTGGTCATCAAGGACATGGCCGGCCTGCTGCGCCCACCGGCCGCACGGGTGCTGATCGCCGCGATCCGGGACCGGTTCGACGTCCCGCTGCGCCTGCACACCCACGACACCGCCGGCGGGCAGATGGCCACCCTGATCGCCGCGATCGACGCCGGCATCGACGGCGTCGACGCCGCATCCGCCCCCCTGGCCTCCGGGGGCTCCCAGCCCAGCCTCGGCGGACTCCTCGCCGCCACCGCGCATGC
>DMPC01000101.1:2786-3451 GCA_003456155.1 Actinomycetota bacterium | reverse complement strand
ATCATCACCGCGCACGTGTTCAACGCGCTCGGTTTCAATACCTGCCCGAGCGACCCCTGGGAGACCATCCCCGAGCAGAACGTGATCGACGCCTACAACGCGCAGTACGGATCGACTGGCCTCGCGACCTCCGCGACCATCAACGGGCGACGTCACTGGGTGCTCGACTCGATCAAGTCCGGTGGTGGTGTCACGTCATCGTCCGACACTCTGACGGTGAACGGCATGGAGCTCGGGCTGAAGGGCCTGCTGACCACTCCGGTCGGAGACGCAACCATCGGCACGAACGCCTACGAGGTCAACACCGTTCAGCGCAACACGACCTACCTGTTCAAGAAGGGTCGCAAGGTCTACCAGCTGATCGATCCCGACGGCAACGTCTACGTCATGCAGTCCTACACGACGCAGATGGCACCGCTCACCTTGAAGAAGCTCGACCGCATGGGCAGGTTCCTGGATCTGCCTGAGGGCTGGAAGTACCGGGTCGTGAAGCTCGACAAGGATCTCAATCTGACGGCCTCCGGGTCGACCCAGATCGTCAACGACAAGTTCCGCAACACCTACCAGGTGAATCCCGCTGCCAAGGTGAAGTAGCGACGCACGTCTGTACGAGATGGGGCCCGGTCATCGATCGGGCCCCATCGCATTGGCCAGGCTCCGCATGC
>DMPC01000101.1:0-2464 GCA_003456155.1 Actinomycetota bacterium | reverse complement strand
TTGGGGAACCTCGCGACTCCCGACATAGGCTTGCTCCATGACTCCTGCGCTCCTCGCCCCTGTCACCGTGGCCCTCACCACTGCCGCCATGGTGGTGCTCGCTGGCCCCGCCCTTGCGGCCCCGGCCCCGTCCGATGCCGAGGTCGGCGCCGCCTACGGCGCCATGCTCTCGAAGAAGGATGCAGCGGCGCTCGGTGTGCGGGGGGACAGCATGCGCACCTTCGCGGTGAGCACCTCGGATCGCGGCACACCGGACGCTCCGTGGCTCTGCGACCTCACGGGCATCGCCGAGGTCGAGGGGAAGGGTGCGCCGACGCTGTTCGCGTCGGAGGTGCTGTCCCTGAAGAAGGGTGCTGTGAGCGACGTGAGCCAGGAGATCCACTCCTACTCCGGAGCCCCGGCCGCAGCGTCTGCGTACAAGGGGATCCTGAAGAGGATCACCGAGTGCACGGGTCAGCAGCAGCCCGCTGCGGAGACCGAGGGCGATGGCCAGGAGGGCATGACGACGCAACTGACCCATGGCATCCGTCGTGTGCAGGGCGGTTCGTCCTTCGCGTGGGTGCGATCGGAGACGACCATCCCGGGTGTCGAGGGCTTCGTGTCCCACCAGTACCTCACGGTGCGACTCGTGGGCCCGTACGTGCAGATCATCGAGGTCGACAGTGAAGGTCAGAACGCTCCGAACCTCACGGCGAAGAACATCGCCGCGGCGGATCGCCTGACCATCAGCCTCGGCGATCGCTGGCGGACCTCGTAACTGCCCGTGCAACCCCCGATGTGGGGGGCGCTGCCCGCTTGGGCAGCCTCGCGCTTCAGGCTCTGAGTCAATCGCGATCCCTGTAGACGACGACCGGGCACGGGGCGTGATGCACGCAGTACGACGCAACCGATCCAAGATGCATCCCGGGGAGCTCTCCCTGCCCCTTGGCACCGACGACGAGCAAGTCTGCGCCCTTTGCGACGCCGGTGAGCGCCAAGGCAGGACGCAGTTGCAGCAACTTCGCCTCCACGGGGACCTCGACTGTGTGACCGATCGCCTCGAGGATAGTGCGATCGAGCATCTCCTGCGCATCGCGTGCGTAGTCGTCGTCTGTATAGGTCGGTGTGATCATGATTGTCCACGGGATGTTGAAGGCCGTAACCACGACGAGCCGGGCTCCTGTCAGGCGAGCCTGGGCAAGACTCCATCGGAGGGCCCCGATGCTCGCATCGGATCCGTCAGCGCCGACGACGATGAATGGTCGTTCCTGTGTCGCGGTCATGGTGTCGTCCCTTCTCACCGATTCCTCTTCTAGTCTCCCCCCTACTTGCTACCCGCATCAGGGCCCTTGGTCCCGGCTGTGGCGTCACATCCACACGGACCGTGATGGGATGAGCCCGTGATGAAGCCTCGAAGTGTGCATGTGTCGTGGGCGTGAGCCCCGCGCGATCCCTCGACGTCGTCATCGTGGGCGCGGGCATCAGCGGCCTGGCCACGGCGCACGGCCTTCTCGATGCGGGACTCAGTGTCGTGGTTCTCGAGGCACGTGGGCGCACGGGAGGCCGGCTGCTCGGATCCCCTCTCGATCTCGGGGCATCGTGGTTCTGGCCGGGCGAGGAGCGCGTGCGTCGACTCACTGAGAGGTGGGCGATCAGCACATTCGACCAGTACCGGGCCGGGGACGCGATCATCGATGACGTTGACGGCGTCCACCGATACCCGGGCAACCCGATCGACGTGCTGGCTCACCGCATCGCAGGAGGAACAGCCACTCTCGCTGCCGCGTTGACGGATGCGCTTCCCTCGGATGTGCTCCACCAGGAAACACCAGTCCGATCCATCACCGATGACCTGACCGTCCTGACCTCGGAGCACGAGTGGCATCCGCGCCACGTCGTTCTCGCCCTGCCTCCTGCGCTGGCCGCTGAGACGATCTCCCTGCCCACGCAGCTGTCTCAGGCCACCGTTGAGGTGGCGCTGCGGACGCCCGTGTGGATGGGCAACGCCGTGAAGGTCGTGGCGCATTACCGCGAGCCGTTCTGGAGAGGCGCGGGCCTCGCGGGCGCGGGAATGAGTCGACGAGGCCCGCTGCAGGAGATCCATGACATGTCTGGCCTCGATGGGGAACCCGCTGCGCTCTTCGGGTTTGCGCGCCCGGACGCCATACGGGCAGGCATCGAGGCAGACGTACGTGCACAGCTGGAGCGCATGTTCGGCGCCGAAGCCGGGAGTCCGCTGGAGCTTCTCATCCGGAACTGGAGTGAGGAGAGGTGGACGATGCCGCGGGGCATCCCCGCATCGACGGACTACTCGATGTTCGGGCACCGTGCCCTGCGCGAGCCCGCCGTGGGGGGTCGGCTGCACTGGACATCAACGGAGACCGCCGAGACCTACGCTGGTCACATCGAGGGGGCGCTCGAGGCGGCCGAGCGCACGGTCCAAGCGATCCTCCCTTCTGAGCGAGGGGGGAGTTGAACTCACACA
>DMPC01000068.1:1748-3581 GCA_003456155.1 Actinomycetota bacterium | reverse complement strand
GCAACCTTGTCCACCGCTAGGCTGCACAGCGCCTACCGAAGGGGCACCCATGCCTCGGCACTCCAGAACCACACGGGGCCTCCTCGTCGCGCCTGCGACCATGGCGGCCGTCGCAGCAGGACTGCTCGCCCCAGGCCTTTCGGCCGAGGCCCTGGCCGCCGACACCTTCACGGCGCCGGCGTACACCGACCCGGACTGCGAGATCGCGTTCGGCAGCACCGTGCTCGGCCTGACTCCCGACATGATCGGCTCGGTCGTCGGGCTGCCGATCCCCCTACCCTCAGCGCCCGCGCCCCAGACCGTCGTGATCGTCTCCATGGGTCAGACGGCCAGTCAGACGGACGTGCGCGACATGCTGCAGTACTGCGGCCTCAACCCCCTCACCTGGACGGACGTGCTCAAGCCCGGGGACACCACGCCCGGCGTGGACAGCGAGGCGACCCTCGACCTCACCGTGATCTCCGCGATGCTGCCCGCCAACACCACGCTCAAGACCGCGACCATCGCCAGCAGCATCGACTTCAAGGCTGCCCTCCTCAACGCCGGGAACGCCTGCGGCCTCGACGGGACCGACTGGACGCAGTGGCGGCGCTCCCAGCTGGACACGCCCACCGGCGGCTGCATCGCCAGCATGAGCTACGCGGTCTTCGAGGACAGCCTTCCGAACCTCATCGCTGCCCTCAGCCCTCCACCGCCAGACCCCCAACTGTGGTTCGAGGAGGTGGAGGGCATCCTCGCTGCCCTGGCCTCGTCGGGGGTGATCACGGTCGTGTCGAGCGGCGACGAGGGATCAGGGGGATGCCTCCCGCTGACACGCGGACAGCAGAACCTCATGGCTCCGCAATGGCCATCGACGAGCGCCCATGCGCTCTCGGTCGGCGGCACCATGTGGGCGCCCACGACGTGGAACGGGGCAGCCATCACCCCCGTGTCCTACGTCCCGGGTCAGTCGCTGATGCCGGTGACCTGGCGCAACTGGAACATGGGCAGCGACTGTCTGTGGGACGAGAGCCCGACGATCACCTGGCCCGGCATCGGCACCACCGGCGGCGTCAGCGACCTGATCGAACGCCCCTCGTACCAGTCCTCCGTCGCCGGAGTGGCACCCTCCTCCGTCGGACGCCTCTCCCCCGACCTCGCCGGTCTCGCCGGCTGGCCGACGTGGCTGGTTCCGGACGCCGCGAACCCCGGTCAGTTCACGTACGCCATGGGCACCAGCGCCGCTGCGCCGCTCATGGCCGCCGGACTCGCCCAGGTCAATGCTGCCCTGACGTCACGCGGCATGACCCCACTGGACAACTCCGGGGGTCCCCTCGACATCCATGAGGTGATCTACAGCCCGGCCTTCGCGAGCGTGTTCAACGACGTCACGCAGGGGACGAGCAACCTGTGGTCGTCCGACCTCTGGACCGGACCCACAGCGGTCACCACGGTGGGGTTCCTTCAGGGCATCGGGTTCCTTGACAGCTCCGTACCTCCGGTGCCGACGGCCAACACCTCCGCCTCCATCACCGGCTATACCGCGGGCGTCGGCTACGACCTCACCACCGGCCTGGGGGTACCGAACTTCGCCACCCTCGCACGGCTGCTGATCGCCGCCCAGACCCCTTCACCCGGGGGACCGCCGCCGATCCTGCAGCAGGTGCCCGTGCCGGCGTCCGGCTCATGCGACCTCGTCATCACCGACTACGACTGGGGTGGCGCCTCGTCCGGTGGATGGAGCAGGTCGTGGGCACAGTGGACAAACGGCGGGAGCGGGGGTCCGGTGTGCACGAGGACGTTGGTGTACAGCGGGTCCCTGCGGTATTGGATCGTGCAGCGCTAGTCCGCTGC
>DMPC01000068.1:0-1516 GCA_003456155.1 Actinomycetota bacterium | reverse complement strand
CTGCAGCAGGAGATCGTGCAGCGCTGGTCCGCTAGATCGGCAGCTTGCGGAACAGCGGCCGTGGCACGGTCTTCAGCCCCGCCATCACGAAGCGCAGCGGGCCGGGTGCGTAGACCGTCTCCTTGCCCTTGCGCAGCGCCTTCACGATGATCGCCGCGACATCCTGCGGATCGATCGTCATCGGGGCCTCGTCGAGACCGGTGGTCATCCGGGTACGGACGAATCCGGGTCGCACGATCAGCACGCGCGCCCCCGTGCCGTGGAGGGCATCGCCCAGACCCTGCGCGAAGGCGTCGAGCCCGGCCTTGGTCGATCCGTAGACGAAGTTCGAGCGGCGGGCCCGATCGCCGGCGACACTCGACAGGACGACCAGCGTGCCGTGACCCTGCTGGCGCAGGCGTGCCGCGACGCGCAGGCCGACGCTCACCGCTCCGGTGTAGTTCACGGTTGCGACCGCGACCGCGGCGTCGGGATCAGCCTCGGCCTCGGCCTGGTCGCCGAGGACACCGAACGCGAGAAGCGTGACATCGATGTCGCCCCCATCGAAGACCCGATCGATGACCGATGCGTGGGACGCGGTGTCGGCGGCGTCGAAGTCGACGGTCTCGACTCCCGCGATGCCCGCCTGCGTCAACGTGGCGACCGCCGCGTCGCGCGCGGGTGATGGGCGTCCTGCGAGCACGACCCGGCGCATCCGACCACGTGGGAGTGCCAGCACGGTCGCGAGCGCGATCTCGCTGCTTCCGCCGAGGACGAGAACGCCCTGCGGTTCACCCAGTGCATCCATCACAGCGACAGCCTCCTAGAGAGATCGGACGTGAACACGCCATCGGGGTCCATGGCATCACGCTGGCGCTGCCACTCGGCGAGCCGGGGGTAGGTCGCCGCCATCATCGCCGGTGACATGCGGGAGTCCTTGGCGAGGTAGAGGCGCCCTCCCGCCGCGAGGACCTCCTCGTCCAGTCGGTCCAGGACGGTCGCGAGTCCGTCGACGCCGGAAGGGACGTCAACAGCGAGGGTCCAGCCCGGACGGGGGAACGACAGGGGGGCCGGGTTGGACTCGCCGAACCTCTTCAGCACGGTGAGAGCGGAGAGAGCCCCGACCTGCCGCAGGGCGGCCAGGGAACGTCCGACGAGATACCCGGCATCGTCAGGAACAGCGAACTGGTACTGCAGGAAACCCTGCGGGCCGTACACACGGTTCCAGTCCTGAACGATGTCGAGGGGATGGAAGAACTCCGCGATGGTCTGCAGATCGCCGACGCTGCGCTGGGGTGCCTTGCGGAACCACATCTCGTTGAAGGCGCGCATGGTCAGCGGATTGACGAGTCCGCCGGGCACGATCGCCGGCGCGGTGGCGAGAACCTTCGGGTCGAAGGCGAGCGGCTGAGCAGCTGCCTTGCCAGTGAGCTGCTCGATCGGTGCGTGGTCGCCTCGGGTCAGCACGCCGCGTCCTCTCGGGTGCACGCTGTCGACCCACGCAACGCTGTAGCGGTAGGCGTCGTCGCCGGTGATC
>DMPC01000072.1 GCA_003456155.1 Actinomycetota bacterium | reverse complement strand
CCCGGACCTACGCATTACGAGACAACTTCCCGCCCTCACGACTACGAGGGAAATCCAGTCGTAGCAATGGTTTTCGTCCCATCCAGACCCCTCAAGACCACTCCAGTTCACTGGAGTTGGGGCTAGCCGTGGGGCTAACTTTCCACCGGTCCGACCCCCGCTTCGGTCTTTGGACCTAAGCACTACCGATGCGCTGTCCGGCGGCTCGAGGGCGTGGTTGGAGTGCCGGGAACTCAGGCCAGCTCAAGCGCGGACACGTCGGCGGCTGCCCCGAACAGCAAACCCTGCCCCATCTGCCAGCCCTGCTCGGCCAGCAGCTGGGCCTGCTGTGGTGTCTCCACGCCCTCGGCGATCGTGTCCAGCCCCAGCCCCGCCGCCAGACCGGCCAGGCCGAGGGCGAGGCGTGCGTTGCGGGTGGTGCGGTCGGTGATGCCGGCGGTGAACGAGCGGTCCAGCTTCATCCCGGTGATCGGCAGGTCCCGCGGGTGGCTGATCGAGCTGTAGCCGGTGCCGAAGTCATCCACCCACCAGCGCACACCAGCCGCGGCGACCTCCTCCATCGCGGACGTCACATCGGCGTCGACGCGCAGGACGGAGGTCTCCGTGAGCTCCAAGTGGAGCCGCCCCGGGGAGATCCCAGCAGCGTCCAGCTCCCCAAGCAGCCAGTCGGCCAGGTCCGGGCGGGACAGCGACGCCACCGTCAGGTTCACCCCGATCCCCACACCATCCGGCAGCGCGGCTCAGGCCTGCAAGGCCTGCACGAGGACGGCATGGTCCAGGTCCGCCCACAGCCCGGCCTCATCGACCCGGGGCAGAAACCCCGCCGGCAACAGGACCCGGCCCTCAGGTGTATGACAGCGGGCCAACACCTCGATCCCGAGAACCCGGCCGTCCCACAACGACATCACCGGCATGCCCTGCACCCGGACCTGCCCGCCCCCCAGTCACCCGGCCAGGCGCGAGGACTGCTCGGGCGACCCCAAGAACCGGTCCTGGTGCGCCGCCGTCGCGGTCTCCTCGATCGTCACGACCGGGCACCATGAGTTGGCGTGATGCCGAGTCGCTGACTCCACACGTGGACCGTCGCGCACGGGAACTGGACCTGACACTGCGGACAGTCCCCCATACCGGCCTCGACGCCGGCCCCGTTCTCCGGCGTGTGCAGTTCCAGCACCGCCGTGACCCCCTCCACCAGACTGCCCAGCGACAGGCCCAGCACCTGCCGATACTGCCGCCACTCAAGCACAGCGCTGACCCCCCGCCTGCTCCGCCAGCCACCGTGACGAGGACTCACCGGACGCTGCGATTTCCGGGAGCTTCCGGGGCTGCGGCTCGAGCGCCCCCACCCCCAGCACGGACTCCAGCCGCTCCCGATACTTCCTGCGCGGACGGGACCGTCCCGCCTCCCAGTTACCCACCGTCGACGACCGGACCCCGATGCACCGCGCCAGCTGCGCCCGGGTCAGCCCCGCCCGCAGCCGCGCACCCTCCGACCGCCCGCCGACACCGGCATCGGTGGTCCGCTGAGACTCCGCCGGATCGGGCATTGCCACACCCAATCCCCCGCCCAGCTCCCCCGCATCCATCCGCAGGACCCGAGCGAGGCGGAACACCTGATGCACCGGCGGGGTCCAGGTGCCGCGCTCCCAGTGGCTGATCGTCTCCCCCGCCACCCCGACCCGGCGGCCCAGCTCGTCCTGGGTCAACCGTCGCGCCCGCCGCGCGCCCCGCAGGACGGATTCGCTGGCCGCGTCACGCTCGGGTGAGCGGCGAGCCGCCTGCACGAACTGCTCCGGGCTCATGCCCAGCAGTCCCGCCAGCGGCTCCACCGCTGCCCGCTGCAGCGTCCGCCCGTCGACCACCCACGCGCGCATCTGCTCCACGCTCACCCCACACGCCCCCGCCGCGGCCTCGATCCCGACGCCGCGGTCCTGCAGCAGGTGCTTCAACCCCGGCACCCGTCCGACACCGTCCCCCTTCAACCAGCGCACCTGCATGAACCACGCCCCCACCACGTCCACCTGCACCCCCAGCACCGCCGCCATCGGCTCCACCGGGTCATGCGGGGGCCGGCGAAGGCCGGACTCCCACCGCGACACCGTCGCGTTACTCACCACCAGCACCGCCGCCAACCCGGCCTGCGTCAGCCCTGCCCCAACCCGCGCCCGACGAAATGCTCCGGAGGCGCAACGCGGCGATAGGGACTCTGGGCTCCCTACTCTCAGCGGGGGCCGCACACGAGAGGGGTCGTGCCATCTGGCCCCACGCGAGTCTCCCGGCGGTTCCGGGGCCCTGAGGCTCGCGCCTCCATCGGCCGCGCTCTCGACTGTGGGACGCGCGCCAGCACTACTCATTGCGGGCCATCTCAGTGCGAAGCTGAAACAGGGCTGCTGCGAGGAGGCGCCTTATCTCGCACTCCGCCTGGCCTAGGCTTCCGGCGATCTCTGACGCTGTCAGCCGATCGAGGAGCGCCAAGTCAAGAGCTCGACGTTGCACGTGAGGCATGTTCCGGATGACGTCGGAAGCAACGAGTCGATCGAGTCTGGCTCGTATCTCGGTCCCATCCGCCTCCACAGCCGTCTCGGGTCTGCTGCCAAGCAGCATGAGCTGGCGCCTGGTCTCCTGCAGCAGCCGAGGCAGACTCAGCACAGTGGGCTTGCCGGTGCGCGCGTGCGCGCGGGCTGCTTCGACGAACACCTTTCGGGTAATCGTTGATGCCGACTGGTCTTGGCCCGTTGCGTGGCGGGCGTATGTGTAGGTGAGTGCCGACCATTGCCGGTATGCGCTCTCGAGCTGCTCTTGGGTTTCCTTTGGGAGCGGACTCGTGAAGGAAAGGGAGTCATCCATCGGCGCGACTCAGCGGGATGGCCGTCATCTGATGAGTCCGGCCTTGCGCAGGCCCGTCCAGGTGAGGGGAAGCAGCCCGGCCGCGGAGGCGATCTTGATGGCGTCGCCGACCAGGAACGGGGTCAGGCCCAGGGCGATCGCGGTGGCCCAGTCGACGTCGATGGCGACCTTCAGCCAGGTGACGCCAACCGCGTAGATGACCAGGTTGCCGACGACCATCAGGCCGGCGGTGCGGGGGACCGAGCGGGTCGCGCCGTGCTCGGCGATCCGGCCGACGATGAACGCGGCGAGGATGAATCCGAGGATGTAGCCGAAGCTGGGAGCGGAGAAGCCGCTGGAGCCCTCGGCGAACCACGGAACCCCGACGATGCCGGCGACCGCGTAGAGGGTCATCGACAGCACCCCGCGCAGGGAGCCCAGGGCCGCACCGGTGAGGAGCACGGCGAAGGTCTGCAGGGTCAGCGGGACCGGGGTGAACGGCAGCGGGATGGCGATCTGGGCGGCCAGGCCGACGAACGCGGCGCCACCGGCCACCAGCACGAGGTTGCGGACCCAGGTCTGGGCGACGACGTCAGCGAGGACGCGGGGCTGTGGGGCGGCGATGGTCATGGTTCCTCCGGTTGGTCGGGGCGTGATGAGGATGTGGGTGCGTGGGGTCAGGGGTTGGTCAGGGTGAGGGTGGCGATGAGGTCGCCGGGTTCGACCTGGGTTCCGGTCGGGATGGACAGGGCGGTGATGATGCCGGCGCTGGTGCTGGTGATGGGGGCTTCCATCTTCATGGCCTCGATGACGGCGATCCGCTGTCCGGGCTGAATGTCGTCGCCGACAGCTGCGTGGAGGTGGAGGACGCCGGGGACGGTGGCGGCGAGGTGGGCGGGGTTGCCGGGTTCGGCCTTGGCGCGGGTGGTGGTTG
>DMPC01000100.1 GCA_003456155.1 Actinomycetota bacterium | reverse complement strand
TGATTGCTCCTGCGTGTGGTGGTCCATCGCCTATCTCGGACTGATTGGCCCAGTCGCATGAAGCGCCGCCGCTAACGGACGTCCACCCAGACATATCGCGTCCCGGTTTCGGGGCCCTTGATGCGCATGAGGTAACTGCCCGGGACGCTGGTCTCGAAAGCGGGCAGGGTTGTGCGGCCTTGGACCCCGGTGCGTGATGGTCCCAGCCGGATCCATCGTGATTCGACCTGAAGTGCCGTCGTGACGCGCTGCGAGCTGGCAAGGCCGTCAATGGATACCCGAATCACTTGGCCGACCGAGGCACTGACTCGCGGCGCGTTGCTGGGACTTGTGCCGGCCGGCTTGGCTGATCGAATGGGAATGGTAACCGTCGTGATCTCTCCCGTAACGGCGCTTATGCCCGGGGCCAATGGCCGCCGTTGGATGCCGAATGTGGGCGCGGCTGGCACTGTGAGGCTGGGCCCCGCAGGTGCATTGATCAGGGCAGGCGAGGGGCTAGGCGTTGGCGTGGGCGTGGATCCAGCACCGGATGCTCGGGGAGTGACCGCTGCCGATGGGGCACTCGCGGTCGATGTTCCCACGGTATTCGTGGCCGTTGCGGTGAACGTGTAGGAAGTGCCATTGGTGAGCCCAGCGATCGTGCAGGAGCCACTTGCGGCATTGATCGTGCACGTACCGCTGCCCGGGGAGGCGACGATCAGAAGCGAGGTAGGGCGCGTACCCCCGACGCCCTGATTCGCGGTGATGGTCGCGAAACCATCTCCTGCGGACGCTGTGGGCGCAGATGGTGTTCCTGGAGTGCATGCATTAGGTGCGACTACGCCAGGGCGACCAACGGCGGCGAGATACGGGTAGCCGTTGTTCACTCCCGAGGAGATCACCCACGTGGTGTTGTCGGTCAACGACGAGCCGATGCTCCACCCGAGATTCTGGTAGGTGGTGATGGACTTCATGGCTGTGGTCGTGTTGGACCCGACGCCGACAGGGAAGCCTCTCGGCGTCGGGTCCGACACGACGTCGTCAGGGAAGCCGCTCGACGCGGATTGACCGGTCGTAGTGGCGTCCCAGGTCACCCCGGAGGCGTAGGAGGTGTCGGAGGTCCACGCATCACCAGCAACACCACCGATAAAGTCCGTCCCAGTGGCACGTCGTGTGACAGCTCCTGATGCGTATGCGCGGCGGAGATCGTAATAGATGTACTCACCGAACAATCCACCCACTTTGTCGTCACCTGTGACGGAACCCGTTGCATACACATCCGCGATCGTCATCTGGAAAGCACTCCCTGCGAGGCCTCCGATAAGGCTTCCACTGGCCGTGACGTTGCCAGAGCTGAAGGAATTGCACACTCCATGTGTTCCTTCCGCATCAGCCCCCATTCCTCCGATGAGTCCACCAACCATAGTTTCAAACGGCGGTGGTCCCTGCGGATCCGGTGCTGGATCCGGACGAGCAGTCGACGAAGGGATGACGGAAGTCGAGGCTGTCGATGCAGGTGAGGTTCCAACAAGGTTCGTGGCTACAACGGTGAATGTGTACGGCGTCCCGTTCGACAGACCGGACACCGTGCACGAGGTTGAGGTCGCCAGTGACGGTGAGCACGTGAACGAACCCGGGGATGAGGTGACGGTGTAACCAGTGATCTCAGACCCACCGCTACTTCCAGGTGGATTCCACCACACCAATGCGGATGAGTTGCCTGCGCTGGCCTCCACCGATTCTGGGGCTTCTGGCGGCATCCCGACACCCGTCACGGTCACAGACGACGAACTGTTCGTGATCGAAGTGTTCCGGGCCTCGCCGACGAGTCCACCTACGAGGTTGCGTCCAGTGACACTTCCACTGGAGATGTTGATTCCGGTAAGGGTCGCTCCACGAGCCAATCCGAACAAGCCGACGTGGGTGTTCAGAAACTCAGGCTCCGGAGCCACCTTGAGGGGAATCAGCAGGTTGCTGATGGTGAATCCGCCACCATCAAATGTGCCAGTGAACGGCGGCATAGTGATGTCATTGTTCCCAAGGGGAACCCAGTTCCCCGACAAAGTGATGTCGTTGATCTGACGAAACGAGGCCCCCATGCAATCTCGGACCTTGTTCAGATCGGCCTGGCTGGAGACCAGATAGGGATCTGTCAGCGTCCCGCCGCCGCGCCCAGCAAAATGCGAATCGCAAGCCGCGCTGGTAGCACTGGCCGGTGGCGCCGCAGCCAGGCCGGAAGCGGCCACTAGGGCAAAGATGAGGACAGCACCAACGCGACTGTGTGTGCGCACGGCACCCAGTATGACCTGTGAGGAAGAGGACAGGGATTCGGCGAGCCGCGATTCCCATGATGGCTCGCTTGGCTGTCGCTTCGGGCGACATCGCTAACCAGGGGATTGAGGACGGCCAGACGGCGTCAGAACAGGCCGAGATCGTGCGGCGGCTCCGCGACAAGCGGCGGCTCGCTAGGGACGACCATGCCCTGCGCTCCACGGCGGCCTGCTTCGCTTCACAATCGCTCCCCGAGCGATTCACCCGCTGGTCCGCGACCTTGCCGCCGAGGGGTTGCCTGTGCGGTTGGCCTGCGGAGTGCGCGGCTTCTTGCCTCAGGCGAGTTTCGGCTCGGTCAAGGCCCGGCTCTCGGGGCCGCGTCTCCGCGCTCGTGAGTCATTGGCACTGATAGTCATACTGACTCTGGGTTAGTGTCCCCCTGGACGACTCTTGAGGGGAGACGGCGATGGTGGACGACGGGCGTGGCGAGACCCCCCTGCTGGACGGGCAGGTGCCAGCGGACTGGTGGCCGTGGCGGGATCCGGAGGATCCCTTCGTCACGCGCCTCCCGGCTGACAAGGACATCCTCGTCACCCGGCGCGACACCGCCGGTGATCCGCCGCGCTCGCCCGGCTTGTTCAATCCTCAGCGGTACGCCGGAAGCGTCATGCCGCTTGGCGGCTTCCCGACCTTCCTCGGCGCACCAATGGCGCTCAACACCGAGGACCTGAAGGCGGGCAATGTCGACGTCGCGCTCGTCGGAATGACGCTGGAGGACAATCCTGTGCCCGGCGGCCGATTCGCCGCCAACAGCATGCGCTCGCTCATCGACCATATGGTCTTTCCTGCAGGTGGCACCGACCAGTACCTGGGCGTTGATTGGTCGACCCTGCAGCTGGCCGACTACGGGAACATCGCGAGTTTCGCCAACCAGAACGAGCGCTCCCTGGAGGAGATCCATCGCGTCATCTCGGAGATCGTCGCCGCCGACACGATCCCAATCGGGGTGGGTGGCACCCATCTGCAGTCCTATAGCTTCCTCACCGCCCTGGCACGCAAGTACGGGCCGGGGAAGGTCGTGGTCCTCCACGTTGACGCCCATCACGACACCTACCTCATGGACATGGGCCGCATGGTCCATAACGGGTCGTTCCTGCGCGTGGCCATCGAGAAGGGCATTCTCAAGGGTCCCGACCTGATCCAGGTGGGCCTGCGCGGTCAGGGCCCGAAGGAGAAGGAGATCGAGTGGATGCGCGAGAACGGCCTGCGCTTCCACTTCCAGGCCGAGGCAGACACGCTCGGCTGGGATGTCGTCCTCCGCAGGGTCCTCGAGGACATCAAGGGGCGCATGGTATATCTGTCGTTCGATCTCGACGGCGTCAGCCCCGCCTACGCACCAGGAGTGGGGACGCAGGATCCCGATGGCATGACCGCCTCGCAGGCTCTGCAGCTCGTGCGGGCCGTGGCGATCGCCAGTGACGTCGTCGCAGCGGACTTCATCGAGTACAGCCCACTCCTCGACGACACACACATGACGACTGGAATCCTCATCGACCGTCTCATACGATCGCTGCTTGCCGGCATCGCAGCCAAGAGGCAGGGCATCCGCGATCCGCTGTACATCGATCCGCGACGGCTCAGGTACGACGCTCCGTGAGGTGGTGCCCGGCTCTCCCACGTCGCTGGCGCGACGGACTTTGGGGTGAGTGACGGGACTCGAACCCGCGACTTCCTGGACCACAACCAGGTGCTCTACCAGCTGAGCTACACCCACCATTGCGCCTGCAGTTGCCTGAATGCGCGACTTCGGAGTCTAGCGGAGGGGTCAGGCCGTCTCTATCGGGGCATCGGAGGCGATGCCCACGGCATGCTCCTGGCCGAGGGCCTGGGCTGTCGGGGTGTCGGGACCGGGCGGTGGCACGAACACGGCGGCGCGGTAGTAGCGCAGCTCGGCGATGGAGTCACGGATGTCGCCGAGGGCGCGATGGTTGCCGGACTTCTCCGGCGTTGCGAAGAAGGCGCGCGGATACCAGCGCTTGGTGATCTCCTTGATGCTGGAGACATCGATGAGCCGGTAGTGCAGGTGGGCATCGAGGTCGGGCATGTAGCGGGAGAGGAACCCCCGGTCGACGTAGACGCTCGATCCGGCGAGTGGCGCCTTGCGGGCCTCGGGGACGTGTCCGGTGACATAGGCCAGCACGCGGGCCTGGGCGTCCTCGACGGTGATGCCGTCAGGGATCTCGTCGATGAGCCCCGATGCCGTGTGCATCCTCACGACAACCTCGTCCATGGTGGCGAGCGGTGCGTCGGAGGGCTTCACGACGAGGCTGATGCCCTCGTCGAGCTCGTTCAGGTCACCGTCCGTGACGATGCAGGCGATCTCGCAGATCTCGTCATGGGATGGGTCGAGCCCGGTCATCTCCAGGTCGATCCACACCATGCGGTCGTTGCCGTTCGCCATGGCGATCACCCTAGAGGGGCCGTGGGCCTAGGGGGGAGTGCAGGTCAGGCCTGGGGAGCGACGACCCAGCGCACGATGTCGAACTCGGTGACGATGCCGATCAGGCGACCGTCGTCGTCGACGACCGGCACGGCCTCGACCATGTTCGCGGTCATGACGTCAGCGGCGTGGATGGGGGAGTCCCCGGGGGGGACGTATACCAGCGGAACCTGGGCGAGAACGTCGGCGACGTGACGCCGGGTC
>DMPC01000108.1:1688-3200 GCA_003456155.1 Actinomycetota bacterium | reverse complement strand
CCGCCGGCCGACGCGCCGACGACAACCAGACGGGAAGCCTGGGTGACGGCGGCTTGTGGGGCGTCACCAGCATCCCCAGTCATGGCTCGCCACCCGTCACCTAGGGAGCCAGCACCTCGACTCCGGTCCGAGGACCTGACCCGACCGTACAGGCCCAAGGCGCATCCAGCCCGTTACGACGAGCAGTCATGACCATCCACATTCAGGTCAGGAATACGTGCGAGGAGGCCGCCCGAAGCTCGTGAGAGACGGCTTCTCCCGCCGCACGGCCGCACAGTGCCGATGGGCCAGCCGCACATTGGTCTCCTCGTACGTGCCCCCCGCGTCGATAGCCACGACATAGTCAACACACGGATACGTGGCACCCAACCGCTCGCGCCCGCTGGCTTCCCGAGTGCGGTCCTCCTCGTAGGTGCGCGTCCCGCAGAGCCAGCACTTGCCGCCCTGACGCTGCGCGACCTGCTTCCAGGTGGGCGCACCCTTGCGGGCGGCGACCCGTTCACGGTTCATCATCCGCTCCGGCGCGGGGTTCCGCGCACTCTCCCGACGCTGCCTGCGCTGCTCGCGCTTGCGTCGCTGGGCCTCCTGACCCCTGCTCCGGCGAACCTCGCGCATGATGCGATCGGTGATGATCACTCCGGCAAGTGCGCCCAGGGCATCCGCGCCGAGATCAGCCCACTCGAAGGACCGGTAGCCGAGGAGGCCCTGCGCGATCTCGAGGAGCAGGCCGAAGGCGATCACCGAGCCCAGCGCCCAGGGCCAGCGGATCCCGCTCAGCACCGCGAGGATCCCGAGCACCATGTACCCGATCAGGTGGATCACCTTGTCCGAGAGACCGAAGGACGAAGGCAGATCATCCGGCGGCAGCAGCGAGGTCCAGGCGATGCCGATCGCAGCCACAGCCAGCAGCGTGCGGGCTCCGAGAAGAGGGAGCGAGGTCATCACCGGCCGAGCCCTAGGACCACGCGATCCGCTGCTCGCGGAGCAGTTGCCGCAGCGCGTCCAACTGCTCCGCGACTCGAGCCGGCGCCGTGCCGCCGAATGCCGAGCGGGAGTCCAGCGACCCACGCAGGCTCAGCACGGAGCGCACCTCCGGCGTGAGGCGCGGAGAGACAGCTGCCAGATCCGCCTCCGACAGATCCCACAGCTCCACGCCGCGCTCCTCAGCAGCACGAACGGATGCCCCGGCGATCTCATGGGCCTCCCGGAACGGGACCCCTTCGCGCACGAGCCACTCGGCGATGTCGGTCGCGAGGGCGTAGCCCTCCGGCGCCGACGCAGCCATCCGCGTGGTGTCGAACTCCAGCGTCGCGATCATCCCGGTCATGGCCGGCAGGACGAGCAGGAGCTGCTCGACCGTGTCGAACACCGGCTCCTTGTCCTCCTGCAGATCACGGTTGTAGCCGAAGGGCAGACCCTTGAGCGTCGCGAGCAGCCCGGTGAGGTTGCCGATGAGCCGGCCGGCCTTGCCTCGAGCGAGCTCGGCAACGTCAGGGTTCTTCTTCTGCGGCA
>DMPC01000108.1:1298-1520 GCA_003456155.1 Actinomycetota bacterium | reverse complement strand
TCTTCTTCTGCGGCATGATCGAGGATCCGGTCGACCACGAGTCATGCAGGCGTGCCCATCCGAACTCCCGCGAGGCCATGAGGATGACCTCCTCGCCCATCCTGGAGAGGTGCACACCGATCATCGCGGCGGCGAACAGGAACTCGGCAACCCAGTCGCGGTCGCTCGTGGCGTCGATCGAGTTCGCGAGCGCTTCATCGAAGCCGAGCTCGATCGCAACTG
>DMPC01000108.1:0-1024 GCA_003456155.1 Actinomycetota bacterium | reverse complement strand
TCGACGTCGCGGCCGAGCGCATGCACGTGCTTGGCGAGCTCGTGACCGAACGACACCGGCTGGGCGTGCTGCAGGTGCGTGAAGCCAGGCGAGAACGTGTCGACATGGGCGCTCGCCTGATCCAGCAGCGCCTGCTGCAGATCCGTCACGGCCAGCGCGATACGGCGCACCTGATCTCGCAGATACAGCCGGAAGTCCGTGGACACCTGGTCATTGCGGCTACGACCGGCCCGGAGCTTGCCCCCCAGTTCGCCGAGTCGTTCGATCAGGTTGCGCTCGACCGCCGTGTGGACGTCCTCGTCCGACGGATCCGGGACGACCCGCCCGGCAGCAACGTCCTGGGCAAGCGCATCGAGCGCATCGACCACGCGCGCCCGCTCATCGTCGGTGAGCAGGCCCGCCGAGTGCAGGACCGATGCATGGGCCCGCGTCTGCTGGATGTCGTACGGGGCGAGCCGCCAGTCGAAGTGCGTCGACAGGCTCAGCGCCGCCATCGCATCGGAGGGACCGTCCGCGAAGCGCCCGCCCCACAGTCGTGTCGGCTGGGCGTCGCTCACGGCGTCCTCCTCTGCTCGGCCATGCGCAGCAGCGCCCGGCACAGATCCTCGGCGTCCTTAGGGGTGCGCATGACGATGATGATGGTGTCATCGCCCGCGACCGTGCCGACCGTATCGAACCCGGTGCTGCGATCGAGGTGACCGGCGAGGAACTGAGCGGCTCCCGGAGGCGTGTGCAGCACAGCGATGTTGCCCGCGGGCTCGGCCCGGACCAGAAGCTCGCCCGCAAGGCGGGCCAGAGCGACCTCTTGGCCGGCCATCGGCAGTGACGTGTCCAGACCCACCGCTGCATCCACGACGTAGTGGCCATCGGCATCCTTGACCGCCCCGAGGGAGAGCAGATCTCGGGACAGCGTGGCCTGTGTGACGTGAACACCCTCGCCGTCCAGCAGATGCCCGAGCTCCTCCTGCGACGTGACGGCGTGCGTCGACAGCAGGACCGCAATGCGAGCCCTGCGTGCCGTCAC
>DMPC01000210.1:2321-2896 GCA_003456155.1 Actinomycetota bacterium | reverse complement strand
CCGTCGCGGGGTCGGGGGCGGCCCTGATCAGCACCTGGGTGCGGACCCTGGACGGCGACTGGACCTGGCTGCCCGGTCCCCAGGGGGGCGTGCGGGTCGATGTCCGACTTTCCGGTCACATCTGTGACGAACCTGCCGGGGGCGTACTACCGTCCTTTACCGTCCCCATGATCGCATCGCCGGACGACCCATCACCACGGGAGGCCACGTGACCGTCTCGACCCTCAAGCGACATACCGGTCGCCTTTCCCGCCTCACGGCGACCGTGGCCTGCGCCGCTGTCGCGGGCATGCTGCTCACGGCGCCCACCGCCGTGGCGGACGACGGGTCTGTCAGCGGCTATACGGACATCGTCGAGCCGGTCCAGGTGAGCGTGCCCCTCGTCACCGTCCCCGGGCCGAACAACAGCGGCCAGGTGGGCGTCGTGAGCATCCGGGTCGGGCGAGCGGCTCCCATGCGGGTCATCCTCGACACCGGCTCCACCGGCCTGCGACTCTTCCCCGGAGCACTGGACCGCTTTCAGACCGGCGCCCGCGTGACCACCCAGGCCATCTCGACCCCCGATCAGACCGGGA
>DMPC01000210.1:1686-2266 GCA_003456155.1 Actinomycetota bacterium | reverse complement strand
CCGGCTCCACCGGCCTGCGCCTCTTTCCCGGAGCACTCGACCGATTCCGGACCGGCGCCCGCGTGACCAACCAGCCGATCTCGACCCCCGATCAGACCGGGACCTTGAAGGGTTTCGTCGCCTCGGCACCGATAACGATCGGTGGCCTGACCACGATGCGCGACATCAGGTTCCAGATGACGACCAACACCAGCTCGTGGGTCCAGCAGTGGGTCAGCCGCGGCGTCTACGGGATCCTCGGGATCGGGCTCGGCGACACTCCGCTGCCCAATCCCCTGCTGGCGCTCCCCGGCAACACCGGGGACCGCTGGAGCATTCACTACGGCGGTGAGCCCGCGAAGCGCATCCCCGGACGCGGCAGCTTCATCCTCGGGGCAGCGGTGCCGACCAACGCTGTCGCGAACTTCCAGATGCCGCCCGCGGGCCCGAACGGCTATGGCTCGATGCTCTGGGACGATCGCAAGACCGAGGGCTGCTGGAGCATCGGGCAGCGACGCCCCGCCTGCATCAACACGTGGTTCGACTCTGTTGCCGATCAGCTCACCCTGGTCGGGCCTTACTTCGCGGGGGTCCCCACGAA
>DMPC01000210.1:0-1438 GCA_003456155.1 Actinomycetota bacterium | reverse complement strand
CCATCGGTGAACCTGACGACGGCCACTCCCCGGGGCCCGCTCCTCGTCAACACGGGCAACCGGTTCTACTACGACTTCACCGTGACCTATGACACCGTGAGCGGAACTATCTCCCTCTCCCGCCCGCGCAGCTGATCAGCACTCCCGCCAGACGCACCACGACACGAGAACGCATCACGAGCAGTCACCGCACCACGGCAAGAGAACGCATCACGACAAGTGAACGACACCCGACAAGAAGGCAGGATCATGGACGACGCGACCGATAACTACGGTGGACTCGACCCCGCACTCGCCGACCCGCGCGCCTCGCGGATGAGCCGACGTCGCCTTCTCCAGGCGATGGGGGCAGCAGGCGTCGCTGCCGCTGCCGTGGGCGCTGGCGTCGGCGCGGGGGCCACCCCCGCTGCTGCCGTTCCGATGCAGCCCTTCCGTCCCCGTGGCCGCCTCCGGCGCCGTCCGAACTTCCTCATCTTCATGGTCGACGAGATGCGTCACGCACCGGTCTACGAGAGCGTCGAGACCAGGGCCTGGCGCGCCCGCAACCTGCAGGCGCAGAACTGGCTGAAGAGCAACGCGCTGGAGTTCACCAACCACCACATCATGGCGTCGGCCTGCCAGCCGAGCCGTGCGTCGATCTACACCGGCCAGTACCCGACCCTGCATGGCGTCTCGCAGACGTCGGGCTCGGCGAAGAGTGCGATCGAGGAGGACCTCTACTGGCTGCAGCCGGGCACCGTGCCGACGCTCGGCAACTACTTCCGGGCAGCCGGCTATGACACCTTCTGGAAGGGCAAGTGGCACATCTCCGACGGTGACATCTACCAGCCCGGCAGCTACAACCCGATGCCGAGCTACAACCAGAACAGCGTCCGCGATCCCTACCTGGAGAGCATCTACGTCGAGTCGGGAATGCTGGAGCAGTACGGCTTCACCGGCTGGATCGGCCCCGAGCCGCACGGCAGCAATCCCCTCAACTCCGGATCGTCCGCCCCCGGCGGCCGCGGACGCGACGAGGTCTTCGCCCAGTGGGGCATCGAGAGCCTGCGCCAGCTGCGCGACTCCACCAAGCCGTGGCTCCTGGTCAACTCCTTCGTCAACCCGCACGACATCACCCTGTGGGGCGATCTCTCGATCGCGGCGGGCAACTTCTACCTCGAGCAGCAGCTCCTCGGTTCAGACGTGCCGCAGAACCTCTTCACCCCCGAGTACGCCAGGTCGAAGAACGAGGATCTCTCCACCAAGCCGACTGCGCAGGCCAGCTTCCGCGACCAGTACCCGACGGCGTTCCAGCCGCTGCGCGACACCGATCGCTACGAGCGGTTCTACTACCAGCTGCAGAAGAACGTCGACGATCAGATCTCCAAGGCGATCCAGACGCTCGTCGGCAACAAGGAGGAGTACCGCGACACGATCGTGGTCTTCCTCTCCGCTCACG
>DMPC01000207.1 GCA_003456155.1 Actinomycetota bacterium | reverse complement strand
GACAGGCGATGACTGAGCTGCGCGACGCGGCGCTGTACTACGCGCGGTGGAGAGGCTGGGCGGTGTTCCCGGTGCGGCCGAGGGCCAAGGAGCCGCTGGTGGCCGGGGCGTACAAGGCAGCCACCGCGGAGCTCGAGCAGGTCGAGGCGTGGTGGGCGACGTGGCCCGACGCGAACATCGGCCTGGCCACGGGCGCGGTGTCCGGGCTGTGGGTCCTCGATATCGACGGCCTCGAGGGCGAGGCGTCGTTTGCCGCGCTCGTCCAGGAGCACGATGGCGAGCTCGGCGAGACGCTGATGGCGTCCACCGGCAAGGGCTACCACCTGTACTGGCGCATGCCCCAGGGCGCCGAGCAGGGGCGGCGCATCGGCGTCCGGCCCGGGATCGACATCATCGGCGGCCAGGGCTACCTCGTGGCGCCGCCGTCCGTGCACCCGAGCGGGCGGGTTTACCGGTGGCTCAACCCCGAGGCCGTGCCCCTGCAGGCTCCGCAGTGGCTGTTTGAGCTGCAGCGCCCCAAGACGGCCCCTGCGGGCGCGCCGCGCATCCGGGCCCCGAGGATGCGCCCCGAGGGCGTTGAAGCTTCTGAGGGCATCCAGGACGCTCGCAGGTACCTCGACGGCGTCATCCGGCGCGCGGTCACGCAGGTGGCCTACGCGGTCGAGGGCGGACGTAACGACCAGCTGTACCGGCAGGCCGTCTGGGCGGCGTCGGTGGCGGCGGGTCTCGGCTCGGGCATGGGGGAGGTCGAGGCATCCCTCCGGCACGCAGCCCGGCGCGCCGGGCTCGAGGATCACGAGATCGACAACACGCTCAGGAGCGCGATGCTGGCGGGCGCCAAGAATCCGATGCGAGGGGGTAGGTGATGGGCAAGATTGACATGGACACCTACGACTGGGACGCCATGCCGGACTGGTCGGAGGATGAGCCCGCTGAGGAGCCGCCGGCCAAGAGCGAGCCTGCAGCGCCAGTCTCTGCACGCATCATCGAGCCCCCGCCCGAGTGGTTCGTCGGCTGCCCGGTCAACGCCAAGACCGGGTACGCGCTGGCGAGCCCGGCTGCTCTGGCGCACGTGCTCGAGCGCCACCCGGAGATCGGGCAGGGCGTGAAGTACAACCTGCGCAACAACACCTACGTCACCAAGCGCGACATGCCGTGGGCGCGCGCCGGGACGGCCATCACTGACGCCTGGGAGGTCGAGTTCAGGGTGTGGGCCGAGCTCCAGCTCAACGTCCGGTGGAGCGCCGAGACCGTGCACCAGGGGCTGCGAGCATACGGGCAGCGGTACCACTACGACCCCGTCCACGACTACCTGCAGAGCCTGCGGTGGGATGGTCGCCCGCGGCTCGAGGACGTGCTGATCCGCCTGGCCCGAGCCAAGGACACCATCCCGCACCGGGCCATGACACGCGCGTGGGCGCTGAGCGCCGTGCGCCGCGTCCTCCAGCCCGGCTGCAAGGCTGACCACGTCCTCGTGCTCGAGGGCGAGCAGGGCTGCGGGAAGACCACGTTCTTGCGGACCCTCGCCGAGGCCGCGGGCGGGGCCGGGCTCCACAGCGACTCGCTGCCGCAGATCGACCACAAGGACGTTTACAGCCACCTGCGCGGGCCCTGGATCATCGAGCTCGGCGAGATGGCTGCGTTGGTGCGCGTCGACATGGCGGCGATCAAGCAGTTCATCACGATGCAGCACGACCGCTACAGGCCACCGTACGGGCGCAACGAGGAGGAGGTGCCGAGGCGGTGCGTCTTCGCGGGGACGCTCAACGACAACGGCGCAGGCTGGCTGCCCGACTCGACGGGCGGGCGTCGGTTCTGGCCGATCCCCATCGGCCAGCTCGACCGCGAGGCGCTCGAGGACGAGGTGCACCAGCTCTGGGCTGAGGCCGTCGCGCTGGCCGCCACGGGCGAGCCGCATTACCTCGCCGGCTACGTCGCGGACGAGGTGGCGGCCATCCAGGGCACACGCCACATCCGCGACCCGTGGCGCGACCTCCTGGTCGAGCTCACGGCCTCCTCGAGCTACCTGACCAACGACGAGCTGTGGCGCGTCTGCGACGTGCCTCGAGAGCGACGCGACGTACGGGCCGAGCGGCGCATCGCGGCGGCCATGCAGATCCTCGGGTGGGAGCGGGTCCGCGACCACGACGGGCGAGGGTGGCGACGACGGTGACGACACCGTGACGATGGAGTGTCACCGAATACCGTAGGCATATCAGCCCCTTATACTCCCCGTGACACTCGCGACGGTGGTTACGGGGAAATAGGGGAGGAGTAGCAGGGGCGTACGTACGCGGGGGGCTGATACGCCCCTCCAGCTAGTTTGGCCGAAAGAGCGTCGCGGAGGGGGTAGGACACGATGAAGCCGCAACGATCCCGCGAGGTTGGAGCGTGACACTCCGTCGTCACGCCGTCGTCGCGGTCGACACACCCTCGGCGTGGTCGCCAATGCAGATCTGCAAGGTTGCCCTCCGCTGGGGGCTGCCCCGCCCCGGGGCGCGCGACAGGCCAGCCTTGCACCGATGCAACGAACCGCGCACGACCGCACGGGCGACCGGGAGGTTTTGCAGGTTTTGGGGTCCCCCCAGGGCGGA
>DMPC01000143.1 GCA_003456155.1 Actinomycetota bacterium | reverse complement strand
ACGCCTACGGGCACGGCATGGTCGAAGTGGCCCGCACCGCGAGGGCGGTCGGCATCCCCTGGCTTGGCGTCGCACTGCCGTCAGAGGCGCTGGCCCTGCGCGCGGCCGGCGATCGAGGACGCGTGCTGGCCTGGCTGTGGACGCCGGGCGATCCAGACATCGAGGAGTGCCTCGGCCAGGACATCGACATCTCGGTGTCATCAGCCTGGGCAGTGTCCGAGGTTGTTGCGGCAGCACGCCGATGCGGACGCACGGCCCGCGTCCACGTCAAGGTCGACACCGGGCTCACGCGCAACGGCGTCCCCCTCGAGGAACTGTCAGACGTGCTCCTGGCGGTGCGCGCGGCGGCGAACGACGGGCTCCTCGACGTCGCTGGGCTGTGGTCGCATCTGGCCGACGGCGATACGCCGGGCGCCGATTCCGTCCGCCATCAGCGAGAACGGTTCGAGCATGCTGTCGCGCTCGCATCAGACATGGGGGTCCGGCCGACGCTGCTTCACCTGAGCAACAGCGGAGCGGTCTTCACGCATCCGGACTGCCGGTACGACTTGGTGCGCACGGGCATCGCGATGTACGGACTGACACCCTCTCCGGCGCTCGGATCGGCTCGGGACCTGGGGCTCATCCCCGTCATGGCCCTGCGTGCGCGGCTGGCCCACCTGAAGTCGATCGCCGTCGGAACGGGAGTCTCCTACGGCTGGCGATGGGTCGCCGAACGGGAGACCACTGTGGGTCTGATCCCGCTCGGCTATGCCGATGGTCTTCCGCGCGCAGCAGGTGCGCCCCGGGTCGGATCGCCGGTCGAGGTCGCCACGCGGGACGGCCTGCGACCGCTGGTCGGTACCGTGGCCATGGATCAGTGCGTGGTGGATCTCGGCCCGGATGCATCCGCTCGGGTTGGGGATGAGGTGGCGCTCTTCGGCTCGGGGGAGTCCGGGGAGTGGACCGCTGACGACTGGGCGCAGGCCATCGGCACCATCGGATACGAGATCGTCACCCGGATCGGTTCCCGCGTGGTGCGCGAGTATGTCGGCGGGGACGCTCACGGTCATGGGAAGGGATCTCGATGAGTCCGGATGTCACGCCGGCGCTGAGCCTTGCAGGTCGGGGTCTGCTTGCGGCAGGCGCGCTAGCTGCGGGCGCGGCGCTCGGTGCCGTGGCGGAGCGGACGTTCATGCGCTCGGTCGGATCGACCAACTTTGGTGACTCCGGCCTCGGGGCCCTGCGAGGGGACATCCACCTCGTGTCGACTGCTGATGGGACCCTGCTGCACGTCGAGGTTGACGAGGCACCTGACGCCCCTGACGATCTGACCATCGTCTTCGCGCACGGCTACGCACTGAGCCTGGACTCCTGGCACTACCAGCGCCTTGCCCTGCGAGGCCGCGCCCGACTGGTGTTCTACGACCAGCGGAGTCATGGGCGCTCCAGTCGCGCGGACTTCGACACCCATCACGTCGATCAACTGGGCACCGACCTGGGCGAGGTGATCGATGCCATCGCGCCCACGGGGCCGCTGATCCTCGTCGGCCACTCCATGGGGGGCATGACGGTGATGGCGCTGGCCGACCAGCGACCGGAACTGTTCAGTGAGCGGGTATTCGGCGTGGCCCTCATCGCGACGACCGCGGGCGGCCTGGACAGTGGCGAGCTGGGCCTGCCTGTCGGAGTGGGCAGGCTCTTCCACCGACTCGGGCCACCGGTCGCTGCGGCCCTGGCCTCGTGGAGCCCGCTGATCGATCGACTGCGCTGGCAGGACACCGACCTGGGCCTGATGCTGACACGCATGTACTCGTTCGGGTCCACGGCGACCGAGCAGGCGAGCCGATTCGTCGCCAGCATGGTCGCTGCCACGCCGGTTGACGTGGTAGCGGAGTTCCTGCCGGCGCTTCAGGAGCACGACAAGCGCAGGGCGCTGCCGGTGTTCGAGCGTGTGGAACTTCTCGTCGTCGTCGGTGAGGATGATCGCCTGACGCCGCGGAGCCTGAGCGACGAGATCATCGCGCGCGTGCCCGGTGCCGAGTACGTGATCATCCCGGACTCCGGCCACATGGTGACGCTCGAGAAGCCTGACGCGGTCGATGCCAGCCTGCTCGACCTGCTGGCGCGGGTGCGTCGCGACATCGGGGACGATGGCGCGGATGCGGCGGTCTAGTGCCGGTGTCCGTCCACATGAACGCAGGCACACCGGATCAGCTTCGCGAGATAGCGCGGCGGGTCGCGGGAGAGTGCCGTGCGGGCGACGTCCTCGTGCTCACCGGTGAACTGGGAGCGGGCAAGACGACCTTCACGCAGGGTCTGGCGGTGGGTCTCGGCATCACCGACGCGGTGACGAGCCCGACCTTCGTCATCAGTCGGGTCCATCGGCATCCGGGTGGTGGACTGTCGCTCGTGCACGTCGATGCCTATCGCGTCGGGTCGATCGGCGAACTCGACGATATCGATCTCGAAGCCGACCTCGACTCCAGCGTGGTGGCGATCGAGTGGGGGCGTGGATTGGCTGACGACCTGTCTCCGTGCGGGCTCGACATCGTGATCTCCCGATCCGATGATCCGGATGATGACGAACGCACGGTCACCCTCACGGCGCGCGATGCCCGCTGGGAGCGGGTCCTCCTCGACGAGGGGCAGTGGTCATCGTGATCATCGCAATCGATACCTCCACATCGATCACCTCGGTCGCGGCGATCGATGTGGACGGCGCCGTCGTGCTCGAGCTCTCCCATGAGGACCCGCGGCGCCATGCGGAGGTCATCGGGCCCATGCTCGCCGAGCTCGTCGCCTCGGTTGAGCGGGCTGATGTGACGGCGATCGCGTGCGGTGTCGGCCCGGGCCCGTACACCGGTCTGCGCGTGGGGATCGCCTCGGCGATCGCCATGAGCGCGGCGTGGCGCGTGCCGGTCTTCGGTCTGTGCTCCCTCGATGCGCTGGCGCTGGCCGTGCTCGACCAGCATCCGGGTGAGCCTGTGGAGGTGGCCTCCGATGCCCGGCGCAAGGAGCTCTACTGGGCTCAGTACGACTCGGCAGGGCATCGACGGGCCGGGCCCCGTGTGCGTCCGGCAGACGAGGTCGGAGCCGACGTCGTCCGGGGATCCGCCTCGGCCGTGTGGGTGGCGCGCGGAGTGCAGGATCTGCTTCGTCAGGGTGCTGCCTCCTCCGGTCGGGAGGAGCTGCCCCTCGACGCCCACGGCGCCGACACGGGAGCCACGGAAGCCGCTCTGCTGGGCGCGACGCTGCTGCCGGCGCGACCCCTCTACCTGCGGCGCCCCGATGCGATGGTGCCCGTTGCCCTCTCGGACCGATCATGAGCAGCGTCGTGACGATCGAGCCGATGCGCTGGTGGCAGATCGACGAGGTACGTCGTCTCGAGGAGCGATTGTTTCCCGATGATGCATGGTCGATCGAGCAGTTCTGGGGTGAACTGGCCCAGCCGACCCGGCGGTACTGCGTCGCCATCTGCGACGATCGAGTCATCGGCTACGCGGGACTGTTCCTCCTCCCGCCCGATGCGGACGTCCAGACCGTAGGAGTGGCCCCCGAGGCCCAGGGGAGGGGTATTGCGGGGATGCTGCTGGGCAGCCTGCTGGCAGGGGCTGATGACGAGGGCGTGACCCACACGCTGCTCGAGGTGCGCGATGGCAATGAGGCCGCGCTCACGCTGTATGCACGACTGGGCTTTGTCGCGATCAGCCGTCGTCCGCGCTACTACCCCGACGGCACCGATGCGCTGGTCATGCGCCGGCCGCGACCGGGGAGCACAGCATGAGCCCGCCGATCATCCTGGGCATCGAGACGTCGTGCGACGAGACCGGTATCGGCATCGTCCGGGGTCAGGAGCTGCTGGCCAACCAGATCGCGTCGAGCGTCGACGAGCACGCACGATTCGGTGGCGTCGTTCCAGAGATCGCGAGTCGCTCGCACCTCGAGGCCATCGAGCCCGCGCTGCGACGTGCGTGCACTGATGCCGGCATCACTCTCGACGACGTCGACGCGCTCGCCGTGACCGCGGGACCGGGGCTCATCGGAGCCCTGCTGGTGGGGGTCGCCACGGCCAAGGCACTCTCGGCAGCGCTGGGCATCCCGGTCTACGGCGTGAACCACCTGGCCAGTCACGTCGTCGTCGACGAGCTGCAGCATGGCCCGCTGGCCGACCCGACCGTGGGCCTCCTGGTCTCGGGTGGTCACTCATCCCTGCTTCTGGTCACCGACGATGCGAGTGTCATCACGCCGCTGGGGCAGACCCTGGACGACGCCGCGGGAGAGGCCTTCGACAAGGTCGCGAGACTGCTCGGCCTGCCCTTCCCCGGCGGACCGTGGATCGATCGGGCGGCTGTCGACGGCGACGCCAGTGCGATCAGCTTCCCGAGGGGCCTCAGCGGGCCCGGGGACCGAGAGCGCTACCCGTACGACTTCAGCTTCTCCGGGCTCAAGACCGCGGTGGCCCGCTGGATCGCGACCCGGGAGGCGGCCGGTCAGGGCGTGCCTGTCGCCGACGTCGCCGCCAGCGTTCAGGAGGCCATCGCGGACGTCCTCACCGCCCGGACAGTATCCGCGTGCATCGACCACGGGGTCGACCATGTCGTCATCGGCGGAGGTGTGGCCGCCAATTCACGGCTCAGGGCCATGGCCCAGGCGCGCTGTGATGCCGCGGGTATCACGCTGCGCATCCCCCGGCCCGACCTGTGCACCGACAACGGAGCGATGGTCGCGGCCCTCGGATCCCGACTGGTGGCGTCCGGCGTGGCGCCGTCGCCGCTGGACTTCCCCACGACGTCGCACCTGCCGGTCACTCAGCGCTCCTGGTGATCGTCCCCGGCGTCTTCGGCGACTCATCACCCCTGCAGGTCTGACACAGTCTCTCCCATGAACCCGCTCTGGCTCGACCTGTTCGGCGAGGGGCCCGTCGTCCTCGATGGCGGCCTGTCGACGCAGTTGGAGGCACACGGGCACCGACTGCTTGATCCGCTGTGGACGGGGCGCGTCCTGCTCGAGGACCCAGCGGCCATCACGCGGGCACATGCCGACTTCGTGGCGTCCGGTGCGGACGTCGTCATCTCTGCCAGCTATCAGGTGTCGCGGCGCGGCTTCGAGTCCGCTGGACTCACGCCGGGCAGCGCCGATGCGGCGTTGATCTCAAGCATCGAGGCGGCGCGCCGCGCGACCGAAGGGACGTCAGCCCGGGTCGCGGCCAGTGTGGGACCCTACGGCGCGATCCTCCATGACGGATCCGAGTACCGCGGACGCTACGGCCTCTCCCACGACGAGCTCGTGGAGTTCCACGGGGAGCGCCTGGCCGTCCTGGCGACCGGCGGAGCCGACCTGCTGGCGGTCGAGACGATCCCCGACGTCGACGAGGCCCGGGCCATGGTCGAGGTGCTCGCGGACCACCCGGGGATTCCGGCGTGGATGTCCTTCTCGGCAGCCGACGAAGCGCACACGTGCGCCGGTCAGGAGATCGAGGAGGCTGTCGCCGTAGCCACCCTGGCCCCGTCGGTCATGGCAGTGGGCATCAACTGCAGTGATCCCCGGCACGTCGCGCCGTTGGTGATGCGCATGCGCTCGGTGACCGACCTGCCCGTCGTGGTCTACCCGAATGCGGGCGGAGCGTGGAACCCTGATGACGGGTCATGGGATGACTCCATCCGGGGCCCCTTCGCCCCGGCGCTCGTCGAGGTGTGGCAGCAGTCGGGTGCTCTCGGTATCGGCGGGTGCTGCGGCACCGATGCCGACGTCATTCGCGCGCTGGCCGATCAGAGGGTGAGGTGAACCGGTTCCGTCACGACGGTGACCGTCCGTCCGCTGCAGCGGGTCACGACGATCACGTGCTCGAGCCCCTCGGTGATGCCGAGCGATGACAGGACCTCTGCGGGACGCATCCGGCCATCTCGCGACTTCACCGTCGCATGAGTCACTCCGAGGTCCTCGAGCTGACGTCGACGCTGACGGGATGAGCCACGCAGTTCGGACAGCACGCGATAGCCGCGCAGGCCGGGGTGAGACGGGCTCGCGGGACCGGTCAGCCAGGAGGAGCCCTCGCCCAGCCATGCGAGTCCCGATGCGTCAGGGAGTGATCCGATCGCGCCGGCGGCGGTGAGCGCCGGATCAGGCTCGATGAGCCACGCGTCCAGGGTCCCGGTCACAGCAAGGGCGGGACCCTCGGCCACCGCATCGACGACCGCACCATCGCGCACGAGGACAGCGGAGCGCGAGGTGCGGGTTGCGGGCCAGGAGTAGAGCGAGCATTCGACGACGGTGCGATCGGCGCTGATCCACTGAGCCTGCCAATCTGGCGATGGCCGAAATCCCGGAGCGACTTTCGCTGCGACCCGCGGGTGGGGGATCGACGCGACCCAGGACCATGGCGGGGACCACTTCTCGGGATCCCGCTCAGGCCGCGCCCGAGCGGTGATGGCGTCTCGGGCAGCCTCCGGATAGCGCCGCGCGGGGTCGACGAAGACGACATCCGTGGGGTCCAACGAGGAGAGCAGCCCGTCGAGCGCTCCTGGCTGCGTGGCATCAGCCTGCACGACGGTGGCATCGGGACAGTTGAATGCCAGCATCGCGCCGACGACGGGGTCGCGCTCCACGGCGATGACGGCGAGCCCGGCGTCCAGGAAGGCGCGGCTGTCGAATCCCAGGCCCCCGGTCAGGTCGAGCACGCGCTGGGCGCCGCTGGCGCGGATGACGTCCGCCCGATGGGCGGCGACGGCCGGG
>DMPC01000009.1:4457-8600 GCA_003456155.1 Actinomycetota bacterium | reverse complement strand
ACAGTGGCGTCAGCGGGATCGAGCCGGCGACAGTCTGGGTCGGGCAGCGCGGCGATGTGGGCTTCGACATCGACCTTCAGGGCCTTGAGGCACAGGGAGCCGGCGCCGCATGGACAGCGGCTGCGTCGATGGCCGCGGCCGTCGGAACGCTCTACAGCGGGCGGGATCCGGCAGAGGTGGACGTGGCCTTCGGTGTCACCGGTCCTATCGACGGCCCCTCGGCCGCGGCGCTCCTGACCGTTGCTGTGCTGGCCGCTCTGCAGGGCGACCCGCTGCAGTCGGGGGTCACGATGACGGGGACCATCACGCCGGACGGATCCATCGGCCCCGTCGGTGGAGTGGGGCAGAAGCTGCAGAGCGCGGCCGATGCCGGGTACTCCACGGTGCTGGTCCCCGCGTCGAGCCAGACGCTCACCGTGCGCGGAACCGGCGAGCAGCTGTCGGCCGTGGACTACGGCAGCGGCCTCGGACTGGACGTGCGCCCGGTGACCACCGTGACCGAGGCCTACGAGATCCTCACGGGGAAGCCCTTCTTCCCGCCGCCGGCCGCTCAGTACGTCCTGCCCGCAGCGGTGGTCGCAGCGGGTGAGGACTCGGCTGCGACCCTCGTGGGGGAGGCGGAGGCGGCCCTCGCCTTCATGCCGGCGGATGCCCCCGAGCGCCCGTCCGTGGCCGCCGACGTGACTGCCGCCCGCACCGCCCTGGAGTCCGGTGACCCGGCAGGGGCTTATGGCACGGCAGTAGACGCCGTGAACCTGGCCTCCCGTGCGCTCTCCGTCGAGCGCTACGGAGCCCTCATCGCTACCGAGGGGACGTCCGCGGCCCAGCAGGCGCTCCTCGAGGAGGCCCAGTCGACGCTCGCGCGAGCACGTGACGTCATCGTGGAGGCCTCCGACGTCACGGGACTCGGACTCGAGCAGGTCGTGTCGACTCCCTCGGCTCTCGGCTGGTCGAGCTACGCCGCGGCCGTGCTCGAGGGCCTCATGACCACGCTCGCCGTCCCGGTGACCGATGACGTACTGCTCGATGCGGCGGCCGTCATGGGCGACCAACGGGTGTCCGTCGACATCCTCCAGGGCGATGCCCTCGAGATCATCGACGCGATGCCGAGCATCCCCTTGCCGTCCGAGAGCCGGGCGAGCACGCTCCTCTCGGGCTACACCGAGTTCCTCGTGCGGGCAGGGCAGGCCAACGAGGCGTACCTGCGTGACGTCCTCGGAAAGTCACCGGACTCGGCATCGCGACTGATCGCCGGCAGGGTGACGTCGCTGCTGCCCGTCATCGCCTCGCTCTCCGAGCTCTCCGGTGCTTTCGATCCTGCGGCGGGCGATCTCCCCGGCGAGATCGCGGAGTCGTCCTTCGCTATGTCGTACTTCGTGACGTCCACCTCTGCCCTGGCAGCAGCGCAGGCCTTCGCGATGGATGGCTTCGGCATCGGCGAGGAGGTGTCGGGGTCGGTGAATGAGGAGGCCGTCGCCAACTCGATCGCGGTCAGTGGTGAGGCCGTGAGCGCACTCGCCGACTACGCCGCCGAGCTGAGCCTGGATGCGGGCTCCTCGGTCTGGTCGAACCGGTGGGGCACTGCGGCCTTCGACTCGCTCAGCGATCAGGGGAGAGCCGGGTCGGGTGCGGTCATCGCCTTGAACGAGTCCTGGTACGACGTGATGGAACTGCAGATCATGCTCGTGCTGGCCCGCGAGTCCGCGACCTAGGCTGGGTTCATGATCCGGCGTGCGCTGTCCGTCCCTGTGCTCGCTGTGCTGATCGTTGCGATCGCTTCGCCTGCAGGGGCCGAGCCGACCATCCCTGACCGCTCGTGGCAGGCCTACGCCGCCGCCATCTCCGACGCAGCGATCTCGCGTCCGGGTGAAGTGGTCGCCGATCTCGTGATCGCGGATCCGTCCGACCCGAGAACCGAGTGGACGACGATGGACGGCGAGCAGTACATGCTCGTCTCGAACCTGCGCTTCCAGCCCCTGTCCTCGGTGCCCGCAGGTGAGCCGTTCACGGTCTCGTCCTTCGTCTTCGTCACGGTGCCGGGCGAGGTGCGGCAGGAGTGCGAGCGCGATGGTTGCGCGCGGATGACCGTGGCGCAGCTCGACCTGCGGCTCAAGCAGTTGATCGGCCTCCCGCCCGATGCGGACTACGGCTTCCTGACCCGGATGTGGGTGCGCCCGGCCGACCTCTTCCGGCCCTGCACGCAGGTCGACCCGATGAATCCGTCCTGCCCTCAGCGGGTCGCGAACACGACCCAGGCCGGGGTCGATCGATCGGGTTTCCTCCTCGGCCAGGCCATGTACTCCTGGCGCCTCCCGCGCCGCGGATCAGCCGTTCAGGTCTCGTGCGCGCAGGACTTCCGCAACGAGACCGGGGGCAACTGCTTCGGTTTCCCCTGGACGCGGCTGGGCTACACCTACGACTGGGCTCCGCAGGCCCGGGATGATCGCGGCGTCACCGAGTTCGTGATCGCGCCCGGCAGCCGGGTGGTGCTGGAGTCGGCCGGCCCGCAGCGGCAGTTCTTCCCCTTCCGCCGAAGCTGAGTCCTGGGATTGCGTCCCGGGGGTGGTTCATGCGTCAGCCACGTCGTCGACGCGACTTCGGGAGGATCTCACCGCCGCAGCCTCCGGCCGCCACGCGCGGCTCCGGAAGTGATCAAGGGACGCCCCTGCGGGACGCCCCTTGATCCATGGCGGTGGCGGTGGGATTTGAACCCACGGTGAGGTTGCCCCCACACGCGCTTTCGAGGCGCGCTCCTTTGGCCGCTCGGACACGCCACCGCGGAAGAGGGTACAAGCAGACGAGGGCGACCTCTCGGTCGCCCTCGTCGCTGGCGGAGGATAGGGGATTTGAACCCCTGAGGGATTGCTCCCAACACGCTTTCCAAGCGTGCGCCCTAGGCCACTAGGCGAATCCTCCGCAGAGGAGGCTACAGGGCTGGGCCAGTCACCCCGTACAGTGGTGTCGACCCCTCGTGCGGCGTCATCGCGTGAACCTCCCCAGGGCCGGAAGGCAGCAAGGATAAGCGCGCTCTGGCGGGTGTGCGGGGGGTCCCTGCATGACGGAGGTGCCGGGGACGGCATCCCCGACGGTCACCCTCGGCGACTAGGGTGCGAGCGTGTCCATGGCCCTGTACCGCACGTACCGGCCGGCGACCCTCGATGAGGTCGTCGGTCAGGAGCATGTGACGGGTCCGCTGCGCAGGGCGCTCGAGAACGACCGCGTGCATCACGCCTACCTGCTCTCCGGGCCGCGCGGCTGCGGCAAGACCTCGACCGCCCGCATCCTCGCCCGATCCCTCAACTGCGAGCAGGGGCCGACCCCAAATCCCTGCGGGGAGTGCCAGAGCTGCCTCGACCTTGCGCCCAACGGCCCGGGCTCACTCGACGTCATCGAGCTCGATGCGGCCAGCCATGGCGGTGTCGATGACACCCGCGACCTGCGCGAGCGTGCGATGTTCGCCCCGGCCACGTCGCGCTACAAGGTCTACATCATCGACGAGGCCCACATGGTCTCCACCGCGGGCTTCAACGCGCTGCTGAAGCTCGTCGAGGAGCCGCCGGATCACGTCCGTTTCATCTTCGCCACGACTGAGGCCGACAAAGTGCTGCCGACGATCCGCTCGCGGACGCACAACTACACGTTCCGGCTCGTGTCGGCCAAGGCCCTGCAGGAGCACCTCGCATCGGTCTGCGATCAGGAGGGGGTGCCCTATGAGCCGGCGGCCCTCGCCCTGGTGGCCCGCGCGGGCGCGGGGAGCGTCCGCGACAGTCTCTCCGTGCTCGGTCAGGTCATCTCCGGCTCCGGCCCCGCGGGAGTCACCTACGCCGATGCGGTGCTGCAGCTGGGCATGACCGACGCCGCACTGCTCGATGACACCATTGCAGCGCTCGCCGACCATGACGGCGCCGCGATGTTCACCGTCATCGACCGTGTCATCGAGGCGGGGCATGATCCGCGTCGCTTCGTCACCGATCTTCTCGAGCGACTGCGTGACCTGATCGTCCTGCAGTCGGTGCCCGATGCGGCCGCACTCGGACTCATCGACGCTCCCGAGGACCAGCTCGCTGCCGAGGTCGAGCAGGCCCAGCGGTTCGGCCTCGCCGAGCTCACCCGCGCCGCCGACGTCACCTCTGCTGCTCTGAG
>DMPC01000009.1:3027-4210 GCA_003456155.1 Actinomycetota bacterium | reverse complement strand
GCGGCGGACTCCGACGAGGCGGGCATGCGTGCTCGCCTGGACCAGCTGGAGCGGCGCATGGCGTCGGCTCCGATCCACCAGGCCCCGGCCGGGCAGCCTCCGGTGGGTCGGGAGCAGGTCAGTGACGTCACAGCACCGGAGCCCGCCGCCTCGGCCTCGACGTCGGCGCCCGCCTCGGTATCCGCGTCGACATCGAAGTCGACCCGCGCCAAGCCGCCTCGCCTGTCGGATGTGGCGCCATCGACCGCGGCGGAGCCCGCGGAGTCACCGACGGCGGTCCCACCTGCTGCGGCCAGCGTCGAACCCGCGGAAGCCGTCGTCGCTTCCGTCGCCGCCTCTGCTCCGGCGGACCCCGCACCCGCATCCGCCGGTGGTGCGACCTACGCCCCGACCCTGGACCAGTTCGTGTCGCTGTGGCCGGCGGTGCTCGAGGCGCTCAAGACGTACTCCAAGGTGGCCTGGCTGGGCTTCAGCTCGTCGCGGCCCATCTCCTACGCCAACGGCGACCTTGCCGTCGCGGTGCGCGATGCCGGGACGGTCAAGGGCGTCAAGGCCAGCGGTCATGACGAGCGACTCCGGCAGGCCGTCATCGACGTCGTCCGCGCGGACGTCCGCATCGACGTGGTGTTCGCCCCGGACCAGGCCGGCGCCGTCCCCAGTGAGCCTTCGCCCTCCGCGACCCGCTCGAACGAGCCGGCGTCGGCCGCGCCGACGGCTGGCGCGCCTTCGACTCGGGCGCCGGCTGCTGGGGCGCCTTCGACGCAGGCGGCGGCTGCCGTCGAACCCGATGCGCCGAGCATGGACGACGACGATCTCGACGATTCCTCCGGCGTCGACCTGGCGATGCGCGAGTTCGGTGCCACCCAGATCGGCGAGATCGAGCACTGATGAGCGAAGGCGGCCACTGACGTGTACGAGGGGATCGTCCAGGACCTCATCGACGAGCTCGGTCGCCTCCCGGGCGTCGGGCCCAAGAGCGCCCAGCGCATCGCCTTCCACATCCTCGCGGCCGATCCCGCCGACGTGAACCGACTCGCGTCCATCCTGCGCGAGGTCAAGGAGAAGGTCCGCTTCTGCGTCGTCTGCGGCAACGTGGCCGAGGAGGAGCAGTGCCGGATCTGCCTGGATCCGCGCCGGGATCCCACGGTCATCTGCGTGGTCGAGGAACCCAAGGACGTCCTCG
>DMPC01000009.1:2023-2858 GCA_003456155.1 Actinomycetota bacterium | reverse complement strand
CCCAAGGACGTCCTCGCCATCGAGAAGACCCGCGAGTTCCGAGGTCGGTACCACGTCCTGGGTGGTGCGATCTCGCCGATCGACGGCGTGGGCCCCGACGACCTGCGGATCCGAGAGCTTCTGGCCCGGCTGGCCGACGGCACCGTCACCGAGGTGATCCTCGCCACCGACCCGAATCTCGAGGGAGAGGCCACCGCGACCTATCTCGCCCGTTTCATCGCGCCGCTGGAGATCGCCGTGTCGAGGCTCGCGAGCGGCCTTCCGGTCGGCGGCGACCTGGAGTACGCCGACGAGATCACCCTCGGCCGGGCCTTCGAGGGGCGCCGCCGGGTCTGACCGCGGCCGCCCAGCGCCGCGGGAAACGGCTTCCGCGAACGCCGGTAGACTCGTGGCTCGTGTCCCTGATTGTGCAGAAGTACGGCGGTTCCAGCGTCGCTGATGCGGCCAGCGTCAAGCGCGTGGCCCGACGGATCGTCGACACCCAGAAGGCCGGCCACCAGGTCGTCGTCGTGGTCTCCGCCATGGGCGACACCACCGACGACCTCCTCGACCTCGCCGAGCAGGTGTCGCCCGCGCCGCCGGCCCGAGAGCTCGACATGCTGCTCACCGCGGGGGAGCGGATCTCCATGGCCGTCCTCGCCATGGCCATTCACGACCTCGGCGCCGAGGCCCGCTCGTACACCGGGTCGCAGGCCGGCCTCATCACCGACTCCGCTCATGGCGCGGCCCGGATCATCGACGTGACCCCCGGCCGCATCCAGGAGGCCCTCGACCAGGGCGCCATCCCGATCGTCGCCGGCTTCCAGGGCGTGGCCCAGGACACCAAGGACGTCAC
>DMPC01000009.1:0-1761 GCA_003456155.1 Actinomycetota bacterium | reverse complement strand
ACACCGACGTCGACGGCGTCTTCAGCGCGGACCCCCGGGTCGTGCCCGCCGCACGCCAGGTGCCCTACATCACCTACGAGGAGATGCTCGAGCTCGCCGCTGTCGGCGCGAAGGTCCTGCACCTGCGCTGCGTCGAGTACGCGCGGCGGTTCGACCTGCCGATCCACGTGCGCTCCTCGTTCTCGGACCGCACCGGAACCCTCGTGCTCTCGCCCGAAGCCATACAAGCCGCCATCGCGGAAGGAACTGCCATGGAACAGCCGATCATCTCCGGGGTCGCCGCCGACGTGAACGACGCCAAGATCACGGTCGTGTCGGTGCCCGATCAGCCGGGTCGTGCTGCGGCGATCTTCCGCACGCTGGCCGACGCCAACATCAACCTCGACATGATCGTGCAGAACGTCTCCGCGGCCTCGACCGGACGAACGGACGTCACGTTCACCTGCCCGCAGGGATCGACGTCCGCCGCGATGCAGGCCCTGGAGTCCCGCCGATCGGACATCGGCTTCGAGGAGCTCCTCGTCGACGACCAGATCGCGAAGGTCTCGCTCGTCGGAGCCGGCATGCGCTCGCACCCCGGAGTCTCCGCGACGTTCTTCGACGCTCTGGCCGAGGCAGGCATCAACGTCGAGATGATCTCCACCTCCGAGATCCGCATCTCGGTCGTCACTCGGGTGGACGAGGCTAAGAAGGCCGTGCAGGCGCTGCACACGGCCTTCGGCCTCGACGCCGACGGTGAGGCTGTGGTCTACGGCGGGACGGGCCGATGAACGCCCCCGTCGTCGCCGTCGTCGGTGCGACCGGCCAGGTGGGCGCCGTCATGCGCCGCCTGCTCGACGAGCGCGACTTCCCCCTCTCCGGCATTCGATTCCTCGCCTCCGCTCGGTCGGCGGGCACGACCCTGCCCTGGCGGGGCACGGAGGTCGTCGTGGAGGACGCCGCGACGGCGGACGTCTCCGGCATCGACATCGCCCTGTTCTCGGCGGGCGGTGCGAGCTCCAAGGCTCTCGCACCCACGTTCGCAGCGGCTGGCGCGGTCGTCATCGACAACTCCTCGGCCTGGCGCATGGACCCGGATGTGCCGCTCGTGGTGAGCGAGGTCAACCCCCACGCCATCACGGAGATGCGCAAGGGCATCATCGCCAACCCGAACTGCACCACCATGGCGGCGATGCCGGTGCTGAAGGTTCTGCATGACGAGGCCGGTCTGCGCCGTCTGATCGTGAGCACCTTCCAGGCCGTGTCGGGCAGCGGCCTCGCGGGAGTCGAGGAGCTCGACAGCCAGGTCCGCGCGGCCATCACCCAGGACATCGCCGCGCTGACTCATGACGGATCCGCCGTGGAATTCCCGGCACCGCAGAAGTACGTGGCGCCGATCGCGTTCAACGTCATCGCCCTCGCCGGCAGCATCGTCGACGATGGTTCGGGCGAGACCGATGAGGAGAAGAAGCTGCGCAACGAGAGCCGCAAGATTCTGGAGATCCCGGATCTGCTCGTCTCGGGCACCTGTGTGCGCGTTCCCGTCTTCACCGGGCACTCACTGTCCATCAACGCCGAGTTCGAGCGGCCCATCACGCCCGAGCGGGCGATGGTGATCCTGGCCACTGCTCCCGGTGTCGAGCTCGCGGACGTGCCCACGCCTCTGCAGGCGGCCGGCGCCGACCCGTCCTTCGTCGGGCGGATCCGTCAGGATCAGTCAGTCGACGGCAACCGCGGCCTGGTCATGTTCGTCAGCAACGACAACCTGCGCAAGGGCGCTGC
>DMPC01000149.1:5369-14261 GCA_003456155.1 Actinomycetota bacterium | reverse complement strand
CCTGGACACCCCGCCCGCCCCCGCCGTGATCACCGGAGCCGCGGTCGTCGGGGTGAGCGTTCTGAACCGGAGCCGACGGGCTGCGCGCTACGGCATCGTGGCTCCCGAGCGCCACGCCGTCGCCCGGGCCGGCACGCGCGCCATGGCCCAGGCCGTCGCGGTCGGCTCAGCTTCTGGACTCGCCCTGACGGCGGCAACGGCGAGCGAGCAGGCCACCGCGCACGTCCTGGAACGTGGCTTCGATGCACTGCTCGGTCGACCGTCGGGAGCACTCGGCACCCTGGCGGCGCACGGCATCATCCTCGGCGCCCTGACCGCTGCCGGCGTCGTCGGCCTGACGCGGGTGACGCAGCAGGTGCAGACCCGGGACGACATCGTCGAGCCCGCGTATCCCGCACCGCCCACGTCACCGCATGTCTCCGCGGGTCCGGCGAGTGCCATGCCTTTCGAGACCCTCGGCAAGGAGGGCCGCCGCTTCGTCCTCATGGCGCTGACCGCAGCGGACATCGAGTCGGTCATGGGTGAGCCGGCGATCGAACCCGTGCGCGTCGTCGGAGGATTCGAGTGCTCGGACGACATCGCCGAGCGCGCCCGCCTGACGGTGCAGGACATGATCGATGTGGGGGCTTTCGACCGCAGCTGGATCTGCGTCGGATCCCCGACCGGCGTGGGCTACTTCAACTACTCCATTGCGGAGGCCCTGGAGTACCTGACCCGAGGAGACTGCGCCATCGTGGTCCCGCAGTACGCCCTCGTGCCTTCTGCACTGGCGCTGAATCGCACCCACGAAGCGGTCGAGCTCACCCGACTCGTCCTCGAGGGAATCGAGGCCCACCTCACCGAGCGCGGAAACCGATCGCGCCCTCTCGTCATCGTCATCGGCGAGAGCCTGGGCGCCAACGTCCTGCTCGATCTCACCGCTGGGCCGGACGGATCGATCGATGCGGGCCGACTGCGCGACCTCGGAGTGCGGGCCGGCCTCTACCTCGGCGTCCCCTTCCGCACGCGCATCTGGAAGCCATGGCGGGAGAACCCGGGGTTCGTCGATCCCGATGGGATCCTCACGCTGGTCAGCCAGCCGGACGAGATCGCGCCACCCCACGGCGACGACATGCGCCACCTGATGGTCGTGCACCATGACGATCCGGTGAACAAGTACGACTTCGGCATGGTCCTTCGTGCGCCCTGGTGGATGGGGCCACCGGCCACCCGGCCACCGCTCGTCCCTCGGGAGGCGAAGTTCCGGCCGATCACCAGCTTCGTGCTGGCGACTGTCGACCTGTTCAACGGCATGCAGTCCAAGCCGGGCATGTTCGTGCGACGCGCCCACGACTACCGCATCGACATCGTGACCGGTCTCGTCCGCGCCTTCGGGCTGACGACGACGGCTGCCCAGGAGGCGGCGGTGGAGCACGCTCTGCGTACCCGGGAGCAGGAGTGGGCCACCCGCCGGATGATCGCCCGCAAGCTCGACAAGGCAAAGCGTGCGATCGAGCGCCAGCTGGCCGACTGGGGCTCCGATCAGCTCAACCTCGCCGATCTCGATCCCACGATCGACGCCGTCCCGCAGGGGCTGGCACGCCTCACCCAGCTCAGTGCTCCCCCCGGAGCCTGACGCCGGACGTCAGGCCCTGATCCGCGCGCCCGTGGGGTCGTACAGCGGACGCAGGGACACCTCGATCGGCCACCGCCGGCCGGCGATGTCCAGTTCCCAGGAGGACGAGGCCAGCAGGTCACCGGTGATGGCCTCATCGGCCTCGACCATCGCCAGGCCCACCGCGCCTCCGAGGGTGTGGCCGTAACTGCCCGACCGCACGTAGCCCACGGCCCGGCCGTCGCGCAGCACGATCTCCGCGTGATAAACCATGGGCGCAGGATCCAGGACACGCACCTGGACGAGCCGCCGGGATGGCGTGCCCGCCGCGCGGATCTGCGCGAGCGCCGAGCGGCCGACGAAGTCGTGCTCCCAGTCGACCGTGAACCCCAGGCCAGCCTCGATCGGGTTGTCGGTGTTGTCGATGTCATGTCCGAAGTCGCGATACCCCTTCTCCAGGCGGAGACTCGCGAGGGCCTTCAACCCGACGTGGCGCATGCCGGAGGCAACTCCCGCGTCGCACAGCTGCTCATACACGTGACCCGCGAGTTCGGTGGGGATGTGGAGTTCGTACCCGAGCTCGCCCAGGTACGTGATCCGAGCGCACAGAACGCGGGCGAAGCCGATGTCGATCGCGCGGGCAGCACGGAACGGGAAGGCCTCGTTGGAGAGGTCGACGGACGTCACTCGCTGCAGCACCTCGCGCGAGAGTGGCCCCTGGATGTTGATCTGCGTGATCCCCGACGTGGCATCAGCGACATCGACGTCGAGCTCGCCGCGGTGGCGTCGCATCCACTCGAGCACATGGGCGTGCGCCGTGTCGGATGCCACGACGAGGAAGTCGCCCTCGTCGATCTTCGTCACCGTCAGGTCGGCCTCGATGGTTCCGGCGTCGTTCAGCCACTGGGTGTAGGTGATGATGCTGGGGTCGCCGTCGACCCGTGCCGTCGACAGGCGATCGAGGAAGGGTCCGGCGTCCGGCCCTGTCACGCGGAAGGCCGACATGAAGGACATGTCCATCAGGCCGACGCCCTCGCGGATGGCGCGATGCTCCTCCGCCCACGTTCCGAACCAGTCCGGGCGCCCCCACGTCAGGCCGCCGGGATCGGGCACCCGACCCTCGCCCGCGTACCAGTCCGCCCCCTCCCAGCCGCTAACGTCGCGGAAGTAGGCCCCCTGATGAGCGAGGCGATCGTGCAGGGGAGAGCGACGCACCCCGCGCGCCGTGCGCATCGCGCGCCCCGGCAGGTGGGGGGCGTAGACCATGCCGAGGGTCTCGACCGTCCGCTCGGCCCGGTAGCGGGGAGCGAGCTGGAAGTCGGCCATCCGATCGACATGGAAGCCGGTGACGTCGACGTCCGGTCGCCCGTCGACGATCCACTGGGCGACGATGCGCCCCATCCCTCCACCGGTGAGGATGCCGACGGAGTTCATGCCCGCGGCAACGAAGTACCCGTCCAGGCCGGGAGCCGGGCCCACGATCGGGGCGAGATCGGGAGTGAACGACTCCGGCCCGCAGAAGAACGTGCGCACGCCGACGTCGAGGGTCGCCGGGACCCGGGTCATCGCGCGCTCCACGTAGGGGCCCATCCGATCCCAGTCGGCGGGAATCTGGCCGAAGGAGAAGTCGTCGGGGATTCCGGAGACGGACCACGGGGCGCAGACGGGCTCGAAGAGCCCGACCATGAGGCCGCCGCCCTCCTCGCGGTAGTAGCCGTGCCGGCCCGGATCCTCCAGGATCGGCCAGGTCGCCTCGACCTGCGGCATCTCCTCGGTGATCAGGTAGTAGTGCTCCGCCGCCTGCAGCGGGATGGTGACGCCATTGCGCTCCCCCAGCTGCCGCGCCCACATCCCGGCGGCATTGACGACGTACTCGCACTCGATGTCGCCCTCACTGGTGGCCACACCGACCACGCGGCGGCCATGGGTGAGCACGCGCTCCACCGAGACCCCCTCGATCAGGGTCGCGCCGCTCTGCCGTGCCCCCTTCGCGAGAGCCATGGTCGCGTCGACCGGATTGACCCGCCCGTCCTGCGGCACGTAGAACCCGGCCAGGAGATCAGTGGTGTCGGCGATCGGGAACATCGCGGCCACCTCGGCGGGGGTGATCTCGTGCACCTCGAGCCCGACATGCCGATTGAAGGCCGCGACCCGCCGATACTCCTCCAGCCGGTCGGTGTCCGCAGCGACCTCGATAAACCCCACGGGGCGGAAGCCGGTCGACTGTCCGGTCTCCGCCTCCAGGCGTGAGTAGAGGTCCCGCGTGTACATCCGCATCTGCATCGAGGTCTCGGAGAGGGAGCCGAAGCAGGTCATCAGACCGGCGGCGTGCCACGTCGTTCCCGAGGTCAGGCGATCCCGCTCGAGCAGCACCACGTCGGTCCAGCCGAGATGGGAGAGGTGATAGGCGATCGACGTGCCGATCACGCCGCCGCCGATGATCACCACGCGAGCCCTGGCGGGCAGCGCCGTGCGTGCGTCGGGCATCCGAACCTCCGGCCGTCAGCGTAGTGACGCGTGTGACTGCCGCGCATCCGGCGCCGGGTGCGCGAGGATGTAGGCGTGTCCGAGCAGGAGGCGAGCCGCCGAGCGGCCATGCGGCAGAAGCTGCAGAACCCCAGCTACGAGATCTTCATGGGGTTGCTGTCGATCCTGTCCATCGTCAACCTCGTCCTGCTGATCTTCGCCGGGGATCCCGACCTGCGACAGATCCTCGAACTGGTGAACTTCGTGCTCACCACCTTCTTCGCGATGGACTTCCTGTTCCGGTTCATCACCGCCCCGTCGAAGAAGGAGTACTTCTTCCGGCAGTACGGCTGGGCCGACTTCTTCTCCAGCCTGCCCTTCTCCCAGACGAACATCCTGCGCCTCTTCCGCCTGATCAAGGTCTACCGACTGATCAAGGACTACGGCTGGGGCGCCATCGGGCGCGCGCTCATCAAGGACCGAGCCGACAGCGCCCTGTTCACGCTGCTCTTCATCTCGATCCTGGTCCTGGAGTTCGGCAGCCTGGGCATGGTCAAGATCGAGTCCGATGCACCCGGCGCGAACATCACGACGGCGTCCGACTCCCTGTGGTACATGATCGTGACGATGGCGACGGTCGGCTATGGCGACCAGTACCCCGTCACGACGGAAGGTCGGCTCCTCGGCTCGATGGTGATCATCGTCGGCGTCGGCATCTTCGGCACGCTCACCGGCTATCTGGCGAACTTCTTCCTGGCCCCGCGCAAGAGCAAGCCGGTGTCGGAGCAGCCCAGCATCCAGGATCAGCTCGAGGCCCTGAAGGAACTCAACACCCGGCAGCAGCAGGCCATCCGGGACCTCGAGGCGGTGCTCGAGGAGCGCAAGCCCTGACTCCTGCCCCGGCGGGAGCCGCAAATGCGGGGTGCCGGGCGCACAGAGGGCGTAGCGTGCGGGCTCATGACGACTCCGGTGCTGCTGGACATCCCGAAGCCCCCCTCCTACGCGCGCATGCTGCTCATCCTGAATGCGGCCCTCGCCTGGTTCGCCGTGTTGCTGTCCCTCACCCTCAACCTCAGCGGCTACTACGTCGGGACGGGCGATCCGTCGAAGCCGACGCTCCTCGGCAACGTTCCCGGAGGCGTCGATACGCCCCTTGAGCGCTTCTTCGACTGGTCCACCTACTTCACGCAACTGAGCAACCTCACCGTCGCCGTCGTCATCACCGTTCTCCTCCTGCGCCCCGACCTGTTCCGTCGCGAGGATCGCGTCGGGGCGATCTGGAGGGCGCTGCGCCTCGACACCCTCTTGATGATCATCGTCACGGGAGTCGTCTTCAACGTCCTGCTCGCGGGGGGTGAGAGGCAGGGATGGGACTTCATCAGCAACATGATGCTGCACATCATCGTGCCGATCGTCACCCCGCTCATCTGGCTGATCGCCGGCCCGCGCAAGCTGATCTACCCGATGACGGTGTGGCTCGCCCTCGTCCTGCCGCTGCTGTGGGCCGTCTTTGCCCTGGTCCGAGGCCAGGTGATCGGCGCCTACCCGTACCCGTTCCTCGACGTCAGTACGAACGGTTGGACGTCGGTGCTGACCTTCGTCCTCGTCATCGTGATCGTCGCGATCGTCCTGGGCTACGTGCTGCTGGGAGTGGATCGGGTCATGGCCCGACTCACGCGATACGAGGACTCGGCAGACTGATCCCATGACCCGAACAGCGATCATCTCCGGCGCGGCCCGCGGAATCGGCGCAGCCATCGCCCAGCGCTTCTCGCGTGACGGCATGGCCGTCGCTCTCATCGACCTCGACATCGACGGTGCCGAGGCCACCGCTGAAGGCATCCGCGCCGCGGGCGGTCGCGCCGTGGCCATCGCCGCGAACGTCACGGACGAAGCCCAGGTGACCGATGCCGTCTCGCGCACGACGGACGAGCTCGGGGCGCCCACCGTCCTGGTCAACAACGCCGGCATCCTTCGCGACAACCTCCTGTTCAAGATGACGCTGGAGGACTGGGACGCTGTCATGAACGTGCACCTGCGCGGTGCCTTCCTCATGACCCGCGCGGTGCAGGCACACATGGTCGCGGCGGCATGGGGGCGCGTGATCAGCCTGTCGAGCATCTCCGCCCTCGGCAATCGCGGGCAGGTGAACTACTCCGCGGCCAAGGCGGGCCTGCAGGGATTCACCAAGACCGTGGCCATCGAGTTGGGCCCGTTCGGCGTGACCGCCAACGCCATCGCGCCCGGCTTCATCGCCTCGGAGATGACGCGAGCGACAGCCGAGCGCATGGGCGTGGACTTCGAGGAGTTCACGTCGAGCGTCGCAGCCCAGACACCTGTCCGACGCGTGGGTGTTCCGGAGGATGTCGCGAACGTGGCGTCCTTCCTCGCCTCCGAGGAAGCCTCGTTCGTCTCCGGGCAGGTGCTGTACGTCGCCGGAGGTCCGACGAACTAGGAGGCCTCGCCCTCCTGCGTCGGGATCTGCTCGGTACGCATGACCTTTCGAGGGGCGCGCTGATAATCGCGCTCCTGCTTGGCGAGCATCTCCGGAAGCAGTTCGTAGCGCTTGCCGTAGGTCTGCAGGAGCGCCAGGAGCATCGCGGCGACCGGGACGGCGAGGAACGCACCGGCCACCCCGAACAGCGCCGCTCCGAGGAGCACCGAACCGAAGGCGACGGCCGGGTTCACGTCGACCGCCTTGGCACTGATCCGAGGCTCGATCGTGAGGTTCTCGACCTGCTGGTAGACGATCGCCCAGATCAGCGCCGCCACTCCGATCCACGGACTGCCGCTCAGCAGCCCGACGATGACCGGCAGCACGATGGCGATGTAGGTGCCGATGGTCGGGACGAACTGGGCGACGATGCCGGTCCACAGGGCCAGGGGCAGCCAGTAGGGCATGCCGATGATCACGAAGACGACGCCGCTGGTCGCCGAGTTGATTCCGGCGAGGATCACTCGTGCCCCGATGTATCCGCCGGTCTTCTGCGCGGTCGTCGTCCAGACGGTGAAGACGACGTCCTGCATGCGCGGGGGGAAGAGGCTCGCGATCCAGCGCTCGAGCCGAGGCATATCGGCGGAGAGGTAGAACGTGAACAGGGCGAAGGTGAAGATGCCGAAGATGCTGCCCACGACCGACACGACGAAGCCCAACAGAGTCACGCCGATCTGGGTTGCCGCCGCAGCCATGTCCTCGGTGCTCAAGCCGACCATGTCGAGCAGCGACCCCTGGGAGAGGGACAGGCCGAACGTCTGGTTCGCCCACATGATCGCCTCGTCGACGAGATCGGGGATGAGCATCACGAGCTGGGCGAGCTGATCGACGAAGAGCGCTCCGAACAGCAGCAGGAAAACGACGGCGAAGAGCAGCCCGGAGACGATCACGATCATCGTCGCGACACCGCGCCTCATGTGGCGTGAGAGTCGGTTCACGAGCGGTGCCATGGCGATCGCCGCGAACCAGGACATGAGGACCGTGAAGATGACGCCGCCGCCGTCATCGATGATGAAGTTGAGGAACAGCCCGAGTGCGACGACAGCCAGCACCACGAGGCCGGCGCGCCAGACATTCGACGGCACAAAGGTGACCTGCAGGCGGGATGAGCCCTTGCCCCCTTCGCCGGCCATCACACCATCGGACTCCGGCGCGCTGTCGCCCATCTCGGTCCTCTCGATTGCTCCACCCGCATGGCGGCTGGATAGCGAGGCTACTCCAGTCCGATCCCGCTCATCCTCGGCGCGCAGCCAGCCATCGCAGGGTCGAGTAGGCGACGACACACCACACCACGGTGCCCAGTGCCGCCATCACGATCGCGAGGATGTCCATCAGGAACGATTCCCAGGTCTGGGCCAGGCCCCCGCTGGCGACGGCCACAGCGGCGAGCGGGAAGACGAAGCCCCACGACGAGGGCGTGAACTCGCGAGCCTCCTGGCGCAGCCGGATCGTCAGCATGGTCACGACCATCAGCCACCACAGGCTGAACCCGATCATCGCCCCGGCCATCAGACTCGTCACGGAGGTCACCGTCTGCGACTGGGCGTCGAGGAGTGTCGGGGTCACCAGGGGGATCGCGATGAAGGCGAGTGCCGACGCAGCAGCGGGGCTCATCATGATCCAGGCACTGGGGATGCCGGATGTCTGGAACATCGGCTCGGTGATGAGACGGCCCAGGACGAGGGCCCCGACGAGGAGGAACAGCAGGAACCCGGCGCCCAGGAACAGCACGGCGAGCGGCGCAGCAACCTCGGCGATCGCCGTGCTCGGCTCGACGCTGAGTCGAGCCAGGGTGGTGGCCGACAGCAGGAGGACGGTCTGGGGCATGAACCACACCCCCGAGAGCGCCCCCTGCTCGAGCTTCCCGCGGTTGGCGATCGCGGAGGCGAAGAACACCATCGTCAGCAGCAGATCGGCGCCGGCGACGATCAGCGTGACGAACAGGAGGATCCAGGCCACGACCGACAGGGAGGCGAGGTTCGGCAGCCCTGCCTCGGTGGCGAGGACGACGGTGAGGACGGCGCCGGGAATGGCGGCGTAGGCCGGGCCCTTCTCCCGGGATCCCAGGTCCTTCCACAGCAGCTGCCGCGGCGTGGGGGCCAGCAGGTTCGCCGCGACGATCACGAGGAGTCCGACGATCGACAGCCCGAGGAGCGCCCAGCCCAGGACGTTCCCGGTCACGTCGACGGCACCCGCGTCGGACGGGAGTCGGAAGGCCGCGGTCGCCAGGGCAGCCGTCCCCATCACTCCGCTGAACCAGCCCGGGTGGGACCGGGTGCGCTCGTGTGAGGGATGAGGGGTGGAGGTCGGGGACGACACGGGGCCCACCGTAGCCGCC
>DMPC01000149.1:2336-5153 GCA_003456155.1 Actinomycetota bacterium | reverse complement strand
GGCGAGTAAGCGCGTAGCCGTCAGGGCAGGGGCAGCCACTCCACCTCGGCACCCGCAGGCACGCCCTGATCGGTGACGACCGCGAAGCCGGTTGACTGGGCGAGACCACGCAGCATCGCCGATCCGCCGTAGGGGGACAGCTGGAAGACCCCGTCGACGACGGTCCCCGCGATGAGACGGGTGCGGTCGGGCGGGCAGCGCAGGTCCTCCCCCGCCCGGGCCGTGTGCCGCGGTGCCGGCGAGCGCCCGAGGAGCGCATCGATGGCCGGGATAGCGAGGGTCGCGAAGCCGACCACCGCGGAGTGCGGATTGCCCGGCAGCCCGACGAGCGGCACGGGTGTCGGTCGCTCGGAGGGCAGGGACGCGAGGAGCATCGGATGTCCGGGGCGCACCGCGACCCGATCGACGACGAGCATGCCGTGGAGGGCCTCGATCGCGCCGTGCACGTGGTCGCGTGGTCCGTCCGCGGTGCCTCCGGTGGTGATGACGAGATCGGCATCCGCTGCCGCACGGGACAGCGCCAGCCGAACGGACTCCTCGTCATCGGGGATCTGCTCGTGCCGGACGACCCGCGCACCCGAGCGCGTGATCCAGCCGGGCAGCTGCGGCCCGAGGGAGTCGCGCACGCGACCGCCTGACGGGACTCCCCGAGTCAGCAGCTCGTCCCCGAGCAGGATGATCGCAACCCTGGGCCGCCGGATGACGTCAACGACGTCATGCCCGGTCGCGGCCAGGAAGCCCGCGAGTGCCGGCCCGATGACGGTGCCGGCCACGGCGACCAGATCACCGATCCGGCATTCCTCTCCGGCCGACCTGATGTCGACACCGGGGGCGACACGTCCGGCCACGAAGCCCTCGGCGAGGCTGGCGTCCTCCCAGCGCAGCACTGCGTCAGCGCCCACCGGCACGACGGCGCCTGTGGCGATACGGACGGTCTGGCCCGGCTCGAGCTGCTGCGCCCAGGGGTGGCCGGCGACCACATCACCCACCACGCGCCACGGCGATTCGCCGGCGACGGCCCAGCCGTCCATGGCCGATGAGTCGAAGGGCGGGAGCTGGCACAGCGCACGACAGTCGGCGGCGAGCACCCGGCCATCGAGCTCATCAACGCTCACCGACTCGGCGTCCAGGCGCGAGGCGATCAGTCGGGCGGCAGCCCGTGCCGACGCCCAGGAGGCCTCGCGCAGTGCCGTCATCCGGCTCCTCCTCGCCCTCGGTGCGGAGCGATCATCAGGGTCGGCTGACGCGGGCCGCCTCGCCCTGGCGCAGCATTCCGCCAAGGATCACGGTCGTGTTGATGCCGCGAAGCCGCAGCTCCTTGCCCTCGGGCGCGTTCGTCGCGCGCAGGGCCGGCATCCCGAAGCGCTCCCGGAACTTCGAGCATCCGGTGTGCGGGACATCGGTCACCTCGAGCACCACCTCGTCGAACTCCAGCCGCGTGCCGGTCGGGAGGTTCGCCCAGCTGAGGTCGAGGTCCAGGTAGAGCTGGTCACCTGCGAGGGGAACACGATCCTGCGTCGCGGCGACGAGTCGGGCGAACCTGCTGTTCATCACGGTGACCTGGTCGCCGGGATTCGCGGAGCCATCCGGGGTCGCTCGGCTGCCGCGCGTCTCCCAGGTGTCACCGGCGAGCCCGTGAGCGGCGTCGACCTCCACCTGCGGGAGCACGATGCGCTCGTCGACCGCGGGGCGGATGACGATGAGCTCGAGCGCGCCGACGTCGAGCGGGGACTGCCGAACGGACGCAAGGCCAGCCTCGACCTGCTCGGCCGAGAGGTGGAAGGCATCGTGATCATCGGGGGTCGTCATGCCCCCATCCTGCCGTGGGACCCTCGAACGCCGGGGGAGCAGCGCGGATCGAACGACTAGAGTCCGAACATGAGACACGGCCTCCGCATCGCGGCGATCAGCGCCCTGTTCGTTGCGTTCGTCGGCATCGCCGCACCGGCGCAGGCCGCGGATCGAGACTCACTCGTGAACCAGATCGGGACCTTCGAGTACCTGACCCAGCCGGACTTCACCGGACTCGCCCCCCTCTCGGACGCCCTGGCCGGCGCCACGCTCGGGATCGGCACCTTCGACGGCCTCGACGGAGAGCTGATCGTGGTCGGCGGTGTGCCCTATCGCGTCGGCATGGACGGACGTCCCACGGTGGTCGACACCAGCCGGTCCACTCCCTTCGCCCAGGCCGTGAACTTCCGTCCTGACGCGGCAGGGCCTGTGGCGCCCGGCACCGCCTGCGCGGATCTGGGGCCGGTGATCCAGCGGCTGGCCGGCACCGACGACGGCATCATCGCGGTGCGCGTGAGAGGCACGTTCACCGACCTCGTGGCCCGGAGCGTCCCGAGCCAGACGGCGCCGTACCCGTCCTTGGCCACCGTGATCGCCCAGCAGGCCGTCTTCCCCCTGGCCGGCCGCCGAGCAGTCCTGGTCGGATTCCTGCAGGCAAGCGACATGAAGGGCATCGGGCAGCCCGGCCTCCATCTGCACGGATTGACCGCCGACCGCTCCGCCGGGGGTCACGTGCTCTCCTGCGTGGTCGGTAGCGACGTGCAGGTCTCGGTGCAGCGAACGTCCGGCGTGATCGTTCACGACGAGCGCTGAGCCCCTGAGCTAGCGAGCAGGCTCCATGGCGATGAACTCCTCGACGGCGTCACGAGCCGCACTGTCGGAGTACTGCTCCGGCGGGGACTTCATGAAGTAGGACGAGGCACTGAGCACGGGGCCGCCCATGCCACGATCCTTCGCGATCTTGGCCGCACGGAGCGCGTCGATGATGACCCCCGCACTGTTCGGCGAGTCCCACACCTCGAGCTT
>DMPC01000149.1:0-1963 GCA_003456155.1 Actinomycetota bacterium | reverse complement strand
TGTTCTTGAAGTCCATGTTGCCGCCCACGTTCAGCTGGTACGTGCGATCCAGGATGACTCCGCGATCCTCGAAGAGCTTGGCCATGACCCGGTGGGTGATGGTGGCCCCCACCTGGCTCTTGATGTCATCTCCGACGATGGGGAGTCCGGCGGCCTCGAACTTCGCTGCCCAGGCCGGATCGCTCGCGATGAAGACGGGCAGGGCGTTGACGAAGGCGCATCCGGCATCGATGGCGCACTGCGCGTAGAACTTCGCCGCCTGCTCGGATCCGACCGGCAGGTAGCAGATGACGACGTCGACCTGGGCGTCCTTCAGCACCTGCACCACGTCGACAGGCTCGGCGGTCGACTCCTCGATGGTCTCGCGGTAGTAGCGGCCGAGGCCGTCGAGCGTGTGCCCGCGCTGGACGATGACCCCGGTGTCGGGGACCTCCGCGATGGTGATGGTGTTGTTCTCCGACGCCTGGATGGCCTGGGCGAGGTCGATACCCACCTTGGTGGCATCGACGTCGAAAGCGGCGACAAAGCGGATGTCGCGCACGTGATAGGGCCCGAAGACCACGTGCATGAGCCCGGGGACTCGTCCCTGCGGATCGGCGTCCTTGTAGTACTCGACTCCCTGGATGAGAGACGAGGCACAGTTCCCCGCACCGACGATGGCGACCCTGATCTCCTGCGACGTCATGCCTTCTTCCTTCCCATGCTGGTGGACGTGCCGCGGGACTGCTTCCGCGCGGCCTTCTTGACTGCCTTCTTGACGGCCCTGGCTTCGCGACGCCCCTGTCGTGCATCCCGCTCCGTGGCGATCAGCTCCTCGAGCCAGCCGACCTCGCGCTCGGCGCCCTCGATGCCGTGGCGCTGCAGGCGCTCCGCGTAGATGTCCATGCGCTCGTTCGTGCGGTCGATGGACGACTGCAGGCTGCTGAGGCGCTCCTCGAGTCGGGCGCGGCGCCCCTCCAGGATGCGCAGCCGGACAGCGGCCTCCGTGCGGGAGAAGAAGGCCATCCGGGCAGCGAAGGCCTCGTCCTCCCACGCCTCCGGGCCGGTATCGGCGACCCAGGCGGCGAAGGCCTCCTTGCCCTCTGCGGTGAGGGCGTACACGATCCGGGCTCGCTTGGTCGAGACACCGACGATCTCCTCGCGCTCGACCGCATCGATCTGCTCGATGAGTCCGGAGTCGGTGAGCCGATGCAGGCACGGATAGAGCGATCCGAAGGAGAGCGCGCGGAAGGGGCCGAGGATCGCGGTGAGGCGCTTGCGCAGCTCGTAGCCGTGCAGGGGCCCGTCGGAGAGCACGCCGAGGACGGTGTGGTCGAGGACGTCGGTGCGCTTGGCCATAGCGGGACTATATATCGAAGTGATATGTCATGGAAAAACGGGGTGGCGAGGTCGGCATCCTCCGGCCCCCGGGCTCAGCAGGTGGCTAGGTTGCGGGGGTGAGAGCTCCCGCCCGCCGAGAGGCAGCCGACCTCGGCGTCGGCGCGGGAGTGGGCGCCTTCTCCGGGGCCTTCGGAGTCGGCGGCGGGATCCTGCTGGTGCCGTTCCTCGTCCTCGTTCGGAAGGTCCCGCAGAAGCAGGCGCAGGCGACGAGCCTCGTCCTGGTCGCCATGGCCGCCGCCGCCGGGACCGTGCGGTACGCCCTCACGGGCGAGGTCGCCTGGCTGCCGAGCGCGATCATCATCGTGGGCGGCCTCGGCGGCGCATGGCTGGGCACCAACCTGGTGCAGCGCTCCCCCAGCGGCCTGCTCCAGGCGCTGTTCGGCGGGATCCTCATGATCGCCGGCATCCGGATGCTGTGGGCGGACGGCAGCGCGGCCGACAGCACCGCAGCACTGCCCGAACTGACCCTCGGACTGACAGCCGGCTACATCGCTGCGGGTCTGGGGATGGGGCTCCTGTCGTCCCTGTTCGGCGTCGGCGGGGGCATCCTGCTGATCCCGATCCTGGTCGCCGGCTTCGGCTA
>DMPC01000141.1:13859-14352 GCA_003456155.1 Actinomycetota bacterium | reverse complement strand
TGTCCTCGAGGGCGTAGAAGCCGCGAAGGAGCACGTAGAACAGCGTGAAGGCGGGCAGCCCGATCATGAAGACCGACACGATCACGCCCATGACGGCGGCCTGCTCAGGTGTCGCGGCGCCGTATCCGAACAGCAGGACCGAGATCGCCGCACCGTTCACGGCGAGAATCGCTGCGATAGGCACGATGAGGACGGAGACGGACCGCATCGCCCGCGCGATGTCGCGACCTACGTCGTGCAGCAGGCCGGCATGCGCCACGCGCGCCAACGACGGCAGGAGCGCGGTGACGATCGAGATCGTGATGACGCTGTGCGGGAGCATGAAGACCAGGTGGGCCTTCTGGTACGTGGTGATCCCGGCCGCCACCATGTCGGTGGCCGAGGCATTCACGTTGGCCTGGGCGGCCAGTCGGATGATGAACAGGTACGCGATCTGGTTGACCAGGACGAGCGCGACCGTCCATGCCGCGAGGCGTCCCGCCTTGAGCAGCCC
>DMPC01000141.1:8650-13596 GCA_003456155.1 Actinomycetota bacterium | reverse complement strand
TGCACGACGACACCCAGCGTGGTGCCGATGCCGAGCAGCAGGACCTGATCGGTGGTCAGGACTCCATCGGCGGCCGCCGATGTCCCTGCCACCGCGATGAAGATCAGGAAGGTTCCGATGGCGATGACGTTGTTCGCGATCGGCGCGAACATCGGAGCGCCGAACCGGCCGCGTGCGTTCAGGACCTGGCTGAGCATCGTGTAGATCCCGTAGAACAGGATCTGCGGGAGGAACAGCCGTGCGAAGGCGACCGCGAGGTCGTACTGCTCGGGCGGATAGTCGGCCGGCGTGTAAAGGTCGACGATCCACGGCGCCGCGATGACGGCGACGACGGAAAGGACCAGCAGGGCGGTGGCTGTCAGGGTCAGCAGGCGGTCGGCGTAGGCCTTGCCATCGTCGGCGTCGTCCTGCATGCGCCGCACCAGCTGCGGGATGAAGACGGCGTTCAGTGCGCCACCGATGATCAGGATGTAGACCATCGTGGGCAGCGAGTTGCCCAGCGAGTAGGCATCCGACACGAGAAAGAAGCCGAGCGCAGCGGTCAGGGCGATGTCCCGTCCGATGCCCGTGACCCGCGACACGACGGTCCCGGTGGCCATCAGGGCGCTGTTGCGCGCGACGACCCGCCCGGAGGTCGCCAGCGGGTTCGCGCTCAGGTCGCCCGGCTGCACCTCGCGGGCCTCGGCTGCCGCCTCGCTACTGACGGCCTCGGCTGCGACAGGATCTCCAGTCTCGCCGCGACCGGCTCGGTTGCCGTCCATCGGTTCCCCGCTCATGTGCCGGCCGCCGTCCGGGACGACGCCATCCGCGCCTTGTGGATGCGGCGCACGATGCCCACGATCACGAAGACGACGATCGCGACGAAGGCGAGCGCGACGACCCATGCAGCGGCGCGGGCGTAGGCCGTCGAACTCACGGTGATCTCCGCGGGGCTGCCGTACTCCTCACCGTCCGGGCCGAGCAGTTGCACGTCCACGGCGAGGGGGTCGCCACCGACGACCCGTGCGCTCAGGTCGACGCTTGCCATCTTCCCGGCCTCGATCTGCACCCCCTCGATGGGACGCGAATCCAGGCGCAGGCTCGGGCGCCCCTGCAGCACCACCCCGACCGTGACGGAGCGATCGAGGTCGTTCGCAATGGTGACCGGAACCTTGCCCGAGTCGCCGGAGAGCGTCACCGCTCCCTCGGAGAGGACACGCACCTTGGCCGTCTGCGCGTCCAGGTCGACCTGGATGCTCTCCAGGAGCTCGGTGCCCGTGGCCGGCTGGGATCGCCAGGCACTGGACGATGCCCGCAGCAGGGCCTCGGAGAAGGGCTCGGTCACTCCGGTCGGGTTGTCGATGATCGAGGTGAAGGTCGACAGGTCCTCGTTCGCCCGGGCGATCGCCGCTACGTAGCGGCGGGTGAGCTCGTCGGCCCGTGCCTTCTCGCCGTACCCGCCGCGACGACGGCTTGTCGTGGGTGTGGGCTCGGTCAGCAGTTCGCTCAGAGTCACCGGCTGAAGCCACGGTGCCGAGCGCGTTGCCCGGAGCAGGGGGGTGAGCAGTGTCGACGCGGCAGTCCATCGGGGCGTCGGCGGCGCCGCCACCAGGGTGCGATCGGGGGCGCCCGCCTCCTGCAGGGTGAGCGCGACGGAGGCGGTCTCCGCGAGGAAGCGCTGACGGGTCGTGATCACCTCGCTCGCGGTGCGGGGTGGGGCGGCGAGCAGCCGGGTGAGGCCCGGGTCGGTGAGCACGGCGCGGATCGCTCCGGCATCGGTGGGCAGCGCGGCGATCGCCTGGCCGTCCAGGACGGCCTGGCCATCGGTGGCCGGCATGGCGTCACCGGACAGCACCACGGTGGTCACGCCGGCTGACGCGAGCACGTCGAGGGCAGGCTGATCCATCCGTCCGAACGGCGCCCAGTAGACCTGCCCGTCCGTCTGGTCGCCGAGGGCAGTCGACGCAACGCGGGGACCCTGGGTCACCGCGCGCACGACATCCGTCGACATCCCGGCCTGGGTCAGGGAGGAGGCATCGACGTCGGCGTAGGGGAGGGTCTGCACGCCGGTGACCCGTGTCGCGCGAGCCACCTGCTCCAGCCAGGTGGCCGCCGCCGCGTCCTCGGTGCCGACGACGATCGTGCGGTCCTGAACCACCCGGTAGCCCTGGGCCATTCCCTGGATGGTCTGCAGCAATGACGGATCGGCGATCCACGAGACCGTGGCCTGGTGCCGCTGGCCGATCGTGACCAGCTCTCCGAGGCGACCGTCGGGTTGCAGCTCCTCCGGTGTCTGGTTGTCGAGGAGCACTCCCGAGACGCTCTGGGCGGGCCAGCCGGCGAGCGGCCACAGCCACGCCAGGGAGACCGGCTCGACCGCTGCGCCCCGAGGGAACCAGGGCAGGAAGGTGCGCAGCATCCCCTGGCGCACCTCGAACTCATCGACACCCGGCTCGCGACCCTTCGCCTCAAGGGCGAAGGCGTACGCGCCGGGCTCGGTGAACCCGAGGGAGGAGACGGGGACCCGCATGCTGAAGGAGGCGAACTCCCCGGCCGGGAGGCGATCCGTGACCTCGATGACAGTCCCCGGCAGCGGAACATCGGTCGGTTCGCGACCCTCCGCCTCGGTGGCGGCGTCGGCAGCGGTGTCGATGTCCGCCCGGGTGGGCAGCGGCAGCGACGAGCGTCGCAACTGCACGCTGATGTCCTCGATGACGGTGTCGGACGCATTGACCACGCGGCCGCGGATGCGCAGCGTCGATCGCTCCCCGGGAATGGCCGGGCTCAGCGTCTCGAGGACGATCCGCACGGGGGCAGCGTCCTCGTCGGCGGTGGTCACGGGGCTGAGGGCGGGCACCGCGGGCGTGGCCTGGGCCACGGCAAGGGGGGTGAGCGCCGCTGACGCGGCCAGCAGCAGGGCCAGCGCCAAGCGGATCACGCCGGGTCCGTCCCGGCTATGGGGGGACCACCCAGATCGGCCGGCAGGTGGTCGAGCAGTCGACGCTCGTCCTCGTGGGCGAGTCGGTCCGCCACCTCGCTGAGCGGGACCCACGCGACTTCGTCGACCTCGCTGTCGGCGTCGGAGAGGGCGCCTCCGTCGGCCTCGAGGAGGAAGTGGTGGACGGTCTTGTGGATGCGCTGGGAGTCGGCCATGAACCAGAAGTCGATGATGCCCAGGGGCGCCAGCACGTGACCCTCGATGCCGGTCTCCTCACGGATCTCGCGCTCCGCCGCCTGCTCGGGGGTCTCCCCGGGCTCGATATGTCCCTTCGGGAGCGACCAGCGCAGGGTGCCCCGGCGGTCGTGCCGGGCGATGAGGGCGGCTCGGGGGAAGGGTCCCGAGCGGTCCACGATCAGCCCTCCGGCCGAGATCTCCTCGACCCGGCGCGGGCGTCGCGTGCGGGTCGGGGCCATACCGGGAGGATAGGCCAGCACCCTGTCGAGCCCGCCGTGCTGACTACGCTCGTGCCCCGTGAGTTCCTCGGCCATCCCCCCTGACTCGTCGGAGCTGCCGGAGGCCGCCCGCGGGCAGCTCCTGTCGGCGGCGGGCGTGCTGACGACCCTGGGCCGGGTCTTCGCCGAGGCCGGTCACGACCTCGCCCTCGTGGGGGGTCCGGTGCGGGACTCGCTCCTCGGCCGCCTGTCCTCGGCGGCGTCCGCGGACCTGGACTTCACCACGGATGCGCACCCGGATCTCGTGCTCGAGCTCCTGCAGCCGGTGGCGGAGACGACGTGGGATGTCGGCATTCGCTTCGGCACGGTCGGGGCCATGGTCGGCGGCCGGGAGGTGGAGATCACGACCTACCGGGCGGAGTCCTACGACCCGGAGTCACGCAAGCCCGATGTCGCCTTCGGCACCCGGCTGGACGAGGACCTCATGCGCCGGGACTTCACCATCAATGCGATGGCGATCCGGTTGCCCTCTCTCGAGCTGGTCGATCTGTTCGGCGGGCGGGCGGACCTCGACGCGGGGGTGATCCGCACGCCGGGCACGCCGCAGGACTCCTTCTCCGACGACCCGTTGCGCATGATGCGCGCCGCCCGGTTCAGCGCCCAGCTCGGTTTCGAGGTCGCGCCGGAGGTCGTGGCCGCGATGACGGAGCAGGCCGAGCGGCTGTCGATCGTGTCGCCCGAGCGGATCCGCGAGGAGCTGATGAAGATCGTCATGTCGCCGGCGCCTCGTCGGGGCCTGACCCTGCTCGTCGACACGGGCCTGTCGGAGTACGTGCTTCCCGAGCTGCCGATGCTCCGCCTGGAGCCTGATGAGCATCACCACCACAAGGACGTCTACGAGCACACCCTGACGGTCCTGGAGCAGGCCATGGTGCTCGAGGATGCCCATGAGCCGGCCAGTGGCCCGGACCCGGTCCTGCGCCTGGCGGCACTGCTCCACGACATCGGCAAGCCCCGCACCCGACGGTTCGAGGACGACGGCCGGGTGTCGTTCCACCACCACGAGGTCGTGGGGGCGCGGATGACCCGCAAGCGGATGCAGGCCCTGCGCTTCTCCAACGAGATGACGGAGGAGGTGGCCACGCTCGTCGCCCTGCACCTGAGGTTCCACGGCTACGGGACGGGGGAGTGGACGGACTCCGCGGTGCGGCGCTACGTGCGGGACGCCGGGCCGCTGCTGACGCGCTTGCACAAACTCACGCGCGCGGATTCCACGACGCGCAACCGCAAGCGCGCGCTCGCCCTGCAGCGGTCCTATGACTCGCTGGAGCGGCGCATCGCCGAGCTTGCGGAGCAGGAGGAGCTCGCGGCGATGCGGCCCGACCTCGACGGTCGGGAGATCATGCGGATCCTCGACATCCCCCCGGGGCGCGAGGTGGGCGAGGCCTACCAGTTCCTGCTGGACCTGCGGCTGGATCGCGGGCCGATGGATCCCGCTCTGGCCGAGGAGGCCCTGCGAGCCTGGTGGTCCGCCCGCTCGGACTGATTGCTCGCTCGGGCTGACGCCTCGCTCG
>DMPC01000141.1:4951-8450 GCA_003456155.1 Actinomycetota bacterium | reverse complement strand
CTGACGCCCCGCTCAGGACTCGATCGTGACCTCGGTGATCTCCAGCACCTCGACCTCCTCCGGACGAGGCCGGACGGCGAGCAGCTCGGCGACGGTGATCAGGCCGGCGACCAGGGCCACGGTCCAGAGCACGCTTTCCGGTGCCAGCACGTCGGTCAGCATGACGATGACCACACCGAGGGCGTAGATGATCCAGCGCACCGTCGCGATGGAATCGGTCAGGAGGCCCTGAAGTCCCTCGGGCATGCGGCCGCTGATCTCGCCGAGCCCCCGCATCAGGTGACCACGCAGGTTCTGGGCCGAGCGCGTGCGTCCGCCGAGCCAGCCCGCGACGATCACCGCGATGCCCAGCAGGCCGACGGCCTTGGTGCCGGCGACGAGGTACTGGAACATGGTGCTCCAGAACACGGTGGAGGCAGGTTCGAAGACGGTCCCGGCCAACTGGTCGACGAAGATGTCCTCGCCGATGGTCAGGCCCTGGTAGGCGACCACTCCCGAGGCCAGGAGCACGATGCCGGTCGCGACGACCGTCCGTGCCCGGCGCCGCGCCAGCCAGATCGACAGCGCGAACATGGCCGCCACGATCACGGGCGCCCACTGCAGGAGTGGCGAGGTCAGGCTGTAGACGAACCGGATCTGGGCGAGCAGCGGGGTCTCCGCGAGGACGATGCTGCGGTCATTCTCGGGGATCGTGATGCTGCCCGCCGCGGTGATGCCCTCATTGACGAGGTAGGTCTGCACCTCGGTGAGCAGGCTGCTGATGTCGAGCACGAGCTTGTCGCCTTCGAGGCGCACCGTGCCGTTCGTCTCACCGGACAGGACGGCGACCAGGCCGCGCTGCAGCGACGTGTTCAGCTGGAGCCAGAGCTTCTGGAAGGCATCGGAGGCGACGAAGCGGTCGACCAGCGCACCGATGGCGCTGTTGATGCCGGCGGCGATGGGCGCCGAGAGGTTCTGCACGATGGGACTGTCCGGGAACAGGCCCGACAGCAGGTCGTCCACCTGCTTCTCGGTGTCGACCTTGGCCAGGACAGCGTCCTTGACCGCGGTGGCCACCGCCTCCTGAACCTCCGGGGAGCTGGCGAGCGGTCCCACCGTCTCGATGTAGCGCGTCGAGTCGATGACCGTTCGGTGACCCCAGTGGCCGACAAGCGCCGGGATCGTGAGGATGGCAGCGAGGACGAAGACGATCAGGGATGCGATGGATCGTGCTCCCCAGCGCTTGTCTGTGGTCATGGCCGGTTCTCCTTGAGGGGCGCGCTGTCGTGTGGCTCGTCCGTCACGTGCTCGGCCGGACTCTACGGGGTCGGTAACGCAGGTACCAGAGTGCCGTGGCGAGGAGGCCGACTCCCGTCAGGGCGTAGAGCGCTGGAGCCTGCCCGTTCGTGGGCGAGACGACCGCCATGACGACGATCCCGGCAACCAGGCAGACATTGACGATCATGTCGAAAAGCGTGAACACCCGGCCCAGATAGTCGTCAGGGATATCCCTCTGGACGGTCGTGTCCGAGCACACCTTCACGGACTGGCCAGCGAGCCCGAAGCTGACCGCTCCGAGGAGAAGCACGGGGAAGGACACGGTGAGAGCCCCGACGATGACGCACCCGGCGCCGAGGATCCCGGCCTGGATCATCGTTGCCGCGGACCAGGTCACGACATTCCAGCGCCGGGTCGCTGCCGGAGTAAGGATCGCCCCGATGAGGGCGCCCGTCGCAGCCGCGGCGGTGAGCAGGGTGAAGTCCTGCAGGGCCGAGTCGGCATCTGACTGGGGATGAAACGTGATCCGCACCAGGAGCAGGCCGCCGGCCGTCAGCAGGCCGAACGAGATCCGGTTCACCCCGACGATGGCGACGGCCCGCGCGGCCGGACCGTGGTGCAGCAGGGTGCGGATGCCGTCGACGAGACCGCTCGCGATGCCCCGGATCGTGTCCCCGGGTCGATCGCCGTCCGGTCCGAGTCGATCCCGGTGAATGAGCGCGGCCACGGCGGCTGCGATCAGATAGGCCGCGGCAGCGGCGATGAGCACCAGCAGGCTGCCGAAGTCGCCGCCGCCGACGAGGCCGCGCAGCGCCACACCGGCACCGGCACCGACCGCTGCTGCGATCGTCCCCGAGGTCGGGGTCAGGGCGTTCGCGGTGACGAGGTTCGGGCCCTGGACGACGTGGGGCAGCGAGGCGGACAGGCCGGCGATGACGAAGCGGCCGACCCCTAGCACGACGAGCACCGAGATCCCGAGCAGGGGCCCGTCGTTCCCCAGGGCGACCAGGACGACGATCGGCACGACGAGAACGGCCTTGAGGACGTTCGCCCGCACCAGCACCGTCCGGCGCCGCCAGCGATCGAGCAGGACTCCCGCGAACGGGCCCACGATCGAGTAGGGCAGCAGCAGGATCGCGAACGCCGTAGCCACCTTCACCGCATCCGGCTGGCGCTCGGGCGAGAAGAGCACGAAGGTCGCGAGGGAGGCCTGCAGCAGACCGTCGCCGAACTGGGCGACGAGGCGAACTCCGTAGAGGCGCCGGAAGTCCCGCGTGCTCACCAGGGCCCGCAGCGCGGGCAGCGCCACCATGCTGGGACCGTACCGCCTGGTGCCGACTCCCCCCGCCACCGGGCGCGGGCGGTGCCTTCTGCTCCCGGTCGCGGAAGGGCTCGGCGAACGTAGACTCCCGGCATGGCTGCGCCCCGGAAGTCCGCCATCCGGGGCTCCATCGCGCGCGGCGCCCCGACATCGAGCCGAAGCACGTCCCGTCGGACGGAGCCGATGGGCCAGCCCGAGCCGGTGGCCCACCCGGAGCGACCCCGCGACGTGGTCGACCACGCCCTCGATCGTCGGGCGGCACTTCGACGACTCTTCCGCGGCGGCATGCTCGACTCCGACCTGTGCGACGCCGACCCCTACCTGCTCAAGGCGGCCCGCTTCCACGGCGAGGAGGCAGGCCAGCCCTGCCCCGCCTGTCGCGATCAGGGCCTGGTCACCGTCACCTACGTCTACGGCGATGAGCTCGGCCCCTATTCGGGACGCATCCGCAAGGCCGAGGATCTCCCCCGTATGGCCCACGACTTCGGTCGCTTCAGTGTCTACGTCGTCGAGGTATGCCAGCACTGCCACTGGAACTTCCTGCTGCGCACCTACGTGCTCGGCGACGGCGTGCCGCGCCGGGCGTTGCCCACTCCTCGTGATCTCCTTGACTAGTCCCGTTTCCGCGGGCTGATCACCTGCGGCTTCCCCCGAGACTCGAGGAAGGCCCGTGCCCGAGAACCGTCGTCGCCCGCCTGCCCAGGCAGGCGCATCACGTCGGTCGACGAAGAAGCGCAAGGCCCCCGAGGAGAAGCGGCACTGGCTGCGCTGGCTGATCCTGATCGTGCTCGTGCTGATCGCCCTGGGCATCGGCGTCTTCGCGCTGCTGCTCACGCGCACGACGGTCCCGTCGCCCAATGAGGTGGTGACCCGCGAGGCGACGATCGTCTACTGGGCGGACGGCAGCAACGAGATCGGTCG
>DMPC01000141.1:0-4711 GCA_003456155.1 Actinomycetota bacterium | reverse complement strand
CAGGCGATCCTGTCGGCGGAGGACCGTGACTTCTACGAGCATGGCGGCATCTCCCCCGTCGGCATCATCCGGTCGGTCTGGAACAACGTGACGGGTGGATCCACGCAGGGGGCATCGACGATCACGCAGCAGTACGCGAAGAACGCCTTCCTCACCCAGGAGCGCTCCTGGGAGCGAAAGATCCGCGAGGCCCTGCTGGCCACGAAGCTCGAGACGCTCGTATCCAAGGACGAGATCCTCGAGAACTACCTCAACACCATCTACTTCGGCCGCGGTGCGGACGGCATCGAGGCGGCATCGATCGCCTACTTCGGCGTTCCCGCGTCCGAGCTGACCCTCGAGCAGGGAGCCGTGCTCGCCGCGGTGATCAAGTCGCCGAGTGACATGGCTGAGGAGGACGGTCTCGCGCGACTGCGCGGACGCTGGGAGTACGTCCTCGACGGCATGCTCGAGCGGGGCTGGATCAGCGAGCGCGAGCGTGAGCGGGCCACGTTCCCGGAGATCCTCGACGTGAAGGCCAAGAACCGGCTCGGCGGTCAGACCGGCTTCCTGCTGTCGATGGTGGAGACGGAGCTCATCAATCTCGGCTTCGACGAGACGGAGATCCAGCGCGGTGGCCTGCGCATCACGTCCACCTTCGATCGCAAGGCCCAGCGCGGTGCGCAGACGGCGGTGCGGAAGGCGGGCCCCTCGAGTGGCACCGACGGCCTGCGCATCGGTCTCGCATCCGTCCGTCCGGGCACAGGAGAGATCGTCGCGATCTACGGGGGCACCGACTTCATCACCGATCAGATCAACAATGCGACGCGTCAGTTCGCCCAGGCGGGCTCGACCTTCAAGCCCTTCGCGCTCACTGCGGCCGCAGAGCAGGGCGTTCCTCTCAGTTCGCTCTGGAACGGAGACTCACCGGCCACCGTGAACGGCTACACGTTCAACAACTATGGCGATCGGTCCTACGGGCCGGTCACGCTTCTCCAGGCGACCGAGGACAGCATCAACTCGGCGTATGTCGAGATGGAGGAGCAGGTGGGCGTCGATTCGGTGGCCGATGCGGCCCTGCGGGCGGGCGTGCCCGCGGACACCCCGGGCATGGATCTGGATGCGCTCGACCTCACCTTCGTCCTGGGCACCGCATCGCCGTCCGCGGTGACGATGGCCAACTCCTACGCGACCTTCGCGGCGCAGGGCACCCGTGCCGACACCTATGTCGTCTCGCGGGTGATGGGTCCCAATGGCGGCCTGCTCTACGAGGCTGCCCCCGCGACCCAGTCCGCCTTCGACCCGGACGTCGCCAATACCGTCACCTACGCCCTGAACCGGGTCGTCACCCACGGCACCGGTGGCACGGCGCGAGCACTCGGCCGACCCTCCGCAGGCAAGACCGGGACGACGGACGACAACAAGAGCGCCTGGTTCGTCGGATACACCCCGCAGCTCGCGACGGCGGTCTTCATGGCCAAGGAGGACGCCGACGGCACACCCATCTCAATGGCGGGCACGGGTGGTCTCACGACCGTTACGGGTGGCTCCTTCCCGGCCGCGATCTGGACCCTGTTCATGGAGCGGGCCCTCGACGGTCAGCCGGTGGAGGAGTTCCCGGCTCCCCCCGATGGCACGAAGGTCCCGGACAACTGCCCCACCTCCCTGAGCTCGGAGTTCGAGGAGGTTCCCGCGGGCTGCCCCACGCCGCCGGTCATCCCCGAGTTCACCAACGAGTTCCCCGTCCCCACGCCGACGGACGAGTTCGGTGGCGAGGTGCTCCCGCCGGCCACGCCGATCACCCCTGAGCCCGGGCTCAGCCAGTCCCCGGATGTCTCGGTGTTCGATCCCTCTCCGGAGGCGACGCCCACCGGCGGCGAGGTCTTCGCGCCCATGCCCACCGAGGAGGCACGACCGGAGTGAGCCGTCCCGACTTCGTCCTGCCGTCGAGTGATGACCCCGTGGTCGGGGCCTCGACCGACGTCATCGGCGGACCTCCAGGCCGCTGGGCTCGCATCGGTCGCGGGTGGTGGACGCCGCTGCGGGTCCTCGTCCTGCTGGCCACGGGCGCCTACCTCGTCGGCTACCTGCTGGATCTCTCCTGCCGGTCGGATGGGTGGGCGTCACCCCAGCGCTACGAGCACCTCTGCTACACCGACATCGCCCCGCTGTATGCGCTGCGCGGATTCGCCGACGGACTCATCCCCTATCTGCAGCCCATGGCCGACGGCACGCACCTGGAGTACCCGGTGCTGACGGGCGCCTTCATGTGGATCGCGGCGCTCCTCACCGCGCCACTCGCAGCGGTCACCGGGGTTGACGTCACCACCGTCTTCTTCGACGTCAATGTCGCGCTCCTGTTCCCGGCCTTCGTCGTGACCGTGATCGCCACGGCCCTGACCGTCCGGCGTCGGCCATGGGATGCCGCGATGGTGGCGCTGGCGCCGACGATGATCCTCGGCGCGACGATCAACTGGGATCTCATCCCGCTCGCCCTCATCGGCCTGGCCCTGCTCGCGTGGTCGCGGCGACACCCGTTCGCGGCGGGCCTGCTGCTCGGCCTGGCGGTGGCGTCGAAGTTCTACCCGGTCATCCTGATCGGGGGCTTCCTGCTGCTGTCGCTGCGGTCGGGCAGGTGGCGGGCTTTGGGGCTGCTGGTACTCGGGACGGCGGCGTCCTGGCTCGCGGTGAACCTGCCGTTCATGATGGCGAACCCCGAGGGCTGGAGCTGGTTCTACCGCTTCAGCCAGGTGCGCGGCGAGGATTTCGGCTCCCTCTGGTACGCCCTCAATCTCGGGGGCATCGCCCGGATCCCGCCCGACTCCCTGAACACCCTCGCGACCGGGGCCTTCCTCCTGCTGTGCCTGGGCATCGCGGGCATCGTCCTCGCTGCCAAGCGGCGACCACGCCTCGCGGCCGTGCTCTTCCTCATCGTCGCGGCGTTCGTGCTGACCAACAAGGTGTACTCACCGCAGTACTCGCTGTGGCTGATCCCCCTCGCGGTGATGGCCCGACCCCGCTGGAGCAGCTTCCTGGTGTGGCAGGCGGGCGAGCTGATCTACTTCTTCGCCATCTGGTGGTACCTCGCCGGCTACGGCATCGATGACGCGACCGCGCTGCAGGGCCCCGAGTACGCGGTGGCGATCCTGATCCGGATGCTCGCGACCATCTACTTCGTGGCGCTGGTGATCCAGGACATGCTCGCGCCCGAGTACGACCCGGTGCGATCCGACGGTGAGCCGGATGACGAGGACGATCCCGGCGGTGGGGTCTACGACGGCGCCCCGGACCGGTTCACGCTCCGTCGCGGCTAGAGAAGGCCTTCGGTGTCAGTCGACGCCGAGGACGGCGTCGAAGCGCGAGGTCGTGTAGCGCACCTCGGCGGTCAGTCGATCACCCACCGCGGGCACCATGACGCCCGCGGGCAGCCAGATCATCGAGACGTGCTGGTGCGGCGGCTCGGCGAACCAGCGCTGCCTGCCCTGCCAGGTGAAGGGCGACAGTGCGCGCCCGGCGGCGTCGAGCGCTCCCGTACCGGCGGTGACGACGCGCTGGCGCACGGATGACGCGGGCGTGGGCGCCGTGAGACCGATGCCGTGCGAGGTTCCACCGGAGACGACGACGAGGGTGCCGTCCTTCGGTCCGGTCCGCTGGCGGTAGCCGACGTGCGTTCCTGCCGGAAGGGGATGCACGGCGAGGACGGTGCCTGCGGCTCGCAGCGTGGATCGGTCCAACCACAGTCGGGTGCCGACCCGGGCGCGCAGGACGACGTCGGGCACGGACGATGTCACGGACGCAAGCTCGGCGTCGTCGAGGTGCGAGACCCAGACCCGGCACTCGGGCGAATTGTGCCCTGACCAGACGTCGGTCTCCGCAGCCCACAGGCCGGCCCAGCGGACCACCTCGCGCACCTTCGCTGTTCCGAGAGCGACGCGGCGGGGGTCGTCCTCGTCGGCCGGCTGCGCGAGCGGCAGGTGCAGGGCAAGTCCCTCGACGAGGATGCGGCCGCGGGCAAGAGCCTCGCGTACCCGCGGATCACCGAGGATGCGCAGGAGTTCGGCCTCGTCCATGCCGAACCGGTGCATGGAGGTCTGCGCCTCGAGCACGACCCGGACGGAACCATGACCGGCGGCCAGCGAGAGCAGGGCCTCCTTGGACGCGATCGTGCGGATCACGCGTCCGGCATGGAGCTGCTGGCCCAGTCGCCACCACTCGTCCGCGGCGTACGCGTCACGGGGCTCGAACGGCTCGAGCACGATGATGTCGAACGTGCCGTACTCGGCGACGTCGGCCACCTCGAAGACCGTCCCGACCGCGACGGTGTCGGCGGCGAGGCGGATGGCCTCGTCGGCGAGGAGTCGCTGGCCGAGCCCGTAGCCGTTGCCCTTGATGACGGGGACGAGCGGTGCCTGGGCGGCCCGCCGCACGGCATCGCAGACGGCATCCTGATGGTCACGCCAGCGAGCGGCGTCGATGGTCACGGCGAAGGCCACGGCTTACCCCTTCCTCGACTGGTACGCGCGGAATCCCTTGGCCCACACCGGTCGCAGGATGTGGTCCCACTCCCCGGCGTACTCCTGGGCGAATCCGCCCGTGCCCACCTTGAACTGTACGAGCCCGAAGAGGTGGTTCGCCGGATCGAGGGTGTCCGCGATCCCGCGCAGGTCGTACACGTCGCAGCCGAGGCCGTGCGCGTCGGTGATCATCCGCCACTGCAGGGCGTTGGACGGGC
>DMPC01000085.1 GCA_003456155.1 Actinomycetota bacterium | reverse complement strand
TCGTGAGCTCCTGGGCGATCAGGTAGGCGATCGTCAGGCCGCGTCCGAGGGCGAAGCCACTGTTGTACCCGCTGCCCATCGTGGTGAGCGCCGCGACGGAGCCCACGGCGAACAGTCCGGGGATGATCCCTCCGGACTCGTCGAGAACGTGACCGTCGGCGTCGGCGCGCAGACCGCTCGAGCCGATGCCCGTCCCGACGAACTTCAGCCGGGTGCCGTAGAAGGGCGGCTCGACCAGCGGGCCCAGCACCGGGCTCGGGGAGTGGTTCGGATCCCCGGCGAACCGCAGGATGAACGGCACGCTGCCGCGGCCGAACTCCGGGTCCTCCCCGCGCTCGGCGTGCTCGTTGAAGCGGCCGACCGTGCGTGCCAGCTCGTCGCCGTCGATGCCGAGCTCGCGGCCGAGGTCGACGAGATCGTCGGCGTGCTTCACGAACTCCGGTGGGTACTCGCCCCCGGGGGGAGTCAGTCCGAGCCCGTACTTGCGATGGTGCTGTTCGTCCCAGATCAGGAAGAAGGGCAGGTGCCGGTCGTCCGGGTTGAGTGCACCGCGCACGATCGTCACCCAGTAGGAGTCGTCGCAGAAGCGTCGTCCGGCGCGATCCACCATGAGGCAGTGCGGCAGGGCGTACTCGGGACCGTTCGAGACGCCTGTCGCCGAGCGCGAGTTCCAGCCCGGCACGATCGGCACCCGGGTCGCAGGCACGTGGGCGACGTCCGCGCCGATGGCCCGGGCCATGGTGATGCCGTCACCGGTGAGGCTGGTCGGCGCGAGGCTGCTGAAGTCCTCCGGCTCGAGTCCGAGGAACTCCTGCACGAGCGCGGGATTCCAGTCGTACGTGCTGGTCGCCAGCACGACCGGGCCATGCAGCTCGACCGGCCCGGCGGGGGAGTCCGCACGCACGCCGATGACGCCTCCACGGTCGTCGGTGAGCAGGCCCGTCACCGGCGTCGACAGCCTGATCTCGACGTGCGGTTCGCGGATCACGCGGGCCAGGAAGCTCGCGACGACGCCCGTACCGAAGGTGAGGGGATCCCCGCCGCGGTCGGCAGCAGCGGCCGCATCGGTGCGACCGAAGGCCGGCACCCCCGCATGGTCGGCGATCTCCTCGTCCTCCTCGTTCCCGAGGCTGGAGGAACGCCGGCCCTTGACGTGCATCTCGGCGTACGTCATGCCGACGGGGAAGTTCGGGCTGACGCGCAGCAGATCGCGCCACTCGCCCAACTCGCTGCCGTCGATCACTGCGTTCGTCAGGTAGCGCCCCAGCTCCAGGGCACCATCGGCCTCGGAGTGGTAGTCGGCGAGGTCGGGGATGATCTCCCAGCGGATCGCACCCTCGTTCTCCCAGTACTCCATCGCCTCCGGCGCTGTCTCGAGCCACCGCTTCATCGCCACCTCGTCGAGGAGATCGGGATGATCCTTCGTCAGGTCGCGGACATACGCCTCGGCCAGCGAGAGATCGTCATCGATGCCCTCGCGCGCCTCGACGTGATTGGCCCCGACCCACACCATTCCCCCGGAGTAGGCGGCGGCCCCTCCGACGAGGTCACTGGACTCCAGCACGACGGCACGGCCCCCGCGCAGGGCCACGCCGAGCGCGGTCGCCAGGCCGGAGAGCCCGGCTCCCACGACGATCACCGGATCGGTGTCCTGCATCGGGGTGCCTCCTCATCAACGCGGGCGCCCGGCTCCCTCATCCGTCCGCCTCGCGGCCGAGATTAGCGAGCGGCAACGCTCGCGCACCTGCTGGACGGATGAGGCGGTCATCGGTGTCGGGTCAGCGGGCAGGCCCGCCAGGGCCCTCTCCGCGAGCCGACGCGCACCCTCGTCGTTGCCCCGCGCCGCATGCACCTCGGCCGCCCCCCACTGGGCGAGGGCTCGCCACGTGGGGCGATCCTCGGGCGGGCAGGTGCGCCAGCGCTCCTCGCACACCTCGTGGGCATGGAACGGCAGCCCCTGCTCGAGGCAGGTGAGCGCGAGCTCCCACACCTGGCTGTCGGTGAGCCCCTCGATGCTCGGCACCTCGGGTGCGCGATCGGCTTCGGGGGCATCGCCGGGCAGCGGCCGACCGAGCCTGTCCCGAGGTCGGCTCATGCCAGATCCGGGCTGCCCAGCCACGACAACAGGGCACGAGTGAACTCCTCGGGCCTCTCCTCCTGCGGGAAGTGCCCGGCATCGAGGTCGACCCGGGAGTACGACGCCCGCACATATTCCTCACTGCCGTCCACCGACGAGGGCAGCACCATCGGATCCTCGGTGCCCTGCACCTGCAGCACCGGACACTGCAGCGGCGCCTCCATGAGCGACATGTAGCCGAGGCCATCGGGACGAATCACCGAGCGGACAGCCCACCGGTGGTACTCGACGGCCGTGTGGGCGGTCGGCCAGCGCAGGAAGGCGGCGCGATAGGCCGTTGCCGTGGCTTCGTCCAGCCAGGTGTCGTCCGACGACCATTGAGCGAGGAGGTCGGCCACGCGCGCGGCGTCCTGCGCGGTCAGGGAGCGCTCCGGTGCGAACGGGATCTGGAAGCGCAGCGCGTATCCCATGGCCCGCCGTTGCTGCCGGCTTCCGAGCAGGGCGGCGCGCAGGCGTCGGGGATGCGGCATCGACACCGGGACGATGGCCCGGACGACCTCGGGTTCGAGGATCGCGGTGGACCACGCCACCAGGCCACCCCAGCCATGGCCGATGATCACGGCGCGGGTGATGCCCAGGCTCCGGATCACTCCGGCGACGTCGGCGGCGAGGGTCCGGGGGTCGTACCCCTGGGGCGGATGGTCGCTGCCGCCGTAGCCGCGCAGGTCCATGGCCACGGCGCGATAGCCGGCGTCGGCGAGCGCCGTCAGCTGGTGACGCCAGGTCCACCAGAAGGTGGGGAAGCCGTGCAGCAGAACGACCGCGGGTCCACTGCCGATGTCAGCGACGTGGAAGCGGCAGCCGTTCGCGGAGATGTCGCGATGCGTCCACGGCCCTGCCGCCCGGATGACGGAGTCGGGTTCGGGAAGGGGCACCGGCTAGGAGCCGAGGGACGGGTTCGGCCGGACCTCGGACCCGAGGGGGCGCGCCGGCTCGCCGGACAGTGCCGCCCTCGTCTTCTCGAACTCGGCCTTCGAGAGGGCCGGCGCCTTGATCTCGGAGAAGTTCCGGCGGGCCAGCAGCCCGGTCGTGGCCGCAGTGGCGATGATGAGGGCCGCGACGATGAGCATGCCGGCCCAGATGGGCAGCCCGAGTGCGACGATCACGAAGGCGAGCGTCAGCAGCAGGAACAGCGCGGCGAAGAACGC
>DMPC01000019.1:4521-7653 GCA_003456155.1 Actinomycetota bacterium | reverse complement strand
CCGATGCGGTCGTCCGAGTGGCCCGGGGTGGTGATCCCCCGCCCCTCGCAGGAGCCCAGGTCGATTACCTCGCCGTCGGACAGTCCCTCCTCGCCGAGCCGATGGGCGGGATCGAGGGCCCGCACGCCCGCGCCATGCGACTCGGCGAAGGCGCGAGCCCCCTCCGCGTGGTCGAGGTGCCCGTGAGTGAGAACGACTTCGACCAGGCGCTGCCCATGAGTGTCGAGGTGCTCCGCGATGGCGGCGGCATGGCGATCGTCCGCTGGGCCTGGGTCCACGACAACGACGTCGCGGTCGCCGATCACCCACGTGTTGGTGCCGTCGAGCGTCCAGGGCGATGGGTTGGGGGCCAGGATGCAGGTCGCGAGCGGGGTGACCGGACCGCTCTGCCATGGCTCGGTCGAGCCGGCGAGCGGAAGGACGCGGCCGCTCACCTGTCCACCCTCGGGAGTCCGTCGGACTCGCGCGTGTGCGGTGCCGGATGCGGGTCGATGAGGATCTCGCCCGTGCGGTCGTGGGCGATCACCCAGCGCGCGGCGCCTGAGGCGTCCGTCACCTGTCGAGGCAGCAGGGGGATCACGTCGCGCGCAGCACCGGCGATCAGCGCCTGACTCGAGGAGTCGAAGTGCGTGAGCCACGTCAGGACGGACTCCGTGGGCGGCAGCATCGGCAGGCGGCCTGCGGCGAACGATGCCAGCGCATCCGCCGGACGGATCCAGAGGACCTCATCCGCCTCGGTCGTCGTCAGTCGAGCGTCCTCGCCGACGAGCATCGCCGCGAAGAAGCGGACGTCGTAGCGTCGGGTCTCACCCTCGGGGGTGACCCAGTGATCCACGAGGGGCAGGGCCCCGGGGTCGATCAGCAGGGATCCATCGCAGCCGATCGTGGCGAGTTCGACACCGGTCTCCTCGCGGGTCTCGCGCACCGCGCAGGAGTAAAGGGCGTGCAGTTCGGCGACATCGGTGCTGGCGCGAAGGGCCAGGGCCTCGAGATCCGCGCCGACGAGGGTCACCGGGGCGGTCTCGTCGATCTCGTCGACACGGCCTCCCGGGAACACGTGCATGCGCGGCGCGAAGGCCATGGACGCGACACGGCGCATGAGGAAGGTCTCGATGCCGTCGCGTCCGTCGCGCAGCAGCACAACGGTGGATGCCGAGCGGACGGTGCGGCTCACCTACTCCGCGATCTCCACGACCAACTCCACCTCGACCGGGGCATCGAGGGGAAGGACCGCCACACCCACGGCGGATCGGGCATGGGTTCCGAGGTCTCCGAAGGCCTGGAGCAGCAGGTTGCTCGCCCCGTTCATGACGCCGGGCTGGCCGGTGAAGTCGGGGGCGCTCGCCACGAAGCCGGTGACCTTGACGACCCGCACGACGGAGTCGAGGTCCACGACGGACTTCACGGCCGCGATGGCGTTGAGGGCGCAGACGGCGGCGAGCTCGGCGGCCCGCTCCGGGGTGACCTCGGCCCCGACCTTGCCCGTCGCCGGCAGGGCTCCGTCGACGAAGGGCAGCTGGCCGGCGGTGTAGACGTAGCGGCCGGTCCGGACCGCGGGCACGTACGAGGCGACCGGGGGGACCACGTCATGGACTGTCAGGCCCAGCGCCGCGAGCCGCTCCTCGACCGCAGACATCACGACGTCCCGGTGGGGCGCTTGAGGTACGCGACCATGCTCTCGGGGTTGGGCCCGGGGACGACCTGGACGAGCTCCCAGCCGTCCTGGCCCCAGGTGTCGAGGATCTGCTTGGTCGCGTGGACGAGCAACGGCACGGTGGCGTACTCCCAGGTGGTCATGGACAGGACCCTAACTCCTGGCCCGCGGGGGCACATCCGCGCACGGCGCTCCCCGGCCGGGCGCGGAGGGGCAGGGCGGCGCATAGGCTGGTCCGATGACCGAGCAGCGCTGGCCCGAGGTGGCGCTGCACGTGGTCTCGGGCAAGGGAGGCACCGGCAAGACGACGGTTGCCGCGGCCATGGCACTGGCTCTGGCTCGTGACGGCCGACGGACCCTGCTGATCGAGGTCGAGGGCCGTCAGGGCATCGCCCAGCTGTTCGACACCCCGCCGCTGCCGTACGAGGAGCGCAAGGTCGCCGTCGCGCCGGGAGGCGGGGAGGTGTGGGCCCTCGCGGTCGATCCGCAGGACGCCCTGATCGACTACCTCGAGACGTTCTACAACCTCAAGCGGGCCGGCTCCGCCCTTCGCAAGATGGGCGCCGTCGACTTCGCGACGACCATCGCGCCCGGCCTTCGCGACGTCCTGCTGACGGGTAAGGCCGTGGAGCTGGCGCGCCGCAAGGGCAAGGGCGAGTCCGATGCCTACGACGCGGTCGTCATGGACGCCCCCCCGACCGGGCGGATCACCAAGTTCCTCAATGTCAATTCCGAGGTGTCCGGGCTCGCCCGGGTCGGCCCGATCCGCAACCACGCCGATCTCGTCATGGGCGTCATCGCCTCACCGCTGACGACGGTCCACCTGGTGACTCTGCTGGAGGAGATGCCCGTCCAGGAGACCATCGACGGCGTCGCTGAGCTCGAGTCCGAGGGCCTGCCGGTCGGTGGCATCGTCGTCAACATGACCCGGCCGCCGGTGCTGAGCGAGGAGCAGTTGGCCAGGGCCGCGAGCGGCACTCTTCCGGCCGCCGACATCGAGCGCTCGCTGCAGGAGTGCGGTCTTGGCGCCCACGCGAGCGCGATCGTCCCGGCACTCCTGCGCGAGGCCGCCGATCACGCCCAGCGCGTCGCGCTGGAGGAGCGGGAGCTGGAGCGGATCACGGCCTTGGGCCTGCCGACGTTCGCGCTCCCCCTGCTCAGTGGTGGCGTGGACCTCGGCGGGCTCTACGAGCTCGCAGCGCTGCTGGGCGAGGGGGGCGTCGGATGACCGGCCACCTCCTGGCGCGGGCGCCGCGACTGGACATCGATCAGATCCTCGCCGACCGCAGTATTCGGATCATCGTATGCACCGGCGCGGGTGGCGTGGGGAAGACGACGACGGCCGCGGCCCTGGGGCTGCGGGCCGCCGAGGAGGGCCGGGATGTCTGCGTCCTCACCATCGACCCCGCCAAGCGCCTGGCGCAGGCGATGGGGCTGTCGTCGCTGGACAACACTCCGCGGCAGGTCCCGGGCGTCTG
>DMPC01000019.1:0-4249 GCA_003456155.1 Actinomycetota bacterium | reverse complement strand
GATCCGGAGCGTTCGGAGCAGATTCTGAGCAATCCGTTCTATCAGGCCCTGTCGTCGTCGTTCGCGGGGACGCAGGAGTACATGGCGATGGAGAAGCTGGGCCAGTTGCACCTGCGCGCCGTGGACGAGGGCACCTGGGATCTGATCATCGTCGACACGCCGCCGTCGCGAAGCGCCCTGGACTTCCTCGACGCCCCCGCCCGTCTTGGCTCCTTCCTCGATGGGCGCTTCATCCGCATCCTGACGGCTCCGGCTCGGGGTGCGGGGCGCGGCATCGGTCGACTGGCAGCGATGGGCTTCGGCATCTTCACCAGCGTGCTGACCAAGATCCTCGGTGCCCAGGTGCTCGCCGATCTGGGCACGTTCGTCGCCGCGATCGACACGACGTTCGGCGGGTTCCGGGAGCGCGCCGATGCGACGTATGCGCTGCTGAAGGATCCGGGGACGTCATTCGTCGTGGTGGCGGCGCCCGAGCGGGACGCCCTGCGCGAGGCGGCCTACTTCGTCGAGCGGCTCAAGCAGGACGACATGCCGCTGGCCGGTCTCGTCCTGAACCGCATGCAGCACATGGACGACCCCGGTCTCACCGCGGAGCAGGCGGCATCAGGCGCCCAGTTGCTGGGTGAGCGCGCTGCGGCGAGACAGGCGGACACCCCGGACTCGGAGCGGGAGGCGCTGACGGCGGCGCTGCTGGACCTTCATGCCCAGCGAATGCGACTCGCGGACCGCCAGCGGCATCTGGCCGATCGGTTCGCGGCAGCGCATCCGGGGGTGGCGGTGGGCACGGTCACCGCACTCGCGGGCGACGTGCACGACCTGGACGGCCTGCGCGAGGTGGGCGCCCTGCTGGCGGAGGGCTCGAGCTAGCTGACGCGCTCGGAGGTGCCGGTGAGGATGCGCTGGCGCTCGTACTCGTCCTGCGCGGTCTGGAGCAGGTGGCGCCAGGAGGTGACGTGCGGCCGACGGCGGAGCAGGGCCCGGCGCTCGCGCTCGGTCATCCCGCCCCAGACGCCGAACTCGACGCGGTTGTCGAGGGCGTCGGCGAGGCACTCCGTGCGCACGATGCACCCCACGCAGATCGCCTTGGCCCGGTTCTGCGCAGCACCCTGGACGAAGAGGGAGTCGGGATCCGTGGCGCGGCAGGCGGCCTGGGCGGCCCAGTCGGTGTCGATGATCATGCTGGAGTGACCCCTTACGTAGGCAGGTGCCGCCGGACGTTACGCCGATCAACACCCACGAGAAAGGTTCCTTTGGATGATCCCATCTTAGTTCTTTATAACTATATTTCCCAGATCTGTCGCGGAGCAGCTGACCCGCCGTCCGCCCCCCTGCCCCGGCGATCGCTCCCCGCCGCGAGCCCTGTCGCCCTTGAGGGAACGTCGGCACCTACCCTGATCGTCTGATGAGCATGCAGCAGCCACCCGGGCATCGGCCCGGCCCCCTCGGGATCCTCGCCCGGATCGGCGGGATCATCGGGGCCGCTGCGCTTGCCGGGGTGCTGGTGGCCCTCACCCTCGTGCCCTTCATCGGCGGCGTCGGCGTGGTCGCCCGCGATGTCGTGAAGGACTTCCAGAGCCTGCCCGACTCCCTCAGCACCCCGCCCCTGCCGCAGCGCACCCTGATCCTCGCCTCCGACGGCTCCGTGCTCGCCACGTTGTACTACCAGAACCGCGTGGAGGTGCCGCTCGAGAACATCAGCCCCTTCATGCGGCAGGCCACCGTAGCGATCGAGGACTCCCGATTCCTGGACCACAACGGCGTCGACATCAGAGGTGTGCTGCGATCCCTGGCGACCAACGTGGAGCAGGGGCAGATCGAGCAGGGCAGCTCGACCCTGACGATGCAGTACGTCAAGAACGTCCTCGTCAATCAGGCGACCAGCGCCGAGGATCTCGACGCCGCACGAGGCGACAGCGCGGCCCGCAAGATCCGGGAGGTGCGCTACGCCCTCGGGCTGGAGAAGCTCTTCACCAAGAGCGACATCCTCGAGCGGTACCTGAACATCGCCTACTTCGGTGCCGGCGCCTACGGGGTCGAGGCAGCGGCTCGCCGCTACTTCTCCAAGCCCGCCTCCCAGCTCACCATCGCCGAGGCGGCCACCCTCGCCGGCATCGTCCAGCAGCCGACGGCGTACGACCCGCTGCGCAACCCCGAGCTGAGCACCGAACGACGCAACATCGTCCTGGCCCGCATGGCCGAACTGGACTACATCACGCCGGAGCAGGCGGACCGCGCCGCCGAACTTCCCATGCGAGCCATGCTGCGGCCGAGCACCACCAGCAACGGGTGCACCTCCTCCTGGGCGCCGTTCTTCTGCGACTACGTCGTCCAGACCATCCGACAGGACCCGACCTTCGGTGCCACTCCTGAGGAGCGCGAGGCCTTCCTGCGCCGCGGCGGCTACACGATCCGGACGACGCTGGATCCGAAGGCGCAGAACGGCGCCTTCGACACCGTGACGTCCTACATCCCGATCAGGGACAAGAGTCGGCGCGCCGCCGCGATCAGCATGGTGCAACCCGGCACCGGACACATCCTCGCGATGGCGCAGAACCGCGAGTGGGGCACCGAGGGCGCAGGCCGCACCACCTACAACTACAACGTCGATCGGGCGATGGGCGGCACCATCGGGATGCAGGCGGGCTCGATCTTCAAGATCTTCACGCTGGCTGCCGCGCTCGAGATGGGCATCTCCCCCTCGGAGTACATCTCCTCTCCCAGCCCCGCCACCTTCGAGGGATTCGTCGAGTGCGACACCGGAGTCCCGTTCCCTCCCGTCACCGTGCGCAACAGCACGACGTCAGGAACCCTCGACATGGCCCGCGCCACGGCGTACTCGACCAACACGTACTTCATGGCTCTCGAGGAGCGCACCGGCATCTGCCGTCCGGCCGAGATCGCCGAGTCGATGGGTGTCTACCTGGGCAACGGCGATCCGCTCCTGCGCGTGCCGACCCTCGCCATCGGGACGATGGAGGTCACGCCGCTGGCGATGGCCAACGCATATGCCACGTTCGCCGCCCACGGCGTGTACTGCAAGCCCGTCTCGATCCTCGACATCCGCGACCGCGACGGCAAGCAGATCCCCGCGCCCGACGGCGACTGCACGCGGGTGCTCAAGCGCGATGTCGCCGACACCGTGACCGTCATGCTCAACGGCGTGGTCGACGGCTACATCAGCGGTCGGACGGGTGCGAACATGGCCCTGACGGATCGACCCGCGGCAGGCAAGACGGGCACCACCAACGAGTCAGCGGCCGTGTGGTTCGCCGGGTACACCCCCCAGATCGCCGCCGCCGCCTGGGTAGGTGACCCGCGCGGTGGATTCGCTCATCCCATGAAGGACGTCACCGTCAACGGCATCTACTACTCGCAGGTGTACGGCGGCACGCTGCCCGGTCCGATCTGGCGGGACGCGATGGAGATCGCCCTGGCGGGCACGGAGCCCCTCGACTTCGACCTGAAGGCCATCGACGGACTCACTGCGGCCAGTGCTGTGACCCCGCCTGCCGCGCCGGTCGAGGAGGAGGTCGTGGAGGAGCCCACCTTCGACAACTTCGACACCCTCCTTCCCGAGGTACCGGTGGATCCGGCCGCCCCAGCACCCGCGGCACCTCCGGCACCGGCCGATCCGGGCGCCGGCGACGTCTTCGGACCTCAGTAGCGCCGGTCGATCGGCGCAGCAGCTCCGGGCTACATCCCCAGGGCGGCCTTCACCCGAGCGGCGATGACGCCGCCGTCGGCGCGCCCCTTCACCTGCGGCTGCACGAGCTTCATGACCTGACCCATCGCCGCACCACCGGTCGCGCCACCGGAGGCCACCTCTGCCACCGCGGCGTCGATGATGGCCTGCACCTCGGCATCGCTGAGCGGCTGGGGCATGTACCGCGAGATGACGTCGAGCTCGGCGCGCTCGCGATCCGCGAGTTCCGGACGCGACGCTGCGTCGTACGCCTCCGCCGACTCACGACGCTTCTTGGCCTCGCGGCCCAGCACCGTGATCACGTCGTCGTCCGAGAGCTGACGCGCCTCCTTGCCCGCCACCTCCTCGTTGGTGATCGCGGTCAGCACCATGCGCAGGGTCGCCGAGGTGACCTCGTCGCGGGCCTTGATCGAGATCGTGAGGTCGGCCTGCAACTGGTCCTTCAAGGGGCTCATGGCGCCATTGTCGCACCGGGCAGACGGCCGGACGCCCCTGCACCGCGACCGTGGGACGATGGGGGAATGCACACCGCAGCCCGACTCGCCC
>DMPC01000206.1:3619-16040 GCA_003456155.1 Actinomycetota bacterium | reverse complement strand
CTGCGGCACAAGGGGGAGAACGTCGGGCTCTCCACGGTCTACCGCACCCTCACCGCCCTCGCTGCTGCGGAGGAAGTCGACGTCATCGTCCGCGAGGACGGTGAGAGCATCTACCGCAAGTGCAGCGGCTCCCACCACCATCATCTGGTCTGCCGTTCGTGCGGGCTGACGGTCGAGGTTGCGGGTCCCACGGTCGAGCGGTGGGCGGGAGCCGTCGCCGTGGAGCATGGCTTCACCGAGGTGAACCACACCCTCGAGCTGTTCGGCCTGTGCTCGCAGTGCTCCTCACGAGCCTGACGGAGGTACCGAGTTCGGCACCGCTCCGCCGTAGCGCCTGTCCCGTGAGGCGTACAGCTCACAGGCGTGCCAGAGGTGCCGACGATCGAAGTCCGGCCACAGCGTGTCGAGAAAGACCAGCTCCGCATAGGCCGACTGCCAGAGCAGGAAGTTGCTCGTCCGCTGCTCACCCGACGATCGCACGAAGAGATCGACATCCGGCATATCCGGCTCATCGAGGTAGCGATGGAACATGCGTTCGTCGATCCGATCCGGATCCAACCTCCCTGCCCTGACCTCACGGGCGATCGCCGCCGCCGCATCGGCGATCTCGGCTCGACCGCCGTAGTTCACGCACATCGTCAAGGTGAGCTTGCGATTCTTCCGCGTCAGCTCCTCCGCCTGCTCGAGCTCGCTGATCACACTGCGCCACAGCTTCGGGCGCCGACCAGCCCAGCGCACCCTCACCCCCAGATCGTTCATCTCATCACGCCGTCGCCGGATCACATCCCTGTTGAAGCCCATCAGGAACCTGACCTCGTCCGGAGATCTCTTCCAGTTCTCCGTCGAGAAGGCATACGCGCTCAGCCACTCGATGCCGAGTTCGAGGGCACCCTCGACGCAGTCGAAGAGACTCGCCTCGCCGGCCTCATGGCCTGCCGTGCGCGGCAGCCCGCGCTCCTTCGCCCAACGGCCGTTGCCGTCCATGACCAACGCGACGTGTCGCGGCACCAGGTCACGCGGAATGCTCGGCGGTTCGGCACCCGTCGGATGAGACGATGGAGCGCGATGCCGATCACGTCGTGCCATGGGCCCATCCTGCCCGGTTCGACTCCCGGGACGGGGTCGGCCCCGACCGGTCGACCAGCGGAAGCGAGCGCAGCCCGCGCTCGAGGTGCCACTGCAGGAAGGCGGCGATGAGTCCGCTCGCCTCCCGGCGCTCACGCTCCTCACTGGCGTCTGCGATGACCCAGTCGCCGCTGAGCAGCGCACCGAGGAGCAAGACGGTGGGCTCCGCCGGCGCGGCGGCACCCGGCGGTCGACACGTCGCGCAGACGACACCACCCGAGGGGATCGAGAACGCCCGGTGGGGACCGGGTGCTCCACAGCGCGCACAGTCGGCGAAGGAGGGCGACCAGCCGGCGATGGCGAGCGAACGAAGGAGGTAGGCGTCGAGGACGAGTCCGGAGTCATGCTCGGCGGTGACGAGCGAGCGCAGGGCAGCCACGAGCAGCGCGTACTGAGGAAGCGAAGGTTCGCGCTCCTCCGGCGTGAGCCGCTCTGCTGTCTCAAGCATCGCCGTGCCTGCGGTGTAGCGGCCGTAGTCCGCTGAGAGCTGCGCACCATGCGCCTCCAGCGACTCGACCTGGGTCACCGTGTCCAGCGATCGCCCCTCGTACAGCTGGACATCCACATGGTTGAAGGGCTCCAGCCGTGCCCCGATCCGGCTGGTCGTCTTGCGCACCCCGCGAGCCACCCCGCGCACGCGCCCATGCCGGCGGGTGAGGAGGGTGACGATCCGGTCGGCCTCGCCCAGCTTCTGGGTGCGCAGCACAATCGCCTCATCGCGGTATACCGGCACGCTAGATTCTTGCGCATGAGCCAGGCGGATCCGGGAAGCCCGGACCCCGCGCGCGCCGAGCCGAGCGTTTCCGCCCACGACCTTCCGCCGCAGGACGACGATCCCGGCACCTTCCCCACCTCTCCGGCCCCGGTCCTCGTGGCGGCCGACAGCAGGTTCCTCCGTCGCTTCCTCTTCATGGCCGTGGTCGCGATCATCGGCCTTCAGGTCATCAACCACGTCTGGGGACTCCTCGGCGGGTTCCTGTTCAATCTCCTGCTGGCGTGGCTCATCGCCATCTCCGTCGACCCCCTGGTCAGCGCTCTCGTCCGCCGGGGCATGAAGCGCGGTGCTGCCACCGGCGTGGTCGCGATGTCGTCGTTCGCCCTCATCGCCATCTTCATCGCGCTCTTCGGAAGCGTCCTGGCCCAGCAGGTGACCGCTCTCGTCTTCGCCCTGCCGGAACTGGCACTCGACATCATCGCCTGGGTCAACGGGACCTTCGACGCCGACATCGATCCGACACGCATCATCACCGACCTCAACCTCACCTCCGCGCAGGTGACCGAGATCGCGTCCTACCTCGCCGGCGGGATCCTCGGCGTCTTCACGGGAGTCGTCGGTGCTGTCTTCGACTTCTTCACCATCGTGGTCTTCTCCTTCTACTTCTCCGCCGACTCTCCTCGCATCAAGCGATGGATCGCGTCCTGGCTCAAGCCGAGCCGCCAGGTCGTGTTCGTGAACGTCTGGGACATCTCCGTCCAGAAGGCCGGTGGGTTCGTCATCAGCAAGCTCGCACTCGCCAGCATCTCGGCGTTCTTCCACTCGCTGTTCTTCGCGCTCATCGACATCCCCTACTGGCTGCCCATGGGTATCTTCGCCGGTGTCGTGAGCCAGTTCATCCCCACGATCGGCACCTACATCGGCGTCGCGCTGCCGGCTCTCTTCGCCGCGTTCGAGGACCCGCTCGACATCCTGTGGATCGTCATCTTCGCGACCGTCTACCAGCAGCTCGAGAACTACGTCCTCACCCCACGGATCTCGACACGCACCATGGACATAAACTCCGGCGTCGCGCTGGCGTCCGTCTTCATCGGAGCCGCCCTGTTCGGCCCCATCGGGGCGATCATCGGCATTCCGCTGGCGGCCATCGTGATCGCCGTATCCGAGGCCTACGGCCAGCGTTACGCGCTCCACCCCTCGGTCGAGCGCCTCACACCACCCTGAACCCCCACCCGGGGGATTGGGGTCGCTAGAAGCCGAGGCGGCGCAACTGCTTCGGGTCCTTCTGCCAGTCCTTCGCGACCTTGACGCGGATGTCGAGGAAGACCGGAGTGCCCAGCAGTTCCTCGATCTCTCGACGAGCGCGCGTCCCGACCTGCTTGAGTCTGGCGCCCCCCTTGCCGATGACGATGGCCTTCTGCGTCTCACGCTCGACGAACAGATTGGCCCGCACATCCGTGAGGGGTCGATCGGCCGGACGATCCTCCCGCGGCACGATCTCCTCCACGACCACCGCGATCGAGTGCGGCAGCTCGTCCTGCACACCATCGAGGGCGGCCTCGCGGATGAGCTCAGCCACCGCAATCTCATCGGTCGTCGCGTCGTCCTCGCCGTCCGGGAACAGGACAGGGCCCTCCGGCAGGTGCGAGATCAGTCGCTCGATCAGCACCTCGACGTTCTGCCCCACGCGGGCCGAGACGGGAACGACTTCAGCCCAGTCCAGGCCGACCTCCTCCCCGAGGGACGCGACCTCGAGGAGCCGCTCGGCCACGACCTCGCGTGAGACGGTGTCGGTCTTGGTCACGACAGCGACGATCGGACGGCGCCGCAGGCCGGCCAGCTCGGTCGCGATGAAGCGATCACCCGGCCCCACCTGCTGGTCCGCCGGGATGCACAGCCCGACGACGTCCACACTCGTCCACGTCTCACGGACCTGATCGTTCAGTCGCTCACCGAGCAGCGTCCGCGGCCTGTGCAGGCCCGGAGTGTCGACCATGACGAGTTGCCCCTCCGGACGATTGACGATGCCACGGAGCACACGTCTGGTCGTCTGCGGTCGATCGGACGTGATCGCGACCTTTCGACCCACCATCGCATTGGTCAGCGTCGACTTCCCCGCGTTCGGGCGACCGACCAGGCACGCGAAGCCACTGCGGAACTCCGGCGGGGTCATCGCGTCATCTCCTCTTTCTCATCGGCGTGCGCCCGGTGTGAGGGACGAGTGCCCCCTAAGCCGAGCAGTCCGAGGGCCACCAGGACCAAGGCTGTCCCTGCCCACCCTGCCATGCCCAGCTGCTCGCCGAGCACGAGCACTCCGAGGATGGTCGCCACCACCGGCTCGAAGAGGTTGAGGGTCGCGATGTGACCGGGCTGCAGCAGACGCAGCCCCATGCCGAAGAGCAGGTAGGCCAGCGTCGTCGCGACCAGGCCCAGCCACAGGACAGCGACCACGCCCTCGACCGAGAACCACCATGTCGAGGTCACCGCGGCGGGGAGCAGCACGACAGCACCGAGGGAGAAGGACGCTGCGAGAACGGCACTCGGGGGGATGCCTTCACGGGCGAGCCGCACTCCGATGACGGTGTAGACCGCGTAGCAGGCACCGGCACCGAGGGCATAGAGCATGCCGACGGGCTCCTCGACGTCAAGATTCGTCGACACCAGGAGCGCGAGCCCTGACACGGCGATCACCGTCGAGGCCACCCAAGTCCAACCCGGTGCCCCCTCGCGAAGGATCCAGCCGAGGATGCCGGCCAGGAACGGCGCGGCCGCGAGCGAGATCAAGGTGCCCACCGCGACACCGGCCCGGGAGGCACCCATGAAGAAGAGCGCCTGATAGCCCGCAACAGCAGCGCCCATGATCCACACGGTCGGGCGGCGATAGGCCCTGAGCAGGTCATCGCGTCCACCCACGGCGACGACGACGAGCACCAGGCCCGCTGCTCCCACGAGCAGCCTCATCGCGGCCACGCTCGGGCCGGGAGCGTCCGGGGCAAGGAGCGCCAGCGTCGTCGCGGAGGTTCCGAAAAGGGCCGCAGCAACGAGGACGGCAACGACCGCCCGCGAACGAGCGGTCACCTGAGGGCCCGAGGGCGCATCACGTCGACTCCACCCCGGCGTCTCCCATCGCGTCACCCACGGCGTTGTCGTCGCCGTCCGCCGCCACCGGCGCGATCGGGGTGGCGAGGACACTGCCGATGCGGTTGCGACGGCCGGCGCCCTGCTCGGCGGCGAGCCGCCAGCCGTCGACGTCCACGAACGCTCCTGGGATCGGCACGCGCCCCAGCCGCTTCGCGACGAGACCCAGTACGGTGTCGACCCCCTCCTCCTCCGAGTCGACCTCGATTCCGATGAGTTCCGCCAGATCGTCGACGTGCATCCGGGCCATCACCCGATAGGCGCCATCGTCGAGGGGCGCGACCTCAGGGGCAGCAGTGTCGTACTCGTCGGAGATCTCACCGACGATCTCCTCGAGGATGTCCTCGATGGTGACGAGGCCGGCCGTGCCGCCGTACTCGTCGATCACGATCGCCAGATGGACCCGCGCGGACTGCATGTCGCGCAGCAGCGCATCCACCGGCTTGCTGTCGGGAACGTAGTAGGGGTCGCGCATGAGGCTCTCCACGCGTTCAGAGGTCTCTGCCTCGTGGTACTCGAACACGCGGCGGACGACGTCCTTGAGATAGACCACGCCGACGACATCGTCTGCGCTCTCCCCGATCACCGGGATGCGGGAGAAACCCGATCGGAGCCCCAGCGACAGAGCCTGTCGCAGGGACTTCGTCCGCTCGATGAAGACCATCTCCGTCCGAGGCACCATCACCTCGCGCGCGAACGTGTCGCCGAGCTCGAAGACCGAATGGATCATCTGCCGCTCGTCATCCTCGATGAGATCATCCGCACCGGCGAGATCGACAAGCTCGCGAAGCTCCGCCTGGCTGGCGAAGGGGCCCTCCCGATAGCCCTTTCCGGGGGTCACCGCGTTGCCCAGCACGATGAGCAGGCTTGCGAGCGGCCCCAGGACGGTCGCCAGCAGATGGGCCGAGCGGGCGAAGCTGAGCGAGACGGGCAGAGCATGCTGACGGCCGAGCGTGCCGCCTGCAACCCCGACGACCACGTAGGTCGCCACCACCATGACCGCCACGGCGACCAGCAGGGCGACCACGACAGAGCCGCCGTCGCGCACCGCCATGAGATCGACGAGGACATAGGCGACGAGGACGGTTGCCGAGACCCGAGCAACCGTGGACAGGAACAGCAGGACGTTGACGTGCCGGGGTCGATCCTCGAGGACGACCAGCAGGGTAGATGCCCGGCGGTTGCCTTCCCGGCGGAGCTCCTCCACCTGGGTTCGGCTGACGCGACCGATCGCCGTCTCGGCCATGGTGAGCAGCCCGGCGAGGAGGACCAGCAGCAGCGCGAGCAGGAGCAGCCACACGTCAGCGCTCATCGGTCGTTCCACTCGGTCAGCAGCTCGTCCTGCAGGGCGAACATGGCGTCGTACTCCTCCTGCGTCGCGTGGTCATGCCCGATCAGGTGCAGGAGGCCATGGACAACGAGGAAGGCCAGCTCCTCATCCAGGCTCCGCCCCCGCTCCTCAGCCTGCACCCGCAGATAGGCCGGACAGAGCACGATGTCGCCCAGCACGCCGGGCTCCGGCTGCTCTTCCGACCGCGCACTTCTCATCTCGTCGATGGGGAACGAGAGCACGTCCGTGGGGCCCGGTTCGTCCATCCACTCCTCATGCAGCTGCGTCATGCGCGGTTCGTCGACCAGGGTGATCCCCAGCTCGCAGTCCGGATGCAGGTGGAGCCGGGGAAGCAGGAATCGCGCGAGGTGCTCCAGCGCCTCGGCGTCGCAGTCCACACCGGACTCGTTCAGGACCATGACGGTGGAGCTGCCGGTACTGGGAGGCCGATCCGAGGTCACGAGTCCCTCTTCGCGTCGTGGCGCTCGTATGCATCGACGATCTTCCCGACGAGCTTGTGCCGGACGACGTCATGCGAGGTCAGGTGGCAGAAAGCGACATCGTCGATGTCCTGCAGGATCTCCGTCACCGCGCGCAGGCCACTGGTCGTACCACCCGGGAGGTCGACCTGAGTGATGTCACCGGTGACGACGATGGTTGAACCGAAGCCCAGGCGGGTCAGGAACATCTTCATCTGCTCCGCCGAGGTGTTCTGCGCCTCGTCGAGGATGATGAAGGCGTCATTGAGCGTGCGGCCGCGCATGTAGGCGAGGGGCGCCACCTCGATCGTCCCGCTCGTGATGAGCCGGGGTATCGAGTCCGGATCGATCATGTCGTGCAGGGCGTCATAGAGCGGGCGCAGGTAGGGATCGATCTTCTCCGACAGAGTGCCGGGCAGGAAGCCGAGCCGCTCACCCGCCTCGACCGCGGGACGCGTGAGGACGATCCGATTGACCCGCTTGTCCTGCAGGGCCTGCACGGCCTTCGCCACCGCGAGGTAGGTCTTGCCGGTGCCCGCAGGGCCGATGCCGAACACGATCGTGTTGCTGTCGATGGCATCGACGTAGCGCTTCTGGTTGAGCGTCTTGGCCCGGATGGTGCGGCCTCGGTTGCTGAGGATGTTCGCCGTCAGCACCTCCGTCGGCCGGGTTCCCGACCGCAGCAGCGCGATGCTCCGCTCGACGGACTCCGGCGTCAGGGCCTGACCGGTACGCAGCACGGCGAGCATCTCCGCGAACAGGGTGTCGATCATCGTGACGTCGTCGGCGTCGCCGGCGATCCGGATCTCGTTGCCCCGAGCAAGGATGTCCGCTCGCGGGAAGGAGCTCTCCACGAGTCTCAGGTGGACATCCTGCGGACCCAGCAGGGCCACCATGGGTGCCGAGGCAGGCACGACGATCGTGGTCGATGCCTGCGGGACGTCCGACGCGATCTGGGTCATGACTGATGTCTCGCGTTCATCCGGGCGGCCAGGTGAGGTCACGGCCACCCAGCACGTGGACATGGACGTGGTGCACGGTCTGCCCTGCTGCATCCCCGGTGTTGGCGACGATGCGGTAGCCGGACTCGGCAATACCCTCCGCTGCGGCGACCTCGCCCGCTACCGCCAGCACGCGGCCGGAGAGCTCGGGGTCGGCCGTTCCCATGTCCGCAGCCGTCGCATGGTGCGCCGTGGGAACCACGAGGACGTGCACCGGAGCCTTGGGGTCGATGTCGCGGAAGGCGATGACCCGATCGTCACGGTGAACGATGTCGGCCGGGATATCACCGGCCGCGATCGCGCAGAAGAGGCAGTCGGAGTTCACGGGGTCATCCTCGCATTCCAGCGCCCGCTGCGGGCGAGGAGCGCTGCGACCGCTGCCATGCCCGCCGACGAGGTGCGCAGCACCGAGGGCCCCAGGACCACCGGCACAGCTCCCCCCTCGACCAGGGCATCGATCTCCTCCGGAGCAACTCCCCCTTCGGGGCCCACGATGATCATGACGTCACCGGAATCGGGCAGTTCGACGTCTCCGATCGGGTGCTCGGCGGCCTCGTGCAGCAGGAGAGCCAGGCGCGATGCGCGGACGCGCTCGGCCACCTGCGCCGTTGACAGGACCTCCTCCACCACGGGGAAACGGGAGCGACGGGACTGCTTGGCCGCCGCGAGGGCAGCGTCCGCCCACCTGCGGTGCCCGCGCTCGGCTCGATCCCCACGCCACTGGGCGACGCAGTTGCGTGCCGACCACGGGACGATCACGTCCGCGCCGATCTCGGTGAGGAGTTCGACCGCGAGTTCGCCACGATCGCCCTTGGGAAGGGCCTGGATCACGACGATGCGCGGCTGCGGCTCCTTCTCGTCGATGACCGCATCTATCCGCACACCAGCGATTTCCCTGCCCACGACGTGATCGATCACCCCGATGGCGCGACGACCACGCCCGTCGACCAGCGCCACGGGTTCCCCGGGCGTCATGCGCAGGACCGACACGGCATGCCTGCCCTCGGCCCCGGCCAGCTCGACGACGTCGCCGACGCGGACCGAGCCGAGCTCGACCAGGAGGAAGACGGGTGCGGTCACTTGGCGCTGAACGCATCCTTCAGGCGGGAGAACAGCCCCCCGCCCTGGGCCGTGGTTCCCTGGCCGACCTGAACGGTGGTCTCCTCGCGCAGGGCAGCGAGCTGCCGGAGGATCTCCTCCTGCTGCGCGTCCAGCCGAGTCGGCGTCTGCACCGACAGATGCACGTAGAGGTCGCCGCGACCCGCGGAGCGCAGACGCGCAGCCCCGTGGCCGCGCATGGTGACCGACTCCCCCGACTGAGTGCCCGGGGCGATCGAGACGTCGAGCGGACCGTCGAGCGTGTCGAGGGTGACGGTCGTCCCGAGAGCAGCAGCCGTCATTGGCACGGTGACCATGCAGTGGAGCTCATCCCCGCGGCGCTCGAACAGGTCGTGCGGCCGGACGACGATCTCGACGAAGAGATCACCGGCCGGACCGCCGTTGGGACCGACCTCGCCCTCCCCCGACAGCTGGATGCGCGTGCCGGTGTCGACTCCGGGCGGGATCTGGACGGTGAGGGTCCGACGGGTGCGCACCCGGCCGTCACCGGAGCACTCGGTGCACGGATGGGGGATGGTCGTCCCGAAACCCTGGCACGCGGGGCAGGGACGCGCCGTCATGACCTGGCCGAGGAAGGAGCGCTGCACCTGCTGGATCTCCCCTCGCCCCTTGCACATCGCGCAGGTGACCGGGGAGCTCTTCGGGGCCAGGCCCGACGCATCGCATGCCGCGCAGGCGACAGCGGTGTCGACCGTGAGATCCCGGGTGCTGCCGAACACCGCATCCGAGAGGTCGATCTGGATGCGGATCATGGCGTCCTGCCCACGACGGGCGCGCATCCGCGGGCCACGGGCAGCACCACCGCCGAAGAAGGCGTCCATGATGTCGCCGAAGTCGAACCCTCCCGCGCCGAAGCCCCCGCGTGCGGAGCCCAGGGGGTCTCCGCCGAGGTCGTACATCTGCCGCTTCTCCGGATCGCTCAGGACCTCGTAGGCAGCAGTGACCTCCTTGAAGCGCTCCTGATGCTCGGGATCGGGATTGACATCCGGGTGCAGCTCCCGGGCCAGCCGACGGTAGGCCTTCTTGATGTCCTCGCCGGATGCATCCCGCGAGACCCCGAGCAGGGCGTAGTAGTCGGTGCTCACGCGGCTTCCCTACTGCTCATCGAGGATTCGGCTGACGTAACGGGCCACGGCATGAACGGAGGCCATGGTGCCGGGGTAGTCCATATGCGTGGGCCCCACGACGCCCAACGACGCGACCGCATGCTCGCCGCGCTCATAACGCGCCGTGACGACGCTGGTGGACGCGAGGCCCTCGATCGGGTTCTCATGCCCGATGCGCACCGTGACACCCGCCTGGCCGGTGGTCTCGCCGAGCAGCCGCATGAGCACGACCTGCTCCTCGAGCGCTTCCAGGACAGGCTGGATCGCCAGGGGGAAGGCCTGCCCATAGCGAGCGAGGTGGGCCGTGCCACCGAGCACGATCCGCTCGTCGGTGCGCTCGGTCATCGTCTCGAGCAGCGTGGCAGCGACCACCCTGACGATCGCTCGCTCCTCAGGCGCGAAGGACTCGTCAATGCCCTCCAGCGCACCGGCGGCCTCGCCGTAACCCTTCCCAGTGAGGCTCACGCCGAGCCGCGATCGCAGATCGGCCACGAGCGTTTCGGGAACCGGGGCCGAGCACTCGATGAGCCGCTGCTCGACGCGCGCGGTGTCGGTGATGACGATCAGCATGATCCGTGTGCTGCTCATGGGCACCAGCTCGACGTGCTTGATCGTGCTGCGCGTCAGCGACGGGTACTGCACGAGGGCCACCTGCTGGGTGACCTGCGCGAGGATGCGGACGGTTCGCGCCATCACATCGTCAAGGTCGACGGCGTCGTCGAGGAACCGCTCGATGGCCCGCCGCTCGGGGGCGGTCAGCGGCTTGACCTCGGAGAGGCGGTCGACGAAGAGGCGGTAGCCGAGGTCGGTGGGGACGCGGCCCGCGCTGGTGTGCGGCTGCGCGATGTACCCCTCCTCCTCCAGGGCGGCCATGTCATTGCGGATGGTCGCCGGGGACACCCCGAGGTTGTGCCGCTCGACCAGGGCCTTGGAGCCGACCGGCTCATGCGTGGCGACGTAGTCCTCGACGATGGCGCGCAGGACGGCGAGGCGTCGCTCCTCCTGCATGCGTCCTCCCCTGGCTTGGCACTCACGAGCCGCGAGTGCCAAGTGTACGCCCGTGAGGCGGCGTCCGCGTCTCGACGGGCGGCGTCAGAGGGGCTCGGGTCGCTGATGTGCCTGAGCTCGCCGGGGCACCGAGGCGGCCGACGCCGCAGGACCCGCTCAGCGCACGAGCGAGCGGATGACCGAGTCCGCGAGCAGCCGTCCCCGGCGCGTGAGCACGACGCGCCCCCGGGCCAGGGCCGCCTCATCGAGGAGCCCCTCGCCCACGCGCGAGAGGTCCCCCTCGATGTCCTCGACGGGAAGGCCCTCGGCCAGCCTCAGGCCCAGCATGATCCGCTCCATCGCCCGCTGCTCCCCGGTCAGCACCTCTGCGCCTTCCTCCGGCGCCACGCCCGCCGACAGCCGCTCCGCATAGGTACGCGGGTGCTTCACGTTCCACCACCGGCGCCCATCGAGGTGGCTGTGGGCGCCCGGCCCCACGCCCCACCAGTCCGCGTCGCCCCAGTAGCCGAGGTTGTGCCGGCACTCCCCGCCCGGGCGCGCCCAGTTGGACACCTCGTACCAGCCCATGCCTGCCGAGGTGAGCACCTCGTCCACGATCAGGTAGCGCTCCGCGGCGACATCGTCGTCCGGGGCCGCGATCTCGCCGCGGCGGACCCGGCGGGCCAGCGGAGTGCCGTCCTCGACGATGAGCGCGTAGGCGGAGACATGATCGACCCCCGAGGTGAGCACCTCGTCGAGGGAGCGACGCAGGTCGTCGTCGCTCTCCCCCGGAGTTCCGTAGATGAGATCGAGGTTCACATGCTCGAATCCCGCGTCACGGGCAGCACGGGCGGCAGCAGTGCTCGAACCCGGCGTGTGCGTGCGCTCGAGCACCCGAAGCACGGCCGGGGCGGAGCTCTGCATCCCGAGGGACACCCGGGTGAAGCCACCCGCACGCAGCTCCTCGAGCATGCGCCGGTCGACCGAGTCCGGGTTGGCCTCGGTCGTGACCTCGGCATCGGGCGCGAGGCCGAACTCCTGGTGGATCGCCTCCAGGACGGCCGTGAGGGCGCTCGCATCGAGGAGGGTCGGAGTGCCGCCCCCCACGAAGACCGTGCTCACGGCCCGGTCGTCCGATTCGAGAGCGCGACGGGCCAGCCGCACCTCGTCGATCAGCGCCTCGTGGAACGTGTCACGGCGGACCGAATCCCCCAGCTCGGTCGCGGTGTAGGTGTTGAAGTCGCAGTACCCGCACCTGCTGGCGCAGAACGGCACGTGGACGTACATCCCCAGGGCGGGACCCGTTGCGGGTGTCGGGAGCGGGGGCACTACTTCTTCGGAGCGTCGGAGGTGGAGAGTGCTGCGACGAAGGCCTCCTGGGGCACCTCGACCCGGCCCACCATCTTCATGCGCTTCTTGCC
>DMPC01000206.1:3154-3433 GCA_003456155.1 Actinomycetota bacterium | reverse complement strand
TCTTGCCCTCCTTCTGCTTCTCCAGGAGCTTGCGCTTGCGGGAGATGTCACCGCCGTAGCACTTCGCGAGGACGTCCTTGCGGATGGCGCGGATGGTCTCGCGGGTGATCACGCGGGATCCGATAGCCGCCTGGATGGGCACCTCGAACTGCTNNCGCGGGATGAGCTCCTTGAGCTTCGAGGTCATCATCGTCCCGTAGCTCATCGCCTTGTCACGATGAACGATGGCACTGAAGGCGTCCACCGGGTCGCCGTGGAGCAGGATGTCGACCTTCACGA
>DMPC01000206.1:2560-2988 GCA_003456155.1 Actinomycetota bacterium | reverse complement strand
AGCAGGATGTCGACCTTCACGAGGTCGGCCTCCTGCTCGCCCGAGAGTTCATAGTCGAGGGAGGCGTAGCCGCGCGTGCGCGACTTCAGCGCATCGAAGAAGTCGAAGACGATCTCTGCCAGAGGGAGCGTGTAGCGCATCTCGACGCGATCCTCGGACAGGTAGTCCATGCCCAGCAGGGTGCCGCGACGCTGCTGGCACAACTCCATGACCGTGCCCACGAACTCGCTGGGCAGGATGATCGTCGACTTCACGATCGGCTCGAAGATGCGAGACACCTTCTGCGTGGGGAACTCGCTCGGATTGGTGACGACGATCTCCTTGCCGTCGTCGAGCACGACGCGGTAGATGACGTTCGGAGCCGTCGAGATGAGATCGAGGTTCGCCTCGCGCTCGAGCCGCTCACGGACGATCTCCATGTGCAGCAG
>DMPC01000206.1:1485-2290 GCA_003456155.1 Actinomycetota bacterium | reverse complement strand
GCTTGTCGAGCGCGTCGCGCAGCTCCGGATAGTCGGAGCCGTCGATCGGGTAGAGACCGGAGAAGACCATCGGCTTGGGGTCCTCGTATCCCCCCAGAGGCGTGGTCGCACCACGGCGCTCCGATGTGACCGTGTCGCCGACGCGTGACTGGCGCACGTCCTTCACGCCGGTGATCAGGTAGCCCACCTCGCCCACGCCGAGGCCGGACCCCGGGATGGGCTCGGGAGAGATCACACCGACCTCGAGAAGCTCGTGCACCGCTCCCGTGGACATCATCGAGATGCGCTCGCGGCTGGAGATGTGGCCGTCGACGACGCGGACGTAGGTGACCACGCCGCGATAGGTGTCGTACACCGAGTCGAAGATCATCGCGCGAGCCGGCGCCGCCGGATCTCCCACCGGAGCCGGGATCCGCTCCACGATCTCCTCGAGCAGTGCCGGGACACCCAGACCCGTCTTCGCCGAGACGAGCAGGACGTCGTCCGGCGAGCACCCGATGAGGTGGGCGAGCTCAGCGGCGTACTTCTCCGGCTGGGCGGCCGGCAGGTCGATCTTGTTCAGGACGGGGATGATCGCCAGATCGGTCTCGAGGGCCAGGTAGAGGTTCGCGAGGGTCTGCGCCTCGATGCCCTGAGCAGCGTCGACCAGGAGGACCGCGCCCTCGCAGGCAGCCAGCGAGCGGGACACCTCGTACGTGAAGTCCACGTGGCCGGGCGTGTCGATCATGTTGAGGACGTACTCCATGCCCGCGGCGGAGCGGAACGGCAGCCGGACGGCCTGGGACTTGATCGTGATGCCCCGCTC
>DMPC01000206.1:0-1198 GCA_003456155.1 Actinomycetota bacterium | reverse complement strand
GGTCGATGTGGGCGATGATGCAGAAGTTCCGGATCACCGACGGATCGGTGGCGCCGGGCTGCGGGACGGGCGCGTTCTGGGGCACCGGGTTCCTCACGGGTAGCGGATCAGGGGCCGATTTTGGCCCGGGACCAGCCTACGGGTACTCTTGGGGGTCGCAGAACGTCCAGGCTCCACCCGCACGTCCCCCCATCATCAAGCAAGACAAGCCGAGAAGGTTGATCCGTGGCGAACATCAAGTCGCAGATGAAGCGCAATCGCACCAATGAGAAGGCGCGCCTGCGCAACAAGTCGGTGAAGTCGTCCCTCAAGACGGCCGTCCGCAAGTTCCACGAGGCAGCCGAGACCGGCAACGCCACCGAGGCCGCCACCCTGGCCGCGCAGGCCACCCGAGCGCTCGACAAGGCGGTCAGCAAGGGCGTCATCCACGCGAACCAGGCCGCGAACCGCAAGTCGGCCATCGCCAAGAAGGCCGCTGCCCTCTAGGCCCTGCCCCCCGTCACCGAAGGCGCTCCCCGCTCGGGGGGCGCCTTCGTCGTGTTGCGGCATACTGGACGCACCATGCCGAAGATCAGCGCACCCACCGTCGCCGAGCACCGCGAGCAGCGCAGGGCTGCCCTGCTCGATGCCGCGGCCGCGCTCATCCTGCGCAGCGGCAACTTCACCGTCGCCGAGGTCGCCACCGAGGTGGGCCTGTCGCGATCGGCCGTCTACGAGTACTACAGCAGCGCCTCGGACCTCATCGCCGACGTCCTCGTCGATGAGCTGGCCGACTGGAGCGATGCGCTCGACCGAGCCACTCGGGATCACGAAGCGCCAGGCCCGAGGATCGAGGCCTGGGTCACAGCCGTCCTCGAGTACGTCTCGGATGGCCGCCACGCCCTCGTCCGGGCGGCCGGATCGGTCGACCTTCCCCCGACGCGCCGAGCCGAGGTGCAGACTCTCCACCGCGACCTGATCCGCCCGCTGCACGCCGCCATCACCGACCTCGGCGTCGCCGACGCCGGTGTCATGTCAGGACTGGTGTGGGGCGTCGTCGACTCCACCATCACGCGCCTTGAGGCGGGGACGACGACGGCCGAGGAGGCCCTGCCGGTCGTCCTGGCATTCATCCAGGGCGGACTCAACAGCAGCGTCCTCGGCCGCCTCTAGCCCATCAGCTCAGTCGAAAGACCTGGGTCGCCACCAGCGGCTTGTA
>DMPC01000165.1:18971-22646 GCA_003456155.1 Actinomycetota bacterium | reverse complement strand
ACGTCGAGGACGGCGGGCTCTGCCCGAACGGGGCTGGACAGTTCTACCTCGTAGCCCTCTGATCGCAGCACGTCCATCAGCGAGGGGATGTCGCGCGGCCGCCGTCGACTGGTGACGAGGGTGCGCACCAGCCGCCCCTTGGTCGCCTTGTTGTTGTGGCTGATCACCGACCGCTTGCCGTTCCGCTCGTTCACGACGCGAATCGTGACGGCTCTGCCGCTCGCCGACTCGGGAACGGGACCGAGTGCCACATAGGCGCCCGAACGCATGTCGATGAGGAGGTCCGGGGTTGCGGCAAGCAGTGCGCAGATGTCCGGGCGCCACACCGAGGCGAGCGGGCCGATGCCCGGCAGGGTCACCGAGCCACTGAGTCGGTACGAGGGGATGAGGTCAGCTGGCCGGACGAGCCCCCAGAGCCCCGACGCGATCGCCACCTGCTCGTCGAGTCGTCGTCGGGCAGCTGCGGAGAGGCTTGCTGCGTCGAGTGCCTCGTACAGGACGCCGGTGTAGACCTCGATCGCCGGCGCGCAGGGTTCCTTGGCCAGACGCGTGTTCGCTCCGACCTCTCCGTGCTGGGTCGGACCGAGCCCCAGCGTGGTCACCGCCGCGTCGAGATCCCCCGCGCACAGCGTCCGGAGCGCCCTCAGGACGGTGCGGCGAGTCGTCTCCAGTGCCGGGAACGACAGTCCCGCCACGTCGAGCACCGGGCCGGTATCGGGCGCGGACTTGCCCTCGCTGGGGGGGAGCACGATCAGCACAGCTCGCAGGCTAGCGAAGCGGTACCCTGAGGTCGGACGAGCCAGCCGGGTGATCGCGGCACTTCGGTGTCGAGGAAAGTCCGGACTCCACAGGGCAGGGTGGTGGGTAACGCCCACCCGGGGTGACCCGCGGGACAGTGCCACAGAGAACAGACCGCCAGGAGCGATCCTGGCAAGGGTGAAACGGTGGTGTAAGAGACCACCAGCACCGCAGGCGACTGCGGTGGCTCGGTAAACCCCACCCGGAGCAAGGCCAAAAGGATCGGGTAACCGGTCTGCGCAGACGAGCGGCCCGCTCAATGTCTGCGGGTAGGCCGCACCAGGCTGTCGGCAACGGCAGTCGCAGATGGATGATCACCGGCCAGTTCGCTGGTCACAGAATCCGGCTTACAGGCTGGCTCGTCCCCCGCCATCGAGGCCGTCGGCAACCTTCGCCGAGGCTCGGCCCAACGCGGCGAACTCCTCTGGAGTCATCACATCGAGCAGATGAGTCCGGACGCTCTCCACATGGTCAGGAGCAGCCTGCACCACGACGTCCCAGCCGTGGGACGTGAGGACAGCGAAGGCGCCGCGCCGATCGTCCGAGCACGACTCGCGCTCGACCAGGTCCGCTCGCTCCATGCGGTCGATCTGATGTGACAGCCGGCTTCGCGAGGAGAGCGTCGCATCGGCCAGATCGCTCATGCGCATGCGTCGCTCGGGGGCTTCGGAGAGATGCACGAGGATCTCGTAGTCGGCGATCGTCAGGCCATGCTGCTCCTGCAGATCGCGGGAGAGTCGGTCGTGCAGCAGCAGGGAGGCGGCCAGCCAGGCACGCCAGCTCCGCTGCTCATCCTCGGAGAGCCACCGGGTCATGCGTCAAGGTCCCATACGCGCACGCCGCCGAGGATCCCAGACGTGTTCGGCACGATCTCGCCCTTGGGGCCGATGTCGGCCGTGCTGAGCTGCTTGGCGTTCCCGCCACCGACGAAGAGTCGGTCGAAGAAGAGCATGTCGTCGAAAGCGGCGATGGCCCTGCGCACGCGCCTGCTCCAGCGCTCGTTGCCGATCTCCTTGCGCTGCGCGTTGCCCAGCGCGATGTCGAAGGTGAGCCCACCCTTGAACGGCCCATGGCTGAGTTCCAGGTGGGGGAGCAGGACGCCGTTGCTGAACAGGGCGGTACCAACCCCTGTCCCCAGCGTCAGGACGAACTCCAGGCCGTCGCCCTGGACGACCGCGCACCCTTGCATGTCGGCGTCGTTGACGACCTTCGTGGGAAGGCGGAACGACTCGGCGAGTGCCCGGGCGAGGTCGAATCCGTGCCACGCTGCAGCGAGCAGGGGGTCACGCTCGCCGCCGTACTCGCGGCGGGACAGCGACGGAACCTCGATGACGTGGCCATCCCGGACGAGACCGGGGAAGCCGACCGACACCCGATTGACGTCGAGCAGCGGAGCCACGAGGTCGGTGACGGTCTGCACGAGAAGTTCGGGTGGGCACGGGTAGGGGGTGTCGACTCGAACACGATCGGAGACCATCATGGCCTGGGCGTTGACCACGGATGCCTTGACCCCGCTGCCGCCGATGTCGATCGACAGGGTCAGGACGTCAGCCGGCCACGTGGTGTCGGTGTGGGCCTTCGTCATCTACCAGTCCTCCTGGGAAACGCCCGTGGGCAGAGTGAGTATCTCGCTGCCGCTCTCGGTCACCACGAGGGTGTGCTCGAACTGCGCGGTCCAACGGCGATCCCGCGTGACGACGGTCCACCCGTCGTCCCACATGTCCCACTCGTGGGTGCCGAGAGTGATCATCGGCTCGATCGTGAAGGTCATGCCTGGTTCTATGACGGTCGTGAGGGAGGGATCGTCGTAGTGCGGGATGACCAGGCCCGTGTGGAAGGCCGTGCCGATGCCGTGGCCCGTGAAGTCTCGGACGACCCCGTAGTCGAACCGACGGGCGTAGCTCTCGATCACCCTGCCGATGACGCTGACCGGTCGCCCGGGAGCAACTGCCTTGATCGCGCGACGGGTCGCCTCCTTCGTGCGCTCAACGAGCAGCCGCACCTCCTCGTCAGGCTCCCCGACGAGGAAGGTCCCGTTGGTGTCACCGTGCACGCCATCGAGGAACGCGGTGATGTCGATGTTGCAGATGTCTCCGTCCTGCAGGACGGTCGTATCCGGGATCCCGTGGCAGATCACCTCGTTCAGGGATGTGCACAGGGACTTCGGAAATCCCCGGTACTCCAGGGTCGAGGGGTAGGCGTGATGGTCGCAGAGGAACTCATGGCCGATCCGATCCAGCTCGTCCGTCGTGACTCCCGGCCGAATGGCGCGGCCCACCTCGGCCAGAGCATCCCCTGCCAGGCGACCGGCGACCCGCATGGCATCGATGATTGCGGCGTCCTTGCGCTCGGGACCGGTGTAGGGCTCGGGAGCGGGCCTGCCCACGTACTCAGGGCGCACTATCGCGGCCGGCACGCTGCGGAGAGGGCCCACGATCCCGGGCTCCAGTGGCAGACGGACGCTCGAAGGCATGTGTGGATCCTAGAGGCCGACGCCGCTCGCTATGTTTGGGTGCACACAGACGTGCCATGGCCGTCAGAGACGATGGGAGCCCTCGTGAGCTGGTACTACTGCCTCGTTCATCAGAAGGTCGAGCCGGAGGATGGGTGCGCCAATGCCGAGCGCATGGGTCCTTACGCGACGGAGAGCGACGCCAAGCATGCCCTCGAGCTGGCTCATGAGCGCAACGAGGCTTTCGACGCGGGTGATGACTGACCGGTACAGATGACCTCCGCATGACAGTGGGCCCGCACCCTGAGGTGCGGGCCCACTGTCATGGACCAGAAGTCGGTCGCTGCTAGCGCTTGCGAGCCGGAGCCTTCTTGGCTGCGGCCTTGCGAGCCGGAGCCCGCTTGGCTGCGGCCTTGCGAGCCGGT
>DMPC01000165.1:14197-18623 GCA_003456155.1 Actinomycetota bacterium | reverse complement strand
GAGCCGGTGCCTTCTTGACGGCCTTCTTGGCTGCGGCCTTGCGAGCCGGTGCCTTCTTCACTGCCTTCTTGGCTGCGGCCTTCTTGGCCGGCGCCTTCCGTGCAGTCTTCTTTGCGACCGCCACGTTGCCTCCCGTGTCAGTGAACGTCGCGGTGTGCGACGTTCTATGTGGATAACTGTGACAGAGCGGCGTAGCAAAGGCAAAGCCATTCGTCACGTAAGGCATGCGCGTGTCACGTCATGCATCGTGGCTCATGTCACGCTCAACGCACGATGTGAGGCATGATCACGTCATCGTGGTCGTCCATCGTGACGTCGAATCCGACGTCTGTGCGCTGCTCGCGCGGTGGGCAGTAGCCGTCTTTCTCGTGCACTCGTCGCGCGCGCACTGCATCGTTGTGCGAGGATCTGGCCTCGTGAATGACAACACCATGCTTCCTGAGCTTCCGGATGTCTCCCAACTCACTGTCGGCGTTCTCGGGGGAACAGGCGAACAAGGTCGAGGGCTCGCGCATCGTCTGGCCCGTGCCGGGCAGCGGGTCATCATCGGTTCGCGTGATGGCGACCGGGCCCAGGGGGTTGCGGCCGACATGGGCGATGGAGTCCTCGGTTCGTCCAACGAGCAGTGCGCGCGTGACAGCGACATTGTCATCGTTGCCGTGCCTTGGGATGGCCACGCCGACCTCCTCCAGTCCCTGCGCGAGCCGCTCAGCGGAAAGATCGTGGTCGACTGCGTCAACCCGCTGGGTTTCGACAAGCAGGGGGCCTTCGCGCTGGCGGTGCCGGAGGGCTCAGCGGCGCAGCAGGCGGCAGCGGTACTGCCCGAGAGCATCGTGGTTGCGGCCTTCCACCACATCTCTGCCGTCCTCCTGCTCGACGACAGTGTCGGGGAGATCAACACCGACGTGCTGGTGCTGGGCGACGACCGCGAGGCCACCGACGCCGTTCAGGCGCTCGCAGCCCGGATCCCGGGAATCCGAGGCATCTATGGCGGGCGCCTGCGCAATGCCGGGCAGGTCGAGGCGATGACGGCGAATCTCATCTCGATGAATCGTCGCTACAAGGCTCATGCCGGCCTTCGCGTGACGGACGTGTGACCGGCGGGACCGGCGGCGCGTCCTGATCGGTCAGGAGTAGGAGTGCTCCGCGGAGGGGTAGGCGCCTTCTCGCACATCACTGCCCCATCGGGCGACAGCGTCGAGCATGACCTCGCGCACATCCGCGTAGCGCTTGACGAACTTCGGGGCGGGTCCGGAACTCAGACCCACGAGGTCCTGCCACACGATGACCTGCGCGTCGGTCGCTGAGCCGGCACCGATGCCGATGGTGGGGATGCTCAGGATCTCCGTCACCCGCGCGGCGAGCTCGGAGGGCACGGCCTCCAGGACGATGGCGCTGGCTCCCGCGGACTGCAGTTCCTTCGCATCGCGCATCAGCAGCTCACCGGCCTCGCCGCGCCCCTGGACGCGGTACCCGCCGAGCAGGTTCACCGACTGCGGCGTGAGTCCGAGGTGCCCGATCACGGGAATGCCCGCCTGGGCCAGCATCTCCACCTGCGGGGCCATCGCTATGCCACCCTCGAGCTTCACGGCGTGGGCTCCGCCCTCCTTGATGAAGCGAGCCGAGGTCTCGAGGGCCTGCGCGGGCGACGCTTGGTAGGAGCCGAACGGCAGATCGGCGATCACGAAGGCGTGAGGGGCGCCCCGCACCACGGCCCTGACGAGCGGGAGCAGCTCTTCGACGGTCACCGGCAGGGTGGAGTCGTGCCCGTAGACCACCATGGCTGCGGAGTCGCCCACGAGGAGTGCGGGGATCCCGGCGTCGTCGAAGATTCGTGCGGTCATCGCGTCGTAGGCCGTGATCATGGGCCACTTCTCCCCGCGGAGCGTGGCGTCGTGGAGGTCGCGCATCGTGACCCGTCGGTCGGGGCGCTCAGTATGGAAGGACATGGTGTTCTCCTATCTCGAGGCTCCGTTGCGGAGTCCCCGGACACCACCATCGTGCCACGGTGATCGGGGAAATGCACGTCCGGGGCACCCATCCCAGGAGGGATGGATGACTGCCGAAGCGCGGTTCTCAGGGGGCTGACTCGCGCCAGCGATTAGTGATGGGCAGGCGTCGATCACGTCCGAACGCGCGAAGGGAGATCTTCGTGCCCGGTGGGTACTGCCTCCGCTTGTACTCGGCGAGGTCGGTCAGCCGAAGGATGCGCTCGACGGTCTGGTGATCGAAGCCCGACGCGACGAGTTCTGATGCGCTGCGGTCCCCGGAGATGTACAGCTCGAGCATGCGATCGAGCTCCTCGTACTCGGGGAGGGAATCGGTGTCGCGCTGGTCGGGACGCAGCTCGGCGCTCGGTGGCTTGGTGATGCTGTTGGGCGGAATGGGCGGCGCGTGGCCAGCAGCCGCGGCCTGCTCGTTGCGCCAGCGCGCGAGCGACCACACCAGGGTCTTCGGAACGTCCTTGATCGGGGCGAAGCCGCCGACGGCGTCACCGTAGATCGTCGAGTAGCCGACGGCCAGCTCGCTCTTGTTCCCCGTGGCCAGCACGAGATGGCCCTCCTGGTTCGACAGGGCCATGAGAGTCGTCCCTCGCACGCGCGCCTGCAGGTTCTCCTCGGCGACGCCGGTCAGGGTCAGCGAGGACAGGTAGGCCTCGACCATCGGTGCGATCGGCACGGTGCGGATGGACAGACCCATGCGATCAGCCAGGTCGTAGGCGTCGGCGATGGAGTGCTCCGAGGAGTAGGCGCTCGGCATCGCGACGCCGAAGACACGGTCGGCTCCGAGGGCGTCGACGCTGAGCGCCGCTACGAGCGCCGAGTCGATCCCGCCGCTCAAGCCGAGCAGAACACTCCGAAAGCCGTTCTTGTCGACGTAGTCGCGCAGCCCCGTCACGAGGGCGGCGTAGACCTCCTCATGCGCGTCCAGGCGTGCGGGGAGTACCGCGGACGCGGTGACGCCCTCGGTGTCGATGTCGTGGATGAGCAGGCACTCCTCGAACCGGGGGGCTCGCGCCAGCAGGGTGCCATCGGCGGCAACGACGAGCGAGTCCCCATCGAAGACCAGCTCGTCCTGGCCGCCGGTCATGTTGCAGTAGAGGAGAGTGGCTCGAGCCTCCTCTGCGCGGCGTTGGCACAGTTCCAGCCTGACGTCGTCCTTGTCCTGCTCATAGGGCGATGCGTTGAGCACGGCCAGGATGTCGGCATCGGCCTCGCGCGCCCATTGGACCGGGCCGCCTTCACGCCACAGGTCCTCGCAGATGGCGACGCAGATGCGCACGCCACTCTCTTCGATCACGAGGGCCTCGTCACCGGGGATGAAATAGCGGGCTTCGTCGAACACCCCGTAGTTGGGCAGGTGGTGCTTCACATAGCGAGCGACGACGGCACCACCTCGCAGGACGGCAGCGGCGTTCACGGGTCGGCGTCGCGGCTCTCCGGCCCGACCCGACCCGACGTCGTCCAGGTGATCGAGGTAGCCGACGATGCAGGTGGCCGCCCCGTTCCCGTCAGCGGCGAGGCTGCGGGCAAGGTCCTCGAGGGCCGCTCGCGAGGCCTGCTGGAAGGACGGACGCAGGGCCAGGTCCTCGACCGGGTAGCCCGTGAGCACCATCTCCGGCAGCACGACCAGACCGGCACCCTGGCGCGCCGCCTCGGCGACGCTCGACCGGATCAGCTGTGCGTTCCCGGAGAGGTCGCCGACGGTGGGGTTCACCTGGGCCAGGGCGATGCGCAGGGTGGGCACCGCCTGAGGGTACTGCGGGAGCGGAACCGGCCCGGTTAACGGCGATGTAACACGTCGAGGGCCACTATGGGCGCATGGACAGGCAAGCCGAGTTCGTGCTGCGCACCATCGAGGAGCGGGACATCCGCTTCGTCCGACTGTGGTTCACCGATGTGCTGGGCACGCTCAAGTCGGTGGCGGTCGCACCGGCTGAGCTCGAGGGAGCCTTCGCCGAGGGCATCGGCTTCGATGGTTCGGCCATCGAGGGCTTCACCCGGGTCTATGAGTCCGACATGCTGGCCAAGCCCGATCCCTCGACCTTCGCGATCCTGCCGTGGCGGAGCGAGGGGCCTGGCGTGGCCCGCCTGTTCTGCGACATCCAGATGCCCGATGGATCGCCGTCGTACGCCGACCCCCGCTTCGTACTCAAGCGGACCCTCACCAAGGCGGCCGATCTCGGCTTCACGTTCTACACGCACCCCGAGGTCGAGTTCTATCTGTTCAAGGGGCAGCCGGAGGCAGGCGAGATCCCGACTCCCGTCGACACGTACGGCTACTTCGACAACACGCCTCACGGAATGGCCCGCGACTTCCGGCGCCAGGCCATCACCATGCTGGAGCAGATGGGCATCTCGGTCGAGTTCAGCCACCACGAGGGCGGCCCCGGTCAGCAGGAGATCGACCTGCGCTACGCCGACGC
>DMPC01000165.1:13758-13888 GCA_003456155.1 Actinomycetota bacterium | reverse complement strand
TGTTCGAGGGCGACCGCAACGCGTTTTTCGAGCCGGGAGCGGAGTACCAGCTCTCCAAGGTCGCCCGATCGTTCATCGCCGGGCTCCTCATCCACGCGCCCGAACTCACGGCCGTCACCAACCAGTGGGT
>DMPC01000165.1:9563-13570 GCA_003456155.1 Actinomycetota bacterium | reverse complement strand
GGGTCAACTCCTACAAGCGCCTCGCGGGGGGTGGAGAGGCGCCCGCATGGATCTGCTGGGGTCATAACAACCGCTCGGCCCTCATCCGCGTGCCCATGTACAAGCCCTCCAAGGGCAACAGCACCCGCGTCGAGTTCCGAAGCCTCGACAGCGCGGCCAACCCCTATCTCGCCTTCGCCGTTCTGCTCGCTGCTGGTCTGAAGGGAGTCGAGGAGGGGTATGAGCTCCCGCGCGGATCCGAGGACGATGTCTGGGCTCTCACCGCGTCCGAGCGCCGGGCGCTGGGCATGGCCCCTCTTCCCTCGAGCCTGAACCAGGCCATCTCCGCCATGGAGCGGTCGGAGCTCGTGGCGGAGACCCTCGGCGAGCATGTGTTCGAGTTCTTCCTGCGCAACAAGCAGGCCGAGTGGGAGGACTACCGCCGTCAGGTGACGTCCTGGGAGATGCAGCGCTACCTGCCGTCCCTGTGACGGGCCGGGCGAGCACCCCATGCCGGCTTCTGCTCGTGCCGGAATCGGCCGCTAGATTCCCTTCCATGTCCTCGAGCCCGGATCCTGCGGAGCCCATGGACGCGGCCCCGGGCACGCGACCTGTCGTCCTGGCCGTGCAGAACGACGTCACCTGTCCGGTTGCCCTCGTCGGCGAATGGCTCCTCGAGGACGGACTGGACGTGCGCACCATCCACGCCTACGCCGGCGAGCAGGTCCCCTCGACGGTGCCGGACGACGTCCACGCGGTCATCCCCCTCGGAGGATCTCCGGGCGCCCATGACGATGACGATGCTCCTTGGCTGCCGCAGGAGCGCGCTCTGCTGCGCGATGCGGTGGAGCGGGGGGTGCCGGTTCTCGGCCTGTGCCTGGGCGGGCAGCTGCTGGCCGCGGCCAACGGGGGCCTCGTGACCGTGAGTGACGTCAGCGAGATCGGCGTCTCGGAGGTGTACCGCACGATGGATGGCCTGGCTGACCCGGTCATCTCCGCCGCCCGCGCCATCGACGGTGACAGTGTCCCGGCCGCCCAGTGGCACGTGGATCACGTTGCCGAGCTTCCTGACGGTGCCGTGCTGCTGATGACCAACGACGCCTGCCGCGTCCAGGCCTTCCGCCTGGGCGAGACGGCCTACGGACTGCAGATGCATCCGGAGATCGATCTGGTGATCTACTCCGACTGGGTGGCGGACACCGAGGAGGAGGTCCCGCTCTCGTCCGTGACGGCCAGCGAGTCCCTCGAGGTCTTCCGGAGCCGGGAGCATGACCTCATCGCTGCCTGGCGGCCGGCCGTGCGGGCGTGGGGTGAACTGGTCTGGCTTCGTGCCCGCACCCTGGCGACCATCACCGAACCATGAGCGATCGCCGGGAGTCCGACACCGGACGCCTCATCAGGGCCGGACTGGCCGATCTCGATCGCTCGCGTCGGCTGCTGGAGGTCGCGAGGATTCAGCCCCTGCTCGTCGCAGGAGCGGACGGTGACCTGCTGAACGATCTGTCGGGCGCGGCCGACCCCGATGCTGCGCTGCTCCTCCTCGTGCGCATTCTCGAGGGATGCGACGACCAGCAGGCCCGGCGCCTGACGTCGGCACTGGTGGCCGATGGCGACCTTCAGCGGCGTCTGGTCGAAGTCCTCGGCATGTCCGAGGCGCTCGGGGACTTCCTGGCCCGCCACCCGGACGAGTGGGAGGTGCTGGCCGATGGCGAGGCACTGGGCCAGGGCCCCATGGGCCGGAGCGACCGGGCTGCGCTTCTCCGAGCGGTCGGGGCGCACCCGGACGACCCCACGCCCGTCGCCCATGGGCACGATGAGTCGGTTCTCGATGCCCTGCGGGTCGCCTACCGACGGCTTCTTCTCGGAATCGCAGCCCGGGACATCAGCGGCATCGCCTCCATGGAGACGGTCGCGCGCTGGCTTGCCGACCTTGCCGATGGCGTCCTGGAGGCCGCTGTCGCGGTGGCGCGTTCCGAGGTGGGTTCTGAGGCGGAGTCCTGTCGCTTTGCCGTCATCGGCATGGGGAAGTGCGGCGCTCGGGAGCTGAACTATGTGAGCGACGTCGACGTCATCTTCGTTGCTGAGCCCGTCGAGGGCGCCGACGAGGATCAGGCGCTCCGCATCGCCACGCGAATGGCGGTGGCCGTGATGCGGGCCTGCAGTGCGGTGACCGCGGAGGGGACCATCTGGGAGGTCGATCCGAACCTGCGCCCGGAGGGAAAGCAGGGAGCACTCGTGCGCACGGTCTCCTCCCACGTCGGCTACTACGAGCGCTGGGCCCAGACCTGGGAGTTCCAGGCACTGCTCAAGGCGCGTGCCGTCGCGGGCGACCTTGCTCTGGGCCACGTGTATGTGGACGCCGTCCGTCCGTTCGTCTGGAGCGCAGCCGATCACCCCACCTTCGTCGAGGATGCCCAGGCGATGAGACGGCGCGTGGAGAGCCACGTGCCGGCCCGACTGGCGGAGCGTGAGCTGAAGCTGGGTCCCGGTGGGCTGCGGGATGTGGAGTTCTCCGTCCAGCTGCTGCAGCTGGTGCACGGTCGAAGTGACGTGATGGTCCGCAGCTCGAACACCATGGAGGCCCTCGAGGCGTTGGCCACCTGGGGCTATGTCGGCAGGGACGATGCCTCGACACTGGCGGACGCCTATCGCTTCCTGCGCACCCTCGAGCACCGCATCCAGCTGTACCGCCTGCGCCGGACCCACACCATGCCGGACGACGAGAATGAGCTTCGCAGACTGGGCCGGTCGATGGGCTTTCGGCAGGACCCGGTACCTGAACTGGTCGATGAGTGGAGACGCCACGCCCGACACGTGCGACGACTCCACGAGAAGCTCTTCTATCGGCCGCTCCTCAACGCGGTGGCCCGCCTGGATGCCGGAGAGGCGCGGCTGAGCCCCGCTGCCGCGGAGCAACGACTCCATGCCCTCGGCTATGCCGACCCTTCGAGCGCCCTGCGTCACCTGGAGGCGCTGACCTCCGGCGTCACCCGACGGGCCGCGATCCAGCGGACCCTCCTGCCGGTCATGCTCGGCTGGTTCGCCGACGCGCCCGATCCCGACGCGGGGCTGCTCGGCTTCCGGCGGGTGAGTGACGCCCTGGGCGCCACCCACTGGTACCTGCGGCTCCTGCGGGACGAGTCAGTGGCTGCGGAACGCATGGCCACCATCCTGGGCACCAGTCGCTATGCGACCGACCTGCTCCTCGGTGCCCCCGATGCGGTGACGCTTCTCGCCGACGATGCGGAGCTCGGCCTGCGCGAACGAGCGGTGCTCGCGTCGGAGCTGCACGCGGTCATCGAGCGCCATGAGGAGGCGGCCACGGCCATCTCGGCCATCCGTGCGATCCGGCGCAGAGAGCTGTTCCGTGTCGCCTCGTCCGCTCTGCTCCAGCGTCCTCCCGCTGAGGTGATCGGCAGCGCGCTCACCAGTGTGGCGATCACCTCGCTCGCGGCAGCCCTCGCGGCCGTGCGCCAGGAGGTCGACCCGGACGACGCCGTCGAGTTCGCGATCGTGGGAATGGGGCGGTTCGGTGGGCACGAACTCGGCTTCGGCAGCGATATCGACGTGATGTTCGTGTACCGGGGACGAGAGGGAGTGGAGGAGGAGCACGCGCTGCGAACGGCCGCCGGCATCGCCGAGGAGCTGCGCCGACTTCTCATGGCCCCGAGCGGTGACCCCCCTCTGGACATCGACGCAGACCTGCGGCCCGAAGGTCGCCAGGGACCGCTGGTGCGGTCCTTGGATTCCTACGCCTCCTACTACGAGCGCTGGTCGGCCACCTGGGAGTCGCAGGCTCTGCTGCGTGCGGAGGTCGTGGCGGGGGACGAGGCGCTCGCCGAAGCCTTCACCTCACTCATTGACTCCGTGCGCTGGCGCGGAGGCCTGTCGGATGACGACGTCGTCGAGGTGCGCAGACTCAAAGCCCGCATGGAGTCGGAGCGTCTCCCGCGCGGTGCCGATCCGGCGCTCCACACCAAGCTCGGGCGCGGGGGCCTGAGTGACGTCGAGTGGGTCGTGCAGCTCCT
>DMPC01000165.1:8468-9154 GCA_003456155.1 Actinomycetota bacterium | reverse complement strand
CTGGAGGACTACCGACGCACGACGCGCCTGGCGAGGAAGGTCTTCGAGCGGCTCTTCTACGCCGTCACGGACGAGTGATTCGAGGCACGAGTCCTCCGGTGCGTTGCATGCAAGCAGTAACGCCCCGGCATGCCGAAGGGCCCCCGGCATGCCGGGGGCCCTTCGTTTTCCCTGAGCGCGCGAGGCGAATCGACGCGAAGGGAGTGCGCGTGCAGTCGGCTCTAGATGTCGTAGTAGAGCTCGAACTCATGCGGATGCGGACGCAGACGGATCGGATCCACCTCGTTGGTGCGCTTGTAGTCGATCCACGTCTCGATGAGGTCCATCGGGAACACGTTGCCCGCCTGCAGGTACTCGTTGTCGGCCTCCAGAGCGGTGAGGACCGCATCGAGGGAGCCCGGAACCTGCGGAATGGACGCATGCTCGTCCGGCGGAAGCTCGTAGAGGTCCTTGTCGACCGGTGCGAGCGGCTCCGTCTTGTTCTTGATGCCGTCGAGGCCAGCCATGAGCTGGGCCGCGAAGGCGAGGTACGGGTTGCTCGAGGGATCCGGCACCCGGAACTCGATGCGCTTCGCCTTCGGTGAGTTCCCGGTCACCGGGATGCGGATGCAGGCCGAGCGGTTGCGCGCGGAGTACACGAGGTTCACGGGAGCCTCGTAGCCCGGCACCAGGCGGTGGTAGGAGTT
>DMPC01000165.1:7955-8141 GCA_003456155.1 Actinomycetota bacterium | reverse complement strand
GCATGCCGGAGCCGTTGTCGCCGAAGAGGGGCTTGGGCATGAAGGTCGCCGTCTTGCCGTGCGCCCAGGCCACATTCTTGATGATGTACTTGAAGAGCATGACCTCGTCGGCGGCATGCTGGAGGGTGTTGAACTTGTAGTTGATCTCGCCCTGTCCGGCAGTGCCGACCTCGTGGTGCGAGCGCT
>DMPC01000165.1:7326-7785 GCA_003456155.1 Actinomycetota bacterium | reverse complement strand
TGCCGACCTCGTGGTGCGAGCGCTCCACCTGAAGGCCCACCTTGAGCAGGTTGGTGACCATGTCGTCACGGATGTCGGCGAAGTGATCGACCGGGGGAACGGGGAAGTAGCCACCCTTGTAACGGGTCTTGTAGCCGCGGTTGCCGCCCTCCTCCACGCGCCCGGTGTTCCACGCACCCTCGATCGAGTCGATGTGGTAGTACGCCTCGTGCTGGTTGGACTCGAAGCGGATGTCGTCGAAGACGTAGAACTCCGCCTCAGGGCCGAAGAACACCGTGTCGGCGATTCCCGTGGACTTGAGGTAGGCCTCGGCCTTCGCTGCCACATTGCGAGGATCGCGGGAGTACTCCTCATTCGTGAACGGATCGCGGATCGAGAAGTTCATGACGAGCGTCTTCGCCGGACGGAACGGATCGATGTAGGCCGTGGCCGGATCCGGGATGAGCTTCATGTCGGACT
>DMPC01000165.1:6334-7158 GCA_003456155.1 Actinomycetota bacterium | reverse complement strand
ATGAGCTTCATGTCGGACTCGTGGATCGCCTGGAATCCGCGGATGGACGAACCGTCGAACATCAGGCCGTCGTCGAAGACGGCCTGGTCGAAGGACTCGACCGGCATGTTGAAGTGCTGCATCACACCGGGAAGGTCGATGAAGCGGACATCGACGAACCGGACTCCCTCGTCCTTGATGTAGCGCAGGACCTCATCAGAATTCTTGAACATGACACCTCCTGCTCGCCTGAGCGAGCCTTGATCGTGCGCCTCTCGGCGCGTCGCCTCGCGCGGGTGGGACCCGCCTGACCGGAGGCGGTTGCCTCCGTTGCCGTGAGAGTACGAAGGAGGGGTGTCTGCGGCGTGTCCCGGTTGTTTCGCGGGTGTTAACGGGCGCGGGTAGCGTGGGAGCGTGTCGCAGCCCCTCCCTGACCTGCCCGGTGAGGTCGCGGGCCTCGGCCGTCGCCTGATCGCCCTGCTGATCGACTGGTTCGCCTGCATGGGGGTGGCGATCCTGCTGGCCGGCGCCGCGGGCTACGCCTCGGACCTGACATCCCTGGTGACGCTGCTCATCTTCACCATCGAGGTCGTCCTGTTCACCTGGCTCATCGGTGGGTCCTTCGGCCAGCGCATCATGGGCATTCGCATCACGCGCCTGGATGGGTCGCGACTGGGCCTGTGGCGCATCGTTGCGCGCACCCTGCTGATCTGCTTGGTGATCCCCCCGCTGGTCGTGGACTCCCAGGGCCGTGGCCTGCAGGACCGCGCGGTCGGATCGGTCGCCCTGCTCGGCAGATAGCCGGCTACGCGCCTGTCCTGTGGGCGCTTCGCACGCTACGCGCC
>DMPC01000165.1:852-6131 GCA_003456155.1 Actinomycetota bacterium | reverse complement strand
GGGCGCTTCGCACGCTACGCGCCGCGCTGCCTTCTCACCTGTCGTGCGCTCGTCGGCATCGGGCCCTTCGGAATGGGCATCGACGAGGCCGCGTTGCCGAGCGCGTCCAGTCGCCGGCGCACCTCGGTGACCTCACCCCCGCGCAGGTTGCGCGGCAGCTTGCTCAGCGCCTTCTGCAGCTTCGCCAGGGCCACCTGATCCTCGCCGTCACCGATCTGGATCTCATAGATGGGAACCTCGGGCAGCCACCGTGCCGTGCGCTTGCGCTCGTTCGCCAGCATCGGCGTGATGCGCGATGCGGGTCCCTCGCCGACCAGGATGACCCCCGGCTTGCCCACGACGCGGCTGACCATGTCCTGGTTCTTGTTGACCGCCACGGCCGGCGTCACCAGCCAGTTGCCGCCGCGAAAGGACTGGATGACGGCCGCGGCGGCCCCGGGTTGGCCCTCGATCTGGGTGTACGCGGCACTCATCGCACGGCGGCTGAACCAGTAGGTGCCGGCGAGGAGGCCGACGGGGATGGCGACGAGAATCCCGGTGAGCCAGTTGACCCACAGGCCGATGGGGATGGCCACGATGGTGGCCGCGCCGAGGAAGAGGCCCCCGACCTCCAAGGGGAGAGCGCGGTAGACGCGCTGCGTCATGCGCCAGTTCTGCGCGAGGGAGGTAAACGTCGAGCGGATGCGGCCAGCCATGGGGGAAGCCTAGATCAGGACCGTGGCGGGCTAGACGGGCGTCTGCGACCTCGCGGCGATCGCCTGCTCATACAGGCGCCCGGCCCGGTAGCTGGAGCGCACCAGGGGGCCGCTCATCACACCGGCGAAGCCCAGTCCCGTGGCCGTATCGGCCAGGGCCACGAACTCCTCGGGGCGGACCCAGCGCTCAACGGGATGGTGCCGGGGAGTGGGCCGCAGGTACTGGGTGATGGTGACCAGGTCGCAGCCGGCGGTGACCAGATCCCGCAGGGCCTCGTGGACCTCCTCGATGCTCTCTCCCATGCCCAGGATCAGGTTGCTCTTGGTCACCAGCCCGGCGGCACGGGCCTGGGTGATCACGTCCAGGCTCCGCTCGTAGGTGAAGGCGGGTCGGATCCGCTTGAACAGGCGGGGCACGGTCTCGACGTTGTGGGCCAGGACCTCCGGAGCGGCGGCGAACACCTCGCCCAGGAGCTTCGGGTTGCCGGAGAAGTCGGGGATGAGTACCTCGACTCCGGTGCCCGGGTTGAGGTCGTGGATCTCGCGCACGGTCTGGGCGTAGAGCCAGGCGCCCTCGTCCGGGAGGTCATCGCGGGCCACCCCGGTGACGGTGGCGTAGCGCAGGCCCATCGTGCGCACGGACTCGGCGACTCGACGCGGCTCGTCTCGATCCAGAGGGGCGGGCCTGCCGGTGTCGATCTGGCAGAAGTCGCACCGCCGGGTGCACTGCTCGCCGCCGATGAGGAAGGTCGCCTCGCGGTCTTCCCAGCACTCATAGATGTTCGGGCAGCCGGCCTCCTGGCACACCGTGTGCAGGCCCTCCGACTTCACCAGGGCCTGGATCTGAGTGAACTCCGGCCCGGTCTTCAGTCTCGTCCGAATCCACTCGGGCTTGCGTTCGATCGGCACCTCACTGTTGCGCGCCTCGATCCGCAGCAGCTTCCGGCCATCGGGGTTCACCATGCGACCAGTCTCCCCAGGTGCGCCTCGACCAGGGGAAGCGCCTCCTGCACCCGGACATCGCGGCCGAGCTCGCGTGACAGCGTGGTCACGGAGGCATCGGTGATGCCGCACGGCACGATGCGGTCGAACCACGCCAGATCGTTGTCGCAGTTCAAGGCAAAGCCGTGCATGGTGACCCCTTCGGTCACGCGCACTCCGATGGCCGCGACCTTGCGGTCGGGCCCCCGGCCGTCGCCCCGGATCCAGACTCCGCTGCGGCCCTTCACGCAGGTGGTCGCGACGCCGAGATCGGCGCACACCTCGATCAGCATGGCCTCGATCCGGCGCACGTGGTCCACGACAGCCATGCGGTCCGGCAGCCGCAGGATCGGGTAGCCGACGAGTTGGCCCGGCCCATGCCAGGTGATCTTGCCGCCGCGGTCGACGTCGACCACCGGTGTGCCGTCCTGCGGGCGCTCGAATGGCTCCGTCCGGCGTCCTGCCGTATAGACGGGGGTGTGCTCGAGCAGGAGGAGGGTGTCCGGTGCCCCGGCGACCACCGCGGCGTGCCGCTCACGCTGTAGCTCCCAGCCGTCCGCGTAGTCGACAGCATCGCTGCCGTAGCCGACGTGCTCCACCTCGAGGACGGAGGAGGCGGCGCTGGTCACGGGCTCAGTCTAGGTTCGCGAGGTCGCATCAGGATGAGGCTGGTACCCCGAGGCGGTTCAGGACGGCCTGGGCGGTGCGACGGCCGCTGACCATGGCACCCTGGATGGACGCGGTGTCGCGGTGATCTCCCGCGACGAAGAGACCGCCACCGAGGTCGACGGGCCTGCGGATCTCGAGCGGCACCTCCATGGCCGGCAGGGCGTAGGGAATGGGGTACGTGCCGGCGAGGGTCCAGCGCGCGGTGCCCACCCCGTACATGCCGGCCAGGTGATCACGCACGGCTCGCTCGCTTTCGGCGGACGCATGCAGGCCCAGAGCCGATGCTGACACGAGCACCCTGCCTCCGGTCGCGTACGAGGGTGCCGCGTTCGTGAGCACGACGGTGTTCGTCACGGGGCCACGGGCGCGACGGCCGTCCACGACGAGCGTCGCATCGCCGTGGGTGAGCTCGGAGGCGTCGCAGTCCGCCACGTAGTACCAGGTGGTGACGTCTCGTCCCGGCGGAATCGTGAGCCCCGGCAGCAGCGCCTCAGCCGTACGCGGGTCGGTGGCGACGATCACGGCCCGCGCGCTCACGTCCCCGTCGTCCGTGCTGACGGTGCTGATCGCCCCGGAGAGCACCCGACGGACGGGAGTCCCGCATCGGACGGTCCCAGAAGGAAGGCCATCGCGCAGCTGCACGGGGATGGCCTGCATGCCCTGGGCGGGCAGACTCGGCACGCCGCGCAGGAAGCTGGTGAGGACGAGGTCGAGGAAGCGTCGCGACGTGGTCAATCGATCCTCGAGGAAGACACCGCTGAGGAAGGGGCGGAGCACGGCATCCAGGAGCCGCGGGTCCACGCCGGCCGAGAGGAGAGCCACGTCCGAGGGCATGTCGACCCTTGCTGAGCGGCGGCGTTGAGGCAGGCGTGCGGTCTCCCAGGCATAGCGCGCGAAGCGCAGCTTGCCCGGCAGCCCGCCGCTTCGGGGGCTGAGGGCATCGGGGGCCCAGCTCGGTCGGCGCCGAGGGTCGGCCAGGCGTGTGGGGCCGCGGTCGGTCAGCGCGATCAGGCCCGGTGCAAGCGCCTTGAGGTCCAGGGACGGGTGGTCGAGCACGCGCGCAGCTTCGGGATAGGCCGGGTTGTACAGCTGGAAGCCGTGATCGAGCCGCAGGCCGTCGACGAGATCAGTCCGGACGCGTCCGCCGACCTCGCCGGATGCCTCGAGGACAGCGACGTCGAGTCCTTGCTGGGTGAGGTGCCTGGCGGCTGCGAGTCCGGCGAGCCCGGCTCCAACAATGACGACATCGTGCGTCGAGGTCATCGCGATTCTGCGAGAGCTGAACGGACGGCCGACTCGATCGTCCGGTCCGCGAAGGGGAACCCGCGTGATTCGAGCACGGCAGGCATGACGCGCGAGCTGCCCAGCACCTCCGTCGAGAACTCCCCGAGCGCGAGCTTCAGGGCGAAGGCCGGCGCGGGCAGGAACGTGGGGCGGCCGAGGACATGGCCCATGGTCGTCGTGACCTCGGCGTTCGTCACCGGCGTCGGACCGGTGAGGTTGACCGGACCGGAGTAGGTGTCGTCCTCCATGAGTGCCTGCAGGGCCTGGACCTCGTCGCGCAGGGAGATCCAGGACCAGTACTGCCGACCATCGCCCAGTTTGCCGCCCAGGCCTGCCTTGAACAGCGGGAACATGCGCGCCCATGCGCCGCCCTTGCTGGAGACGACCAGGCCGGTGCGGGGATGGACGACGCGGATGCCCGCTGCTGCCGCGGGCGCGGCTGCGGCCTCCCAGGCGCGCACCACGTCGGCGAGGAAGCCGGTTCCTGCCGGAGCCGTCTCATCGACGGCGCGATCGCCGGTATCGCCGTACCAGCCGATCGCGGAGGCGGAGACCAGCACGCGGGGTTTCGGATCCAGTGCGGCCATTGCCGTCGCGATGGTCGTCGTGCCATCGACGCGGCTCTGGAGGATCTCGCGCTTGTAGGCGTCGGTCCAGCGATGGTCGCCCACGCCGGCGCCGGCGAGATGGATGACGGCGTCCGTCCCCGCCAGTCGGTCCAGATCGACCGTGCCGGTGGCCGGGTCCCAGGTGATCTCATCCGCCGCGCTTGCCGGGCGTCGGACGAGGCGCGAGACCTCATGCCCCGCGCTGCGCAGATGAGGAACAAGGGCGGATCCGATGAGCCCGGAGGCTCCCGTGACGGCGACTCTCATGCCCCAAGCATGGCCCGCCGGACCGGCCGGCGCACCTTCGGGCGATGCGCAGGCCGCGTGATGGGCCGAATTACAGGCCGAGCTACAGGCCGAGCTCGGCCTCGAACGCCGCCTCCTCCAGGCGTGCCTTCATCACGCCGAGGAAGCGCGCTGCATCGGCCCCGTCGACGAGACGATGGTCGTAGCTCAGAGCGAGGTAGACCATCGACCTGATCGCGATGACGTCCTGCCCGGCGTCGGAGATGACGACCGGCCGCTTGACGACCGCCCCGGTGCCCAGGATCGCGACCTGCGGCTGATTGATGATCGGCGTGTCGAAGAGCGCGCCCCGGCTGCCGGTGTTCGTCACCGTGAAGGTGCCGCCACTCAGTTCGTCGGGGGAGAGCTTGTTCGTGCGGGTGCGCTCGGCGAGGTCGGCGATGCGCCGGGCCAGTCCGGCGATGTTGAGGTCTCCGGCGTCGCGGATGACGGGCACGAGCAGCCCGCGCTCGGTGTCGACAGCGATGCCGAGGTGCTCGGCGTCGAAGTAGGTGATGGTTCCCTCGGCCATGTCGAGCGTCGCATTCACCTGCGGGTACTGCTTGAGGGCCTCGACGGCTGCCTTGCAGAAGAAGGGCAGGAAGGAGAGCCCGACTCCCTCTCGGGCCGCGAACTCACCCTTGACCCGGGAGCGCAGCTGAGCGATGCGGGTGACGTCGACCTCGATCACGGTCGTGAGCTGGGCCGAGACCTGCAAGGACTCGACCATCCGCTCGGCGATGACCTTGCGCAGGCG
>DMPC01000165.1:483-686 GCA_003456155.1 Actinomycetota bacterium | reverse complement strand
CTCGGCGATGACCTTGCGCAGGCGGCTCATCTTCTCGGTGCGTCCACGCAGCGCCGCTGCGGGCGACGCGGTGCCCACCGGTGCCGAGGTCGCTGCCGGGGTGGCAGTGCTCGAGGTGGCCGCGGGCGCGACTGCGGGGGCGACTGCGGGCGCTGCGGCATCCTTCCGGTCGATCGCCGCCTGCAGCACGTCGGACTTGCGGA
>DMPC01000165.1:0-127 GCA_003456155.1 Actinomycetota bacterium | reverse complement strand
CGGGTGCGGCTGGTGCTGCAGCGGGAGCGGCGGGTGCCGAGGCCACGGGCGCCGGAGCCACCGGGGCCTGCTGCGTGGCACCGGTGGTGGCGCCGATCGAGCCGAGGATGGCGCCGACGGCGACGGT
>DMPC01000045.1 GCA_003456155.1 Actinomycetota bacterium | reverse complement strand
GCCAGGCATCCCACAGCGTCTCGGTTATCTCGACGGTGAGGACGGGCCGGGACATGATGTCGGCGACGACCCGGGGGCGCCCGGTCTCGAGGGCGAGGCTCATGCGGCCGTCTCCGGCTCGTGGTCGGGGGGAACCACCACCACGGGCAGGGTGGCGCGATGCACCAGGCCATGGCTGACGGATCCGAGCAGTGCGCCGATCGCGGGTCCGTGTCCATGCGATCCGACGACGACCATCGCTGCGCCTTTACTTGCGTCGAGGAGAGCCATGACGGCGGGTGCCCGCACGAGGTTCTCGATGACCTCGACGTCGGGATAGTCGTCACGGAATCCGGCGAGGATCTCCGAGGTGAGCCGCACCTCATCATCCGCGACATTGCTGAGCGGCACGGGAACCGGACCGTTGGGGACGATGATCAGGTCGTAGGCCGGCACGTCCCATGCATGGACGGCCTGGATGCTCCAGCCGTGCCGGCTCGCCTCGTCGAAGGCGAACCGCAGAGCCGCTTCCGCCGCCGGCGAGCCGTCGATGCCGACCACGATGGAGCTGGCCCCCGAGGGCGCCGGCTGCCGGATCACGACGACCGGGCACTCGGCGTGGGCGGCCACCTGAGCGCCGACAGATCCGAGCAGGAGGCCGGTGAAGCCACCGTGGCCGCGCGAGCCGACCACGACCAGGTCGGCGCTGCGCGAGGCGTCGAGCAGTGCACTGCTGGGAGAGCCGACCGTAAGGACGGGCGTCACGCGCACCCCGGGCACATCGACGCGCAACTGCTCCACAGCGGCCTCGACCTCAGCGCGCGCGGAATCCTCCAGCTGCGCGAGGAGATCCAGGCTCGGGGGCAACCCGACCCCGAACCCGCCGGAGCTCGTGGGGGGCAGCAGCACGTAGAGAACGATGAGTTCCCGCCCACGGGCTCGGGCCTCACCGGCTGCCCAACGAGCGGCCTGGGAGGACGAGTCGGAGCCGTCGTACCCGACAACCAGTCGTCCGCGGAAAGTGCTGTCGTCAGTCATGACTCCAGCATGACGGGTGATCGCCTCGAAGGGGCGGGGACTGGGACCTTCGCCTCGGGGACGAAGGTCCCGGCATGTGGGTCAGCGGCGGGTGCGCATGAGGGATTCCTGCACCACGGAAGCCACCAGGCGCCCCTCCTGATCGAAGAACAGTCCGCGGGCCAGCCCGTGGCCGTTCTTGGCCACGGGGGTGTCCTGCGCGAAGAGCAGCCACTGGTCCGCCCGGGTCGGGGAGTGGAACCACATGGCGTGGTCGATCGAGGCCAGCATGAGATCGGGTCGACGGCTCGCTCCGGAGTGAGGGGCCACGGCCGTGCTGACCATCGTCAGATCCGACAGATAGGTGAGCGCACAGGCCTGGATCATCGGGTCGTCCGGCAGGCGCTCCTCGATCCGGACCCACGCCATCCGCTCGTACCGGCCATCGATGAGCGCGACGGGCTCATCGGGTGCCAGCATGCGCAGCCCGATGATGTGGGACTCGGGGTAGTCCAGTTCGGCGAGGCTGGCCCCCTTGAGATGCTCGGGCAGGGGAATCGGAACGTTCAGCGCCTCCGGCGGCGTGAGGCTGTCCGGAGCCGTGAACTGGTGGCGGGGGCCGTCGTCGTCGACCGCGAACGACGCCGTCATCATGAAGATGGTCTCGCCGTCCTGGACGGCCTGGACGAAGCGCGTCGAGAAGGATCCCCCGTCACGCGGCCGGTCGACGAGGTAGGTGATCGACTCCTTGGTGCGGCCGGGTCGCAGGAAGTAGCCGTGGAGGCTGTGGACGCGTCGGGCTCGGTCGTCGACCGTGCGGCCGGCGGCCATCAGGGACTGGGCGGCGATCTGTCCGCCGTAGGCACGCAGCGGGGAACCGGAGTGGCACCAGCCGGTGAAGATGTTCCGATCGACCTGCTGGAGGTCCATCCGATCAGCGAAGTGCTCCTGGAACGCGCTTCCGGTCAACGTCAGCTGCAGGTCACAGGCCGGCAGCGGTGCGCGCGGTCACGTTCTCGGCGGGCAGCGGGATCCCGGCGCGGTCGCAGGAGTTCTGGACGCGCAGGGATGCGGTCGCGAAGCGCTTCTGCTCCGGCTTCGAGAGCTCCTTGAGGTCCTCCTTCTTCTTCAGCTTCCCGAGGATCTTCTCCATGCGCTTGGCATTGGCGAGCATCTTGGGATCGGCAGTGCCGTCGTCGACGGCCGCCGCAGCCTGGACGTTGAGTTCGTCGACGAGGGCGAGCAGCTCGTCCTTCACCTGCTTCTCCGTCATGTCGCCCTGCTTCACCACACCGCCGGCGTAGGCGCTGTTCAGCAGGTCGATCTCGAAGTAGACCTCGCACGCCATGGCCGCCGCCCCGGTGGCGACGATCTCCTCGGTGGCTGTCTCCGTGGGCAGGGTGTCCTCGATCACGATCTCGGTCGTCGTCGCGGTGGGCTCAGCCTCAGAGCCGCCGGAGGAGCAGGAGGTCAGGACCGTGGCGGAGAGAGCTGCGGCCGCGATGAGCGCGAGGCTCCGTCGTGCGGTGATGGTCGACATCGGTGCTACCTCCCGGTGAGCCGCCC
>DMPC01000112.1:1274-15331 GCA_003456155.1 Actinomycetota bacterium | reverse complement strand
CCCCAGGAGCGGGCGAGGCGGAACTGCTGCTGCAGCCGGTCGATGGCACCGTGCGCATGCGCCAGGACCCGCCACGCCTCGTCGTACACGGCGAACCGCTGCCCATTCCCGGGAGTGGCCAGCGCCGCTTCCATCCACGCTGAGGCGCAGGTGAACGCGATCGACAGGTTCGCGTTGTCGTTGTAGAGGTCCGACAGGTCGATGGCGACGATCGGGGCGGTGGAGTCGAACCGCGTCGTGGACGGCCCATCGAACAGGTCCTTCGCGACGGTGGACAGCAGCCCGTCGAACGCCCACCGCGCCGCATCCCCGGCCACCCTCATCTCCTCCACGGTGCGGGAGATCCCGGCGGCGAGGTCCTTGTCCGGGGCCCGCAGCGCCGCGGCGACGTCGGACAGGATCGGGCTGCCTCCCGAGGCGGTCAGAGCCTGCTCGAGGGCCAGGGCTACGGCGGTGCGCTCGGCGACCTGCAGGGACCGTTCGAGGCGGATCTCGATCAGGCCCTCGAGCAGCCGCAGCTGGGCGGACTTCGCCAGCACCACCGGGTCGATCGCGTTGCCCTCCGCATCCACCCGGGCCGACAGCAAGGCGTCGGACACGTCGAGGGGGTTGAGGCGGTTGCCGCGGCCCGGGCCGATGCTGATCGCCGACCCGCCGTAGGCACGGGCGAACCTTGCCCAGTCGGCTTTGGCGTCGACGGCGGCGACCTTGAACCCCAGCGGGATCGACCGCAACGTGAGGGCGCAGGTGGTGTTCGTCTTGCCGGACCCGATCTCCCCCGCGACGAGGATGTTCGGGTTGGTGATCAGGCCATCGCGGTACAGCTCGAACGGGGAGTAGCAGAACGGGGCACCGGTGCCCATGTTCGTCCCGAGGAACGTGCCCTTGTGAGTCAGCGGGGCCTGGGCGAGGAACGGGTACGCGACCGCGGCGGTCGCCGTCGAGACGCGCAGCCCAGGCAGGGCGAACCGGGTGCGATCCCTGCCCTGCCGGGACCGGCCCGACGCGGCCGCCGACGGTGTCATCCAGGACGTGTCCGGCGCGTCAGGGGTGGCCTGGGTTGCGGTGAGGTGTCGTCGCATCAGGTCACCACCGGTATTCCCAGGGGCAGGGCGGCGGCGGTGAACGCCTGCAGCTGCTGCCCGTACACGCGGCGCAGGTCCAAGCCCGCCTGCGTCGCGGCCGCGTGCACGGTGGTGATCGCGGCGTCGAGGTCGTCGAGCGATCGGGCGGAGACGGTGACCATGCCGAGGAGCCCGACCTCGCCGTGCCCGGCGAGGAGTTCGCCTTCGCGGACCAGGACGTCGTCGAGTTCCTTGCCGTCGGCGAGGGTCTCGACGCGGCCGAGCTTGTCCTTCAGCCAGGAGCTCTGGATGATCTCGGAGTGCTTGGCGCGGATCGCCGACTCGGACTGGGTCCGGGTGTAAGGCTTGTAGAACAAGGACAGGGTCCGCTGGACGCCGGGCGGGAACACGATCGGCCACAGCACGTCGGCGGGCACGTGGGAGGTCGGCCATTCGGCGACCCACAGCACCGCGTGGAATGACCCGTCGGTGCGCAGGTGATCCCACTCTTCTCTGCCGCCCGACGGTCCCGCGCTTGCGGGGTCGATGCCGTCGCCGCACAGGTGTAGGGCGGTGCTGGGGTCGTAGCCGGTGCGGATCACCTCCGCGATCCGCCGTGGCGACAGTTCGTCGATGACGTCCAGTCCTGCGGCGGGCAGCAGCCGGGCAAGCAGGGTGTACTCCTGCCGCCAGGTCGCGATGAGTCCGGTGATCTGCCCGCCGGCGGCCTTCACGCGGGAGGTGGCGGCGGAGCGGTCGATGGTGATGGCGAGGAACGACTGGTGCCGGTCCGCGCCGCCGCGCAGGTGCCCGGTCAGGTCGCGGTAGGTGTCGGCCAGGGTGAGCTGCACAGGCTCGGTGGTGAGGTGGGTGTCGGTGTAGGCGGCCAGGGCTGAGCCGTCGTCGGGGATCGACCGCTCGAGGAGCTGCACCTGCCGCACGACGCCGGTGCGGGTGGCGGCGGCCAGGACCCTTCCCCAGCCGTTGACGCGGGCGTTGCGGTCCGCGGGGTCGCGCAGCAGGAACTCCGGGGAGGTGACCTCGATGATGCCGGTCAGGGTGCCGGCGTGCGGGTGGTAGAGGTAGCCGGCACCGTCAAGCTCGTGCACGGTGATGGCCGCCGCGCGTCCGGGCAGCAGGCCCAGGCCGCGGTCGAGACGTGGTTCGCGGATGGTGCCGGCCTTGATGGGCCGGGCCATGGTGGTGTTGCCGCGCCCTGCCCGGGCCGCGTGCGAGATCCGGCCGGCGAGCCACCGGTAGGCGGGACGGTCCTGGACGGTGGCGACCGCCAGCAGGACGAGCACCCCGCTGATCCCCAGGACGGCGCCGCGGGACAGCGACGGGAAGGCGCCGGTGAACGTCACCAGCAGGAGCAGCAGCCCAGCCGTAGAGAGGAGCGCGACCTGTCCGCCGCGCAGGCCCATCACGATCCCGGGCCGAGGGCGTCGGGGATACGCGGCGGTGACGTCGGGGTCGGTGACGGTAGTCGGCGGCATGACGGGCTCCAGGTCTCGAAACGGTCGGTGGCGACGAGTGGTGACGACTCAGTGCTGGGGAACGGGGCTAGGTGGTGCGGCGGGGATCGATGCGCGGCGCGGCCTCATCAGCAGGCGTGCTCGCCGCGGCGGATCCGCTCGATCCGGCGAGGCCGCTGGCGGCGCCGGTGACCGTGGTCTTGACGGTCGTGCTGGCGTTCTTGGCACCGTTGGCGGCGACGACGACGCCCGCTCCGGTCCCGGCGGTCGCCGCTCCTGCTGCCGTTGCGGTTCCGGCCGTGCCCCCTGTGCCTGCTGTGCTGCCGGCGGCACCTGTACCCGCTCTACCCGTGCTGGCTCCGGACGTGCCCGCACCCGCGGTGGAGGAGCCCGCGCCGGCTGCGTGTGACGGGGTCCTGGGGGCGGTGCCGGTGGTCGGTGAGGTTGACGGTGAGCCGTTGGCTGGCGGGGTTGTGACGGGTGCACCGTGGGCGCGGGCGGCAGCGGTCGGCTCGTGCGGAGCCGGTGCCGTCGCAGATGAACCGCCAGTGGACTCGCTCACGGTTCGCTGACTGGCACCGGTGACCGTGTCCTTCGTCTTCCCGACGACGGAGCGGACGCCGTTCACGCCGGCGCGGCCCATCTGGGTGCCGTAGTACGCCGACCCCAGCGCGCGAGTCGGGCTGCCGGACGGCACGGCGGGCCGGACGGCGACCGACCCCATGAACGAGAACAACCCGTAGGCGAGCAGGGGGGACAGCAGCGCCCCCAGGCCCAGGATCAGTCCGGCGCCGGCGTTCGCGAACGACTGCGCAAGACCAGCCTGAGCGGAGTTCGCGAACAGGGACACCGACAGGGCCAGCAGGATCGCGATCGGGACCTTCGCGAACAGGACGGCGAACATGCTCGTGGCCCACTTGGTGAACCAGACCCGGGTCGGGGCCATCACCAGGCCGGCAAACGCGAACGGCGACAGCACGTACAGCACGACGGCGGCGGCCATGCAGAACAGCAGGACGAAGAACACCGTCGTCAGCCCGAACAGCAGCATCACCGCGATGATCGGCGCCATCAGCCCCAGCCCCTCGTACAGGGCGTTGCTGCCGACGCCGGCGAGGAGGCGGATCGAGGCGGCGAGGTCGGGGGTGGCGGAGTCGACGATGGCCTGCGCCAGGGACGTGAAGACCGCCGCCGCGGCGGGCAGCACGACGGTCATCGCCTGCGGCCCGAGCAGCGCCAGCGCCACACCGGGCAGCGCCGCCATCAGGTACCGGTTGGACTGCGCGAACATGGAGCGGAACGCCGCGATGACCAGCAGGATCGTCGCCAACGACGCGGACAGGCCCGTGGTGATGCGCCAGATGTTCACGACCGCGGCCTGCTGCAGGTCGACCGTGGTGACCGCGAAGATCGAGGAGTACATGCCGGTGGCGACCTGCGCGAGGGCGTCGGCGAGCAGCGCCATCAGGGTGCGCAGCACCATGCCCAGGGGATCCACCGCGGTGAACAGGCCGTGGAAGATCCCGTCGAGGAGGGTGTCCATGTGGGGAGGGGAGTCGAGGTGGGGTCAGGCCGCGGTCGCGGCCCAGCCCTGGACGATGGTGACGATGCTCGGGGCCCCGACGCACACGATCGCGGCGAACACGGCGGCGAACATGCCGCCCATCCACCGGGACGCGTTCTGCGGGCTCAGGCCCTTGGCGCCCATGTAGCCGAACGCGCACACGATCAGCACGATCGTCGCCAGCGCCGTGCCATACACCTGGACGGATTTCGCGAGCTCGGACAGGAAGTTCTGGTACGGCATTGTGATGGCCGCGACCGCGGTCGAGATGGGCATGGCATGGGCTCCGATCAGCAGACGCGCAGGGGCGGATTCCCCTCCTACTTGCGACAACGCCGTCGACGTGCCCGGTGCCTCGCAAGTTGTTGCATTCACGCTCGGATGACGCGTCCGAAGCCGGTCAAGTACGCCTCGTCCCAGCCGCCACCAAGAACCCGTGTGCGGATCCCGGCGTCGGGATTCGCGGCCTCCGCGATCGTGATCTGCGACCCGCTCACCTCGGTCACGAGGGCGACGTGATGCTCCGAGCCGCCGAACCAGAACACCAGATCACCTGGCTGCACCAGGCTGCGCGGGATGTCGCGCGTCTGCGCACGCTGCGTGTAGGAGTAGTCCACCAGGCTCACGCCAGCCTGACGCCACGCATACGAGGTGAGGCCGGAGCAGTCGAAGTCGACCGGCCCGTTCCCCTCCGCGACATACCGGCCACCCTTGCCGACTGCCGTCAACGCTGCGGCGACTGCCGCCGCGGCCTGGGTGTCGGGGACGGGGATCGTCGCCGGATCGATGATCGCTGTCCCACCGACGTTGGGCTGGGGGCACTCCGCAGCATCCGGACTCGTCGCAGTGGCGCACGACATCGGCAACGAGGCGGCAGTCACCGCCGCCCCGGCCATCGCCATCGATACGACACAACCCGCCGGCAACACAAGGACACCAAGTGCCAGCAGCACCAGCCCGATGATTCGCCCCATACCCACATGACGGCATTCGCAAGGCCCGTGCCTCGCAACGACCCTGAGTCGGCTTGCGCGGACGGGCCACGGGCTCAGCCCGGTTTGAGAGATCCGCGTGGTCTTGCCGTCTTCAGTACTGCCTGGGCAGCCATTGTCGCGTGGCGCCAACTGATGACTGCCGAGCGCGACGGTGCGCTCGACATGTGTGCAATTCGCGGCTCCGGTCAGAGGCAGGGGCGTTGCCGGCTGTGCTCGGGGGACCCGGATGTGACTCCGCTCTCACTTCCGCGCGAAATGTTCTGAACAATCGGCTCGTTCGTTAGGTTGCCGTTCGGTGGCTCAACCCGACGCGAGGGTGGGCATGCCGACCGCCGCGGTCGTTCCGCGACTGGCGGTCACGTGGTCAGGTCCGGCCCGGAGCCGGGTGGTGCCGCGCTCGCAGGAAGAGGCGCAATAGTGACCAAGGTTCAGCAGGCGATCCTGGATTTCGAGACCCGGTGGTGGCTGCACGTGGGGGACAAGGACGCGGCGATCCGGGAGGTGTTCGGGCTGGAGCCGGTGCGCTACTACGAGCTCCTCGATCTGCTGGTGGACGAGCCCGAGGCGATGGTCCAGGCGCCGGCGACGATCTCGCGGTACCGGCGCCTGCGCGACCTGCGCCGGCGCCGCGAAGGCTCACGTCGCTAGCCGACCGACCTCGTTGGCGCTTCGGCCGTGCGGCGCCGCTGCAGTGCACCGCGCGTCACGGGGACGAGGTGCGCTCGGGTGCCCAGCCGACGCTGACTCCGTCGATGCACGCCTGGACGCTGACGCCATCGGCGCGGAAGATGACGAATTCCTGCTTGGCCTCCATCGCCGCCGAAATGGTGTCCACGTCCGACTGCGGAACCCGCCGGAACACGGTCCGGTCGATCACGACGACATAGTCGGCGGGGATGTCACTGTCGGGTGGGGTCATGCCGTCTCTCTTGGCTCGGCGGGGGAGGGGGCTCCTCCCCTGACTGCACGGGGGAGAACAGCGGGGAGGAGCCCTGCGCCCTCGAACGGTCCCGCCCCTTCCCAGGTGGCAGTCCGCAGCGCCCGCCCAGCCTAGGCACATTGCTGCAACGTTACATAGATCGTTTGCATGTGGGGTGGATCACAGTCGGGGACTCAGCTTGACCCGTCAGGCGCCGAGTTCTTCTTCCTGCTCGACGTAGTGGAAGGAGTACTCGATGGTGCCGTGCGGGGTCTTCACACCGGGCACGGAGGGGTCGCGGTACCAGCCGACGTTTCGCAGCGCGTCGAACCACTCGATCAGCGTGGGGTGCACGAGGACATCCCATGTGAACGTCTGCGGCTGGTCCATGCGCGGAACCGTAGCCAGACCATCAGTTGCTCCGCTTGCGAAATCTGGGGCGACGGGGTGATCCCTGCCACAGTCCGCGGGAGTCGTGCCTTGTCGTGCTGCCCCGTGATCTCCTTGGTCCCGCGGATCCGGCTCGGCCCCAGTGCTCTCATCGCGCGATCCACCGCTCCTGGGAACGCCTGTGCGACCCGCCACAGCCGGCACGCCGTCGGTGCCCGGTGGTTCGTCGACGAGACCTACGTCAAGGTCAACGGTGTCAGGCGATACCTGTACCGGGCGGTGGACCAGCACTGGCAGGTCGCCGACGTGGACGTCTCCAAGCCCAGGGATAATGCGTCAGCGCGCCGCCTCCTCACCACGGCCCTGGCCGCGCATCGTGCGCCGGCGGAGGTCATTACCGACGGGCATCAGCCCGTGCGAACGACATCGACAAGTTGATCCCCGCGGCGTTCCACCGCACCGGCCAGTACGAGCTACCGGTGCGAGTGTGATCACGGCAGGCTCAAGGCACGACTGCGAGCGATGCGCGGTAGAAGACCGACCGGACGGCTAGCTTCGTGATCCGAGGGCATGCCTCCGTGCAGAACCTGCGCCGAGGCAATTGGCAACTGGGAGTCGACTTGCCTCCAGTGTTCCGGCTGGTCACCGCCTTCGACGCACTCCAACTCGCAATCTGAAGGATTCCTCCTCAGCCCACGATTCCGCCCGCACCACGTGCGCCGAACGCAATTCCGCCCCTGGCAGACAGTCGCCCGCGCGCTCGACGTCCCGACGCCCAACGCGAACAGCCCAGACAGCCAGCGGGGGCAGCGACGACCGCACAGGAGACGCCGACGACGACCAGATGCTGGCGAGCTCCACATCAGGACGACGGTGATGGTCGACCCGGTGTCTCGCACAGACGACCAGGCGAGATGTTCGAGAGCACCGTGTCTCTCCGGGACTCCTCAGCTCACCTTTGCTACGCCTGGCGTGGAGTGGAGGAGCTTGAAGGCCCGCTGAGGTCCCCTTCCGTCGGGGCCCGCAAGGGTGTACCTTCCGTTCATTGTCAACTGTCAACAGTCAACAGGAGTGGCCGTGCCTCGAGTAGTAATCACTGACAGCGACTTCGGCCGAGGTGAGGTCGAGGCGCGTGAACTGGGCGACGACTACTCGGTCTCGTTCGTAAACAGCAGAGACCCGGAGGTGCTTCGCGCTGCGATTGGGGAGGCGCAGATACTCATGGTCCAGTGGGCGCATATCGACGGGCCACTGATGGATGCCGCGCCCGGCCTGAGAGGGATCGTGCGGTTCGGGATGGGCTTGGACAACATCGACCTTGATGCTGCACGTTCCCGAGGGATCGATGTCCGAAACGTGGATGACTTTTGCATCGATGAGGTGGCCGATCACGCGACCGCGATGATCCTGGCGTCCACCCGACGGCTGTGGACACTGAACGATGAAGTCAAGGCCGGCCGATGGGGGCCCGACCTGGTTCCAACTTCGACGCCGCCGGCGGATTCGGTCGTCGGCGTCGCCGGGCTGGGTCGAATAGGCGCCGCAGTCGCCCGGCGTGTCCATGCCCTGGGGTTCCCGGTGTCGTACTGGGATTCGCGCCCTGACCTTGATGCGCCGTCATGGGCCACGAAGGCGGATTCCCTCGTCGATCTGGCGGAGGCCGCCACCCATCTCTCGCTTCACATTCCGCTCACGACGGACACGCACGCGATCGTCTCCCGGGAAGTGCTACGTGCGTTGGGGTCCTCGGGATACCTCATCAACGTCGGCCGCGGCGGACTTGTCGACGAGTCGGCGTTGTGGGAGGCACTCGAGTCCGGCGGCATCGCTGGAGCCTGCCTCGACGTGCTCGCGACGGAGCCTCCAAGCGATGGGCTATCGGGTGCGATCGCCCGGCACCCCCGCGCGCTCGTAACGCCTCACGTCGCCTATCTGTCGACCGCGGCGCTTGACACGTTGCGCCGACATGCCGCCCAGCGGGTGAAGGCGATTCTCGCGTGAAGGCTTTGGTGTTCCGAGGACCGGGGCGCATCGTTCTTGAGGACCGCGATGCGCCTGAGGTCCATGAAGGCGGTGCCCTATTGCGGGTGACCTCTGTCGGCATCTGTGGAAGCGAGTTGGAGGCATACACCGGCGCAAGCACCAAGCGCCGGCCTCCTCTGGTGCTCGGTCACGAGATCGTGGGAACTATCGATGGGGATCCGCGGCTCTTCACGGTCAATCCACTGGCCTCCTGCGGCGCATGCCAGGACTGCGTCCGCGGCCGAGGCAATCTGTGCTCATCGAGACAGTTGCTCTCACTCCACAAAGATGGGGGACAGGCTGAGTTCGTTGCCGTGGATGCCTCGGCCCTAGTGCCGTTGCCCGAACTCGAGGATCCTTCGGCAGGAGCCCTGATTGAGCCTCTAGCAACCGTGGTGAACGCGCTGGGTTCCTCGGAGGAGGTTCGCGGGCGCCGGCTGCTCGTCCTTGGGTGTGGCTCACTCGGGCTGATGGCCGTCCGCCTGGCCGAGTTGTGGGGCGCCGAGCTTGTCGTGGCGTCCGATCTGCTGCCCGCACGCCTTCGCCTGGCCGAGTCCTTAGGGGGAGTGTCCTTTCAGGAGGTTGAGGGATCCGTTCGGTTCGACGTGGTTCTGGACATGGTCGGGACCGCGGGGACGCGGCGAATCGCCGTCATGCAGGCTGGGGCTGGCGCTACCGTGAAACTTGTGGGACTCCACACGGCGGCCAGCGAGGTCGACTTCGCGGATGTTGTCGCGCGCGAGATCCGGATGGAAGGCGTGTATGCGTACTCAGACGAGCAGTTCAGCACCGCAGCGCAGCTTGTCAGCGAGAATCGATTGAATCTCGATGCCCTGCTCACGCATGCACCGCTGGCTGACGGTCCGCGGCTGTATGAGGCCCTCGCCAACGATCCGCAATCCCTTGTGAAGGTGGTTTTGCACCCATGACGGCTGCCTTCGGCCGACTTGATCTGAGCGGACGTTGCGCCGTGGTGACAGGCAGCAGTGGCGGCATCGGGGAGGCGAGTGCGCACCTGCTTGCAGCCCGAGGAGCAGAAGTCGTCGGAGCCGACATGTTCGCGGGGTCGACAACCCAGGTCGAGGCGGACCTGTCCACCGATGAGGGGTGCCGCGCTGTCGCGGAACACTGTTCCCGGGAGGGCCTGCGGCCGTCGATTCTGGTGAACAACGCCGGCGTCGGTGTGTTCGCTGCCGGGGTGCATCAGGCGGACATGAGCGTGTGGGACCGCGTGATGGCTGTCAATGCGAGATCCGTCTATTGCCTCACTCGCGAGTTCCTCCCCTCGCTCCGCAGCTTTCCGGATTCTGTGGTCGTCAACGTGTCGAGCGTTCATGCGATGGCCACGTCGGTGGGGGTTGGTGCCTATGCGGCGTCCAAGGGGGCCGTGGTCGCTCTCACGCGGAGCATGGCTCTGGATCTTGCGCAGTTCGGGATCCGGGTCGTGGCGCTCCTACCGGGAGCGATCGACACGCCCATGATGCGCGAGCACGTAGCCCGAGAGGGCCGGCCGATGGAGGAACTTGGCTTCACCATGGACCCGCTGGTGCCGGGCCGGGTATGTGCGCCTTCGGAGGTGGCTGAGGCCATCGCATTCCTCGCCAGCCCGGCTGCTTCGGGTATCACCGGTAGCACCGTGACGGTAGATGGCGGGCTATTGGCCGGCTTCTCATGATTCTGACGGCGGAGTTCTCCGCGATCTCGCATGAGCGTGGGTCCCTGAGCGAGTCCATCCGATGGATCCCCGGCCCCCGGGCATTCCAGTGGGTCGACATCCTCGGCGGAACCCTCACACGCTGGTACGCCGACACAGGCCTTCTGGAGCAGCGCCGGCTCGGTGCGCCTCTCGGATGCGCGATGCCGATCGACGACGACCGCTCGGTCCTTGCTCGTGAGAAGGACCTCGCTGTCTACGATTGGGCACGCGACTCAATCGCACCCCTGGCCACTCTGCCGGTCGCGCCGGGTACGCGGCTCAACGACGGCGGGCTGTGCCCCGACGGGTCCGTCTGGGTTGGCAGCATGTCTGAACAGTCTCTGCCGGGCCGAGGGAGACTGTGGCGCGTGACAGTGGACGGCTCGGTCGAGACGGTCGTCTCCCAAGCCACGATTTCAAACGGCCTCGCCTGGATCGACGCTGATCGCGCGGTGTACATCGACACTCCCACGGGGCGTGTGGACTTGATATTCGGCGACGGCGTGGGCGGGTGGATCCGCGAGCCGTTCGCCGAGGTGCCCGGGCCGGGGTGGCCCGATGGGCTGCACGTCGACTCGGGGGGTGACGTTTGGGTGGCATTGTGGGACGGCGGACGCGTACTGCGGTTTTCGCCACACGGCATGGTGATCGAGGAGGTGCTCGTTCCGGCCCCGCGCTGTACCAGTGTCGCCCGCGGAGGTGCACACGGAGAACTCCTTGCGGTCACCACGGCGACATGGGGGATGGACGACAGTGAACTCGACATGTATCCGTTGTCGGGACACGTGCTTGTGAGGACGATCAGGGATCCCTGAGAGACAGCACGACAGTCATCAACGTATGGCCCCCGCTCGGCAGTAGGCCTGCAGTTCCCTGCTCCACGCAGACGGTCAGACTGTCTGCCGAACCCACCGTGGGCTCCGGAGCCCAGTGATCCAGCGGTTGGCCGGCAGGGATGGCACCCTGATTGAGCCAGAGGCCGAGGTTCGCTCCCTCCGGGCGATCAGTCCAGTCGTACAACCAGGCACGGCCGGCCCGTCCGAAGTGCACTCCGCCCTGTGGCCAGGGCACGAAGACCTTTGCGCAGCCTGCCTTCTCCCGCACGGGCCAATGCCTGACGCGGTCCGGTCCCGGCGGCCAGAGGCCATCGAGGTCCGGTTCGTCGCCCCCCCAACTCGAGGACGATTCCCACCGGAGAACGTCGTTGGGGATGTCAACCCACAGGCCGTCCCCCACAGCGAAGAGGGGGTGGGACGCCAGCACGAACGGCATCGGATCGGTCGATTGCGACGAGATCTCCGTGATCACTTTCAGGGCCCGGTCGTTCCACTCGATCGATCTCTTCGCCACTACGCCGGACTCCGGTGCGTCGACCTGCAGGGACACCCCATATGCCGTGCGGTCGGTGATCTCCCATCTCCGCCACCATAAGTCTCCGTGATCGGGAACCGGGTGAGCTAAGGCACCGTTCTCGGCTGCTTCCGGGCTTATGGACGGAAAGCAATCCACCCAGCCCGTTAGCCCGGTGTCTAGGAAGCTGGACTGCCGAGAAAGGCTCGATGCCGGCAGATGGCCCGGGTCCATCAGCTCAACACCGTCGCTCGTGAGCTGGAGGATTGCGGCGCCCCGAGTCGGACTTACGCTGCAGCGGTCTTCTGGGTGGGGGCCGGCAATGCGCACCACGTCGTCACTCACGGGCCTATTCTGTCAGCAGTTAACACTGGGAGGGTCAATCGATGTCGGAACCCGTGGGCAATGACGGCGCAGTGGTCTACCGGGAGCGATGGGAGGTCGTCACCGAGGAAATCCGGCGTCGAATCGTCACCGGGGAGATGCTCCCCGGGTCGCGAATCCGCGAGACCGAGCTCGCCGAAGGGTTCGGGGTGAGCAGGGGCCCGGTGCGTGAGGCCCTGCGAATCCTGGAGGTTGCGGGACTCGTTCTTCGCGTGCCTCGGCACGGCTCGTATGTGGCCCCAGTGCGCCGCCGGGACGTCGATGAGCTCTACACCCTGCGTGCCTCTATCGAGGAACTCGCGGTACGGCGGGCGCTTCGGCGAGCGGATGCCGGCCTGGCCGCTCAGTTGGGCCGTGCTGTGGAGCGACTGGAGATGGCACTGACGACTGAAGCACCCTTCGAAGTCGTGGAGTCGGACATCGATTTCCACAGCACCTTCTACCGTCACGCGGACCACGATCGACTAGTGGCGGTCTGGGCGACCCTCGCGGACCCTCTGAGGATTCTCATGCGCCTTTCAAGCCGGCGCAGCGACCCAGACTGGTCCACGACCGTCGGGGGTCACCTGCTGATCGCGAGCGCCGCGCGCGAGGGGGACGAGGACGCATGCGTGGAAGCGACCCTCGACCACCTTGAGCACGCTCGAAGCTTGGTGCTGTCTTTCGTGGAGCAGCAGGAGATCCCTGAGCGCTGACCCAAAGATCACGAATTCATAACGCTACTGGCGCACACCCGAAATCCATGGCAACCTCCGCTGTTAACAGTTAACACAGGAGGTTCCGTGAGTGTCATCGCGTCACCCGTGCGGTCCAGGGAACTGGACCTGCGCGAGCGTGTGATCACGGTGCTGCTGACTCCGGAGATCACCCTGGCCATCGTGCTGGGGCTCCTCGTGGTCGTCTTCACGGCGCTCAACCCGGTCTTCCTGACCTGGGACACGGCTCAGACGATCCTTCGTTCGGTGTCGTACATCGGCATCATCGCCGTCGGTATGTCCCTACTGTTGGTATCGGGGCAGTTCGACCTGTCGGTTGGCTCGGTGGCGGCCCTTGGCGCCGTAACCGCCGGCGAGTTGATGCTGGCAGGCACCCCAGTCATCCCGGCCTTCATGGCCGGGATCGTGGCGTCCGGAGCCATTGGCGCCCTCAACGCGGTGCTCACGCTCTACGCCCACATCCCCGTACTAGTCGTCACACTCGGGACCCTGTACATCGCGCGCGGCATGGCGCTCGTAGTGACGGGCGGCCAGCAGATCAGCCCGCTTCCCGAGTCCCTCCTCGCGTTCGGCGAGGCGGAGGTGCTCGGCCTGCCGTACCCGGTCTGGATCTTCCTCGCCCTGGCGGTCGCGGGCTACGTAATTCTCCGGCACACGAAGTTCGGCAGGTCGACGTACGCCTGCGGCGGCAATCCTGTGGCTGCCCGGCTGGCGGGATTGCCTGTGCGGCGCGTCCAGGGCCTGCTCTTCGTCCTCGTCTCCTGCCTCGCCGGGCTGGCGGGGATCCTGATCATGGCGCGCATCCAAGTCGGCCAAGCGTCCATCGGCCAGGGCTACGAATTGAGTGTCCTCGCCGCCTGCGTGGTCGGTGGGGTCAGCCTCTTCGGGGGTCGCGGGTCCGTCCTCGGGGCCGTCCTCGGCGTGATTTTCGTGCAGGTCGTGTCCACCGGACTCGTCCTGGCGAAGGTAGACCCGGCCTTGCAGCCGGTGGGAATCGGAGCGGCCCTCCTCGTGGCCATCTCCCTCGATGTCGTCCGTCGGCAGAAGGCCGCGTGACGGTCCAACGGAAGGAATCACCTCGATGAAGATGCTCGGCACCCGCCCGTGGCAGTTGACCCTCGGTCTAGCTGCCCTGGGGACCCTGGCACTCGCTGCCTGCGGATCCTCCACGGCGTCGTCGTCCTCCTCGGAAGCGGCGTCGTCGGCCGCGCCCGCGGAGACTTCGGCGCCCGCCTCGTCCGCCGCAGCCACAGAAGCAGCCAGCGACGAGTGCTCTATCGAAGGCAAGAAGATCCAGTTCGTGTCCATGCTCCGTGAGCATCCCGTCATCCAGATCTGGGGCGCGGGTGCCCGTGACGCGGCCGCCGATCTCGGTGCCGACTTCACCGAGCTCATGTCGCAGGGCGACAACCCGCAGGATGCCATCAACCTGATGAAGCAGGGCATTGCGCAGGGCAGCGACGGCATGGTGGTCGTCGCGTT
>DMPC01000112.1:908-1109 GCA_003456155.1 Actinomycetota bacterium | reverse complement strand
GCGACGGCATGGTGGTCGTCGCGTTTGACCCCCAGTGGTACCCCGCTATCGCCGAGGCGGAGGCAGCAGGCATCCCCGTGGTCGTCACCCACTTCCCGATTGAAGAGGGCTCGGCCCCCGGGGTCGTCTCCAACATCGCAACTGACGTTGCGGCTTACGGCGCGGCAGCGGCCGATGCCATCGGCGAGAAGATCGGCGGCA
>DMPC01000112.1:514-734 GCA_003456155.1 Actinomycetota bacterium | reverse complement strand
TCGGCGAGAAGATCGGCGGCAAGGGGACCGTGGCCGTGACCGAGGGGTCCTTCAACAACACCGAGGACCTGGCCGCCTCGTCGTTTACCGAGCGAATGAACGAGATGTACCCAGACGTCACGGTCCTGGCGCCCGAGGTTGAAGGCTTTGACCCGCCAAAGGCGATCGCGAAGGCATCCTCCATCCTGCAGGCGAACCCCGATGTCGTGGCCGCCTTCTC
>DMPC01000112.1:0-353 GCA_003456155.1 Actinomycetota bacterium | reverse complement strand
ACCCCGATGTCGTGGCCGCCTTCTCCACCACCGGAGCGGGATCGAGCACATGGTCCTCGGCCGCAGCAGACACCGGCCGCGATGTCGTCATCGTGTCGATGGACTACACCCGGCCCAATCTGGAGCTCGTGAAGTCTGGAGATGTCTACGGCCTCGTGGCTCAGCCCCTCTACGAGGAGAACTACCAGGCCGTCGAGGTACTCCGTGATGTCATCTGCGGCAAGTCTGTGGACTACCGGTACATGCCCCCGGCTCCGATCATCACACAGGCGAACGTCGACGAGTACTTCGCACTGCTCGACAAGATCGGTCAGTAGTTCACCACTGAGCGGCGGGCGCGCATGAGCGCGCCC
>DMPC01000003.1:38316-49204 GCA_003456155.1 Actinomycetota bacterium | reverse complement strand
CTGCTCCTTCGCTGCCGCGGCGAGGCCTAGTCCACCGGCCTCCTCGTCGCGGGTCTCGTCGTTCGCCGGTACCAGCCCATCGGCCAACGACATCCCACGAGAACCGGAGCCCCCCATGAGCACCCCCTTCGATCGCAGCGCCCCCTACGAGACGCGCAACACCCAGCAGGCATCCCAGATGCCGTTTCAGCGCTACTCCCCCTTCATCCCGATCGCCCTTCCCGATCGAGCCTGGCCCAGTCAGGTGATCACCCAGGCGCCCCGCTGGTGCGCCGTCGACCTGCGTGACGGCAATCAGGCGCTCATCGACCCCATGACCCCGGCCCGCAAGCTGCGCATGTTCACCCTGCTCGTCGAGATGGGCTACAAGGAGATTGAGGTCGGCTTCCCGTCCGCGTCGCAGACGGACTTCGACTTCGTCCGCATGCTGATCGACGACAATCTCATCCCCGATGACGTCGTGATCCAGGTGCTGACCCAGTCGCGTGAGCACCTCATCGAACGCACCTTCGAGGCCATTCGAGGGGCCAAGCAGGCCATCGTCCACCTCTACAACTCAACTTCGACACTCCAGCGCCGAGTGGTGTTCGGCCTCGACGAGGATGGGATCGTCGACATCGCCGTCCATGGCGCCCAGCTCTGCCAGAAGTACGCGGACGAGATCGCCGGCGAGACTGACGTGTTCTTCGAGTACTCGCCGGAGTCGTACACCGGGACCGAGCTCGACTTCGCCCTGCGGGTCTGCAACGCCGTCACCGACGTCTGGCAGCCGACACCGCAGCGCAAGGTGATCCTGAACCTGCCCGCGACGGTGGAGATGGCGACCCCCAATGTCTACGCGGACTCCATCGAGTGGATGAGCCGCCATCTGGCACGACGCGACTCCATCGTGCTGTCCCTGCATCCGCACAACGACCGCGGTACGGCAGTGGCCGCCGCCGAGCTCGGCTACATGGCTGGCGCTGACCGCATCGAGGGCTGCCTCTTCGGGAACGGGGAGCGCACGGGCAATGTGTGCCTGGTCACCCTCGGCCTGAACCTCTTCAGTCAGGGCATCGACCCGCAGATCGACTTCAGCGACATCGATGACATCCGGCGCACCGTCGAGTACTGCAACCAGATTCCCGTGCACGAGCGTCACCCCTATGGAGGGGACCTCGTCTACACGGCCTTCTCCGGATCGCACCAGGACGCCATCAACAAGGGCCTGACGATGATGCGGTCCGATGCCGCCGAGGCCGGGGTCGAGGTGGATGCGTTCCGCTGGGCCGTGCCCTACCTGCCCATCGACCCGCAGGACGTCGGCCGCACCTACGAGGCGGTGATTCGCGTCAACTCCCAGTCGGGGAAGGGCGGGGTCGCCTACATCATGCGCACCGAGCACAAGCTGGACCTGCCGCGCCGGCTTCAGATCGAGTTCTCCCGGGTGATCCAGCAGGTCACCGATGAGGAAGGCGGCGAGGTCGGACCCCGCGAGATGTGGGCCGCCTTCTCCGGCGAGTACCTTCCCGACCCCTCTGCTCCCTGGGGCCGATTCCGGCTCAGCGGGGTGAAGCAGGACTCCGAGGTCGACGGCGAGACCCAGCTCGAGGTCCTCCTCAGCGACAACGGCGTGGAGTGCCAGCTGGCCGGGCACGGCAATGGCCCCATTGCGGCGTTCTGCGACGCACTCGCCGCGCACGAGATCGATGTGCGCGTCCTGGACTACGTCGAGCACGCCATGTCCTCCGGTGGAGACGCCAAGGCTGCCTCCTACGTCGAGTGCGCGGTCAACGGGCAGGTCCTGTGGGGTGTCGGCATCGATCCCTCCATCACGACCTCCTCCCTCAAGGCGATCATCTCCGCCGTGAACCGGGCCGTGCGTGGGACCTGACGTACCCAACTTCCGCGATGCCGGCGGTCTCGCCTCCGGGAGCATGCCTACGGGACTGGTGTACCGATCGAGCGAACTTGATGCGCTCGACCATCGAGGAGAGACGGCACTGGTCGCTCTCGGGGTGAGGCAGGTGTTCGACCTCCGCACGGAGGGCGAGAGGCGCGCCGCTCCCGATCGACTTCCCGACGGGACGAGGCTGCGTCCCCTCGATGTGATGGCGGACATGTCCGAGAACGGGGCGAGCGCCATCGCCGCGGTGTTCGCTCATCAGGCTGATCGGTCAGTGGTGTCTGCACTCAACGCCAGCCTGTCCGACGGGCAGGCGCGGCAGATGATGGTCGACGCCTACATCGAGCTGGTGGGGCTCCCCTCTGCGCGTCACGGATATCGACAGATGCTCCTCGACATGGCCACGGATGACGGCGCCAGCGTCGTCCACTGCACCGCGGGGAAGGATCGGACCGGTTGGGGCATCGCGGTGGTTCAACTGCTCATGGGGGCGGACATCGACCACGTCGAGGAGGACTACCTCGCGAGCAACGAGGCCTGGGCCGACGGCTACACCCAGATCCTTCGCGACTTCGCCCAAGCCGGCGGAGATTCCGACGCCCTCGGAGACATCCTGTGGGTGAGGCCGGCCTACCTTCAGGCAGCCCTCGACACCGTTGACTCCATCTTCGGGTCGCTCTCCGCGTATATCTCCGAGGGGCTCGGCCTCAGCCCGCAGGAGCTCGCGAGTCTGAATGCTCGCCTCGCGGGTCAGGCGACCGGCTCAGCGAACTGACTGCGGTACAACCGAGCGTAGGCGCCGTCACGGACGAGAAGCGACTCATGATCACCCTGCTCGACGATCCGGCCATCCTCGAGAACGACGATGACATCGGCGTTGCGGATCGTCGACAGCCGATGGGCGATCACGAAGGCCGTGCGTCCGGTGCGAAGCTCGGCCATGGCCTCCTGGATGAGGACTTCCGTGCGCGTATCGACCGAGCTCGTGGCCTCATCGAGGATGAGGATAGGACGATCGGCGAGGAAGGCACGCGCGATCGTGAGCAACTGACGTTCACCCGCACTGATGTTCTCCCCTGATTCGCTCAGGACTGTCTCATATCCATCGGGCAGCGTGCGCACGAAGTGGTCGACCCGTGCGGCTCGAGCGGCAGCCTCGATCTCGGCCTCACTCGGCTCAAGCGCCCCGTAGGCGATGTTCTCCCGGATCGTTCCGTCGAAGAGCCAGGTCTCCTGGAGCACCATGGCGAAGGACCGCCGCACATCGTCGCGACGCATGTTCGCGGTCGACACGCCGTCGATCGTGATGCTCCCCGAGTCGATGTCATAGAACCGCAGGAGCAGATTCACCAGAGTGGTCTTCCCCGCGCCGGTGGGCCCGACGATCGCCACGATCTGGCCGGGCTGGACGTTCAAAGTGAAGCGCTCAATGAGAGGACGCTCGCGTTCGTATCGGAAGCTCACATCATCGAACGCGATGCGACCCCGCACATGAGGCACCGATGCACCCGGAACCGGGTCCGGCACCTCCTCAGGCTCGTCAAGAAGCTCGTACACCCGCTCGACCGAGGCCACACCAGACTGGAGGAGGTTCACGACTCCGGCGATCTGAGTGATAGGCATGGTGAACTGGCGCGAGTACTGGATGAAGGCCTGGACATCACCGAGGGTCATCGTTCCCGAGGCCACCCGAAGTCCACCGATGACCGCGATCGCCACGTAGTTCAGGTTCGAGATCACCATCATCGTCGGCTGGATGATCCCCGAGATGAACTGGGCTCGGAAGCTGCTTTCGAAGACCTTCTCGTTCGCCACGTCGAACTCGCGCAGTGTCTCCTCACGATGACCGAAGACCTTGACCAGCTCCAAGCCGGTGAACGTCTCCTCGACCTTGCCGTTCAGCGTGCCCGTCCAGGCCCACTGCTGGATGAACTGCGGCTGCGACCGCTTCGCGATCACCAAGGTCACGGCGAACGAGAGGGGCACGGTGACGAGCGAGATCCCGGCCAGCAGCGGGCTGATCCAGAACATCATTCCGAGCACACCGATCACGGTGAGCACGGCGGTGACCAGCTGGGTGAGGGTCTGCTGGAGGGTGGAGGAGATGTTGTCGACGTCATTGGTGACCCGGCTGAGCACATCCCCACGCGATGACCGATCGAAGTAGCTCAGTGGCAGCCGCCCGAGCTTCAGGTCCACCTCCTCGCGGAGCCGGTACATCGTGCGCTGGGTGATCCCCGCCATGAGGTAGTTCTGAGCCCAGCCGAGGACGGAGCTGAGGACGTAGACGACGACGATCACCGAGAGCAGTCGGGCCAGCGCAGCGAAGTCGACCCCGGCCCCTGGAACGAGCGTCATGGCGCCGACCATCTGGGCCTGATCCGCCCTGCCCTGCTCCTCCAGCAGGGCGACCGCCTGCTGCTGGCTCATGCCGGAGGGCAGTTGACGGCTGATGAAGCCCTCGAAGACGAGATTGGTCGCATTGCCGAGCAGCAGCGGCCCAAGGACGGAGAGGAACACGCTCGCCGCTCCGAGGAGCAGGATGAATCCCACCATCCACGCTTCGGGCCGCAGACGACGCCCGAACCGTCGTAGCGAACCGCGGAAGTCCTGGGCCTTCGTGGTCGAGGGCGCCATCGCCATGCCCATCGGTCCGCCGCCCATCGGACCACGAGGCATCGGACCGCCCGACGCAGGCGCCGGCGTGCTCATGGCGCCCCCTCGAGCTGCGCCTGGGATGCAGCGATCTCCCGATAGGCCGGGCAGGTCTCCAGGAGGGTCTCATGGGTACCCAGCCCGACGATGGCACCCTGATCGAGCACGATGATGCTCCCTGCCGCACGGATCGTGCTGATGCGCTGCGCAACGATGATCACCGTTCGGCCCTGCGTCCGCTCCGCGAGCGCCGCTCTCAGGCGTGCATCCGTCGCGTAGTCAAGGGCCGAGAAGCTGTCGTCGAAGAGGTAGATACGAGGGTCCCGCACGATGCAGCGGGCGATCGCGAGTCGCTGCCGCTGGCCGCCGGAGAAGTTCACTCCTCCTTGGTCCACACGCGCATCGAGCCCCTCGGATAGCGCGGAGACGAACTCCTCCGCCTGCGCGATCCTCAGGGCCGACCACACCTGTTCATCGGTCGCGTCACCTCGTCCGAACCTGATGTTGCTCTCGATGGTTCCCGCGAAGAGGAAGGAGCGCTGGGGAACGATCCCGAAGAGAGCCCAGAGGTCGGCCAGCGCCATGTCGCGGATGTCGACGCCGTCGATGAGGATGCGACCCGACGTCACATCGAGCAGTCGCGGGAGCAGATTGACCAGCGTGGACTTTCCTGAACCGGTGCCGCCCACGATCGCGGTCGTCATCCCAGGCTCGATGACGCAGGAGATCCCCGCGAGCACCGCGTCCTGGGCTCCCGGGTACCGGAAGGTGACGTCCTGCAACTCGATCCGTCCCGGCCCCAGGGTCGGCGCTGTGGGCGACGCGGGCTCGTCGATCGCCGGTGACGTCTCGAGCACGGCCTGGATGCGTTCTGCGGACGCGGCAGCCCGAGCGACCATCATCATGGTCATCACGGCCATCATCACGGAGAAGAGGATCTGCATGATGTAGGCCTGGAAAGCCAGCAGGTTGCCGATCGGCATGCTTCCGTCATCGACGAGGTAGCCACCGAACCAGATCGTCGCGACCAAGGTGACGTTCATGATGAGCATGAGCGTCGGCATGATGAGGGCGAACAGTCGGGTCACCCGCAGGCCTACGTCGGCAAGCTCCGCATTGGCCTCGGCAAAACGCGCCTCCTCATGCTGGGTGCGCACGAAGGCCCGGATGACCCGGATTCCCGTGAGGTTGTCCCTCAGCACCTCATTGACGCCATCGATCCTGACCTGCATGACTCTGAACAGCGGGATGGCTCGCGCGACCATGAAGCCGATGACCAGCAGCATGACAGGGACGGTGACGAGGAGGATGGCCGACAGTTGAACATCCTCGCGAAGGGCCATGATCACGCCCCCGACGGCCGTGACCGGCGCCACCACCATCATGGTCAGGCCCACCAACACCAGCATCTGCACCTGCTGCACGTCGTTGGTGTTGCGCGTGATGAGCGACGGGATGCTGAACTCGTGCACCTGAGCGAGCGAGAAGCGTTCGACCCTCTGGAAGACGTCGGCTCGGAGGTCGCGTCCGACCCGCATGGCCGTGCGAGCACTGAAGTACACAGAGGAGACCGTGGCCAGGCCGACCAGCACGCTGACCACCAGCATGATCGCACCGATGCGCAGGATGTAGCCGGTATCCCCCGTGACGACGCCCTCGTTGATGATGTCGGCGTTCAGGCTCGGCAGGACGAGCGTGCCGATGACCTGCAGCAGGAGCAGCAACGCGATGACCAGCAGGATCCTGCGATGGGGGCGCAGGTAGGTGCGGAGCAGGCTGGCCACGCTGCCGACTCTAGACCTGCGCTCCGGTCACTCCTCCGGCCCGACCAGAGCACCCGAACGACTGCGTTGAGCCCAGGCGACCGCCCCAACGACCACCCCGGCTGCCACCACGGTTCCCCAGGTGATCACTTCTCCGAGAAGCACCGCTGACCACACCAGAGCCAGCAGGGTCTGCAGTTGCTGGACCTGCCCCCCGTACGCGGTCCCCGCCATGGCCAGACCGCGATACCAGGCGAAGAAGCCAAGGTAGGCGGAGGAGACTCCCAGCAGGATGAGCGCGGTCCAGGATCCGGACGAGGGCTCGTACGCATCACGGGTCAGGATCCACGCCACGGCGGCGATCGGGACGGTGAACGGCAGACTCAGTGCCGATACCCAGGAGATGACCTCCCAGCCGGACAGCTCCCTGCTCGCCGCCGCACCCTGCACATACGACCACGAGCTCGCGACCACGGCTCCGATCAGGAGCAGGTCAGGCAGCCATCCGCCATCGGTGAGCCCTCCTCGGGCCGAGGCGTACAGGACAAGGGTCGCCGTGCCCAACCCGGCAGCGACCCAGAAGGAGCGGGTCACGTGCTCCCCGCCGAACCACACTGCGAAAGCTGCGGTGACCAGCGGCATCACCGCGGTGATCACTGCGGCATGCACCGATGTCGTGTACTGCAGGGCGAGGGCCAGGAGCAGTGGCCAGCCCAGCATGGCTCCGAACGCTGTCCACCCCAGCGGCCGCCACAGTTGCCGGGGCGGCGGGCGCCGACGCGTCGCGACCAGCACCAACGTTGCGAGGACTCCCGCGATGACGCCGCGCCCCGCCGCGACGGTGACGGCGCTGAAGCCGTCCACCGCCATCTTCGTGAGAGGCAGGGAGAACGACCACAGGAGCACCGCGACGAGAGCCCACACCAGGCCCTCCCGGACGGTGCGGTCCATGTCGCAGGACCCGGCTGCCTGGAGGGAGCCCCTAGGCCAGGTCGACCGCCTTGCCGGACGCAGCCTGGACCTCGGTGATGATCGCCTCGAGCCGGTCCGGGGCGATCGCCGAGTCGACGGTCAGGACGGTCAGCGCGTGACCTGACTCATCGCGGCTGACCTGCATGCCCCCGATGTTCACGCCGGCCTCGCCGAGGATCCGGCCCACCGTGCCGACCACGCCCGGGCGATCCTGGTAGCGCAGGAAGGCCATGTGCTCGCTGATCGGCACGTCCACATCGAACCCGTCGACCTCGACGACCTTGGCACTGTCGCGGGGGCCGGAGACAGTCCCGGCCACGCTCACCGTCACTCCGTCCGTCAGCGTGAGCATGACGCGGAGCAGCGAGCGGTGATCCTCGGACGTGGTGTCACTGGTCAGGGCAACCTCCACACCACGCTGCTCGGCCAGCACCGGGGCGTTGACGAAGGACACCGGGTCATGCACGAGCTTCTGGAACACGCCCTTGAGAACCGAGAGCTCGAGCACCCGGACATCGTGGTGGGCTATCTCGCCGAGGGCCTCGACGTCGACCCGCTCGACGGCGGCATCCGCGAGGGAGCACGCGATGCCGCCCAGCTGCTCCGCCAGGGGCACCAGCGGCTTGATGGCATCGGCGAGTTGCCCGCCCTGGACGTTCACGGCGTCCGGCACCAGTTCACCCGACAGCGCCTGCCGCACGGACTTCGCCACGGCGATTCCCGCCTTCTCCTGAGCCTCGTCCGTCGACGCGCCGAGGTGGGGCAGGCCGACGACGGTCTCGAGCGAGAACAGCGGGGAGTCGGTGCAGGGCTCCTTGGCGTACACGTCGAGCCCAGCGCCGGCCACCCGGCCGTCGACGAGTGCGCGGTACAGGGCCGCCTCGTCGACGATCCCACCCCGTGCAGCGTTGATGATGTGGACCGTGGGCTTTACCCTGTGGAGCTGCTCGTCGCCGATCAGCCCGATCGTCTCGGGAGTCTTGGGAAGGTGCACGGTGATGAAGTCGGCCTCGGCCAGCAGGTCGTCCAGGGGCATCATCCGTACGCCGAGCTGCGCGGCACGGGCCGGCTGCACGTAGGGGTCATAGGCGATCAGCTTGACGCCGAAGGCGCTCAGCCGCTGCGCCACCAGGATGCCGATGCGGCCGAGCCCGACGATTCCGACCGTCTTGTCAGCCACTTCGACGCCCGTGTACTTGGAGCGCTTCCACTCACCGTTGCGCAGGGCGCTCGCGGCCGGGACCACGTTCCGAGCAGACGCGAGCAGCAGTGCGACAGCCAGCTCGGCGGCACTCACGATGTTCGAGGTGGGCGCGTTGACCACCATGACACCGGCCTGGGTGGCCGCCTTGATGTCGACGTTGTCGAGACCGACTCCTGCGCGGGCAATGACCTTGAGGTTCTTCGCTGCAGCAATCGCCTCTGCGTCCACCTGAGTGGCGGAACGCACGAGGATTGCATCGACATCGGCGATGGCCGGGAGGAGCGCGGCACGATCAGCCCCGTCGCAGTGGACGACGTCGAAGTCAGGGCCCAGGGCCTCGACCGTGGCAGGCGAGAGTTCTTCGGCGATGAGTACGCGAGGCTTGGTCACCCGCGGAGTCTATCGGCGCCCTACGAGCTTCCTGACCCCGCCGTTGCCGCGAACCCAGGCGGTGAACGAGGTGGCCGGACCGTTGTCCGGAACGACCAGCCAGGGCCAGGGGTGGGTCTGCACCACCCGCATCCGTGATGCCCGATCTCGCCAGCCGGGCACCGGCGCGAAGGTCGCGGCGACGGGGCGATCACCGATCTCCACGGCAGGATCACCGATCAGGACCTCGACGGGTCGACGGCGATTCAGATCGGCCAGTGTCTCTGCCAGGAACACAAGCCTGAGAGGCGACAGCCGCAGTCGCTTCAGCAGCGGCTCGTCGAAGACGAACACTGCGGGCAGGTCGGGGTGTCCAGCAAGCGCGGGATCGGCATCACTGAGGCTCTCCGCGGTGATCCAGACAGCTTCGGGGGCCGTGCCTGTCGACACCATCGACACCTGGAGGGGACCTGTGACGTCGGCGACGTCCGTAATCCGACGCAATCGAGGATCGATGGCCGTGCGTGCCGAGACCGATTGCTCATCCGGCCACTGCTCGATGGGGCACGCCGACGCCAGTGGGCACTCCAGGCACATGCCGGGCGCACGCTTCTCCACCTGCCAGCGACTGAATCCGTAGGGCTTCCCGGTCAGAGCGCCCACGGTCCACTGCCAGCCCGTGCGATTCGCCGCACGTGAGCCATCCAGCAGGTATCGGAAGAAGAGGTCCTCCCCATCCCGCCAGCCCATGCCGGAGCGGACGTTCCAATGGGAGGCGAGCCACATCCGCATCTGGTTCGGCAGCCACCCTCTCACCTGGAGCTCCCCCCAGGCCTGGTCCAAGCAGCGGGCCTCCGACACCCAGGGGTTGCCGCCCGGCGGACCATGTTCAGCCACGGAGTACCGGAGGGATCGGCGGGTCGCCCGTCCCACGCGCGCGTACAGGTGGCGGGAGTACTCCTGCCAGAGCAGCTCATCCCGGAAGCGCTCCACATCGGTGGCCGGGCCGGAGCCGACGTGCTCCCATACCCGACGGAGCGACAGCAGCCCGTGGCGGATGTAAGGCGAGAGCCCCGAGGCTCCGCGCCGTGCTACCGGCCACACCTCATTGCGGGCCGCGGCATACCCGGCGACATCGAACGCCGCCAAAGCCACGTCTGCCGCCTGCTGGCCCCCGGGGATGTCCGAGGCCACCCAAGGCCCCCACCCCAGACCCGACAGGTGCTCCTGGGCCCAGCCGAGGGCCTCCGCACGATCGCCTGGGGGCGGGGGCAGCCGCGTCACGGCTCCACCCCACGGATGCGGATGGGCCCGCGCGCGGTGGAGGGATCCACAGGCCTGCCACCCTGCGTGATCTCGACCCGGCCCTGCTCCACCAGGCGGCGCGCCGCGCGTCGCACTGGTTCGAGCAGCGCCCTCCAGTCATCCTCGCCCGCGACCGCGCGTGCTGCCTCACTCGGGCAGATGCTCCCCCGTCGCGCCGCGAGCAACTCCAGGATCGCCGTCTCCAGTTGTCGATCGGAGTCGCTCACCCGCCTTCTTCGGCAGGCCGACGAGCAGTAGCGGACCTCGTCCCAGTTGCGCGCCCACGACCGGCGCCACGTCATGACTCGGCCGCAGGACTGACACACCTTGGTGTCTGTCCTGCGGCCGTTGGTCACCGCCCCATTGTGGGTCGTCCGGCGGTTCAGCGCGCGGCGGTGCCCTCCACGTAGTCGTCGCCCTGGGTGTCGACCCAGCTCATGAGTCCGCGCAGTTCGCGCCCGACCTGCTCGATCTGGTGCTTCTCCGCCGTGGCACGCAGCGCCTTGAACTCAGGAGCACCCGCACGCTGGTCATCCACGAAGCGCTTGGCAAAGGATCCGTTCTGGATGTCGGCCAGGACAGCCTTCATGTTCTCCTTGACGCTCGGGTCGATGACCCGAGGACCTGACACGTAGTCGCCGTACTCGGCAGTGTCGGAGACACTCCAGCGCTGCTTGGCGATGCCGCCTTCGTACATGAGGTCGACGATGAGCTTCAGCTCGTGCAGGCACTCGA
>DMPC01000003.1:32450-38147 GCA_003456155.1 Actinomycetota bacterium | reverse complement strand
TCGTGCAGGCACTCGAAGTAGGCCACCTCGGGCTGGTAACCAGCCTCCACGAGCGTCTCGAAGCCGTACATCACCAGCTGTGAGGCACCGCCGCAGAGGACGGCCTGCTCGCCGAAGAGATCGGTCTCGCACTCCTCCGTGAACGTCGTCTTGATGCCGCCGGCGCGGAGAGCGCCGATGGCCTTTGCGTAGGAGAGCGCCAGCGGCCACGCCTCGCCCGTCGCGTCCTGCTCCACAGCAACGATGGCCGGCACGCCGCGGCCGGCGACGTACTCGCGTCGCACCAGGTGGCCTGGACCCTTCGGCGCGACCATGCAGACGTCGACGTTCGCGGGAGGCGCGATGTAGCCGAACCGGATGTTGAAGCCGTGCGCGAAGAAGAGTGCGTCGCCGTCCTGGAGGTTGGACTCGATCGCCTCCTTGTACAGCAACTCCTGCACCGGGTCGGGTACGAGGATCATGATGACGTCAGCCTCGGCCGCTGCCGTGGCCGGATCGACGACGCGAAGCCCGGCCTCCTCTGCCTTCGCCCGGCTCTTGGAGCCGTCGGGGAGACCCACGCGGACGTCCACTCCGGAGTCCCGCAGGGACAGCGCATGCGCATGTCCCTGGCTTCCGAACCCCATGATCGCCACCACGCGATTCTGGATGATGGACAGGTCAGCGTCGTCGTCGTAGAACAGCTCAGCCACGGGGGCTCTCCTCTGGTCGTATTACCCGGTATCGATGGTGCTCTGGTGCGCATGCGTCGCGCGGGAGAAGGGTATCGGTAGGTCGGCGCTGCTCAGGCCGGACGGTCAAGGCTGCGGAGCGCCCGATCGCCGATCGACTTCGGCCCACGGGTGACAGCGACCATGCCGGACTTCACCAGCTCCTTGATCCCGAAGGGCTCCAGCAGCTTCAGCAGCGCCTGGATCTTCTCCGCGTTGCCGGTCGCCTCGATCGTCACGGACTCCGAGGAGACATCCACGACCTTCGCCCGGAACAGCTGCACTGTCTCGAGGATGTGGGACCGGGTCTCCATGTCGGACTTCACCTTCACCAGGAGGATCTCCCGCTGCACGGTCGACGCGGGCTCGAGCACGACGATCTTGATGACGTTGATCAGCTTGTTGAGCTGCTTGGTGATCTGCTCCAGAACCAGGCCCTCCACGTCGACCACGATCGTCATGCGGGAGATCTCGGGCAGTTCGGTGGGACCAACCGCCAGGGACTCGATGTTGAAGCCCCGGCGCGAGAACAGGCTCGCCACGCGGGCCAGGACTCCGGGCTTGTCCTCGACCAGGACAGACAGGGTGTGTCGGGACATCAGTCGTCCTCTCCGCTCCAGTCGGGCGCCATCTCTCGCGCGACCATGATGTCGTCATTGCTCGTCCCCGCGGCCACCATCGGCCACACCATGGCGTCCTTGTGCACCACGAAGTCGATGACCACCGGAGCATCGTCGATCGCCATGGCCTTCTCGATGACGGCATCCACCTGCTCAGGCGACTCGCAGCGCAAGCCGTACGCGCCGTACGCGTCAGCCAGCTTGACGAAGTCGGGGATCCTGAACGACTCGAGGTTCGTGTTGGAGTAGCGCTCGTTGTAGAAGAGCGTCTGCCACTGCCTCACCATGCCCAGGTTGCCGTTGTTGATGAGGGCCACCTTGATGGGAATGTCGTTGATCGAGCAGGTGGCCAGTTCCTGGTTCGTCATCTGGAAGCAGCCATCACCATCCACCGCCCACACGGTCGCCTCCGGACGTGCCACCTTCGCACCCATGGCAGCGGGAACCGCGTAGCCCATCGTGCCCAGCCCGCCGGAGTTCAGCCACGTGTTGGGATGCTCGTAGCCGATGAACTGTGCGGCCCACATCTGGTGCTGACCCACGCCGGCGGCGAAGATGCTCTCCGGGCCACTGATCAGGCCCAGTCGCTGGATGACGTACTGAGGGGCCAGACTCCCGTCGTCGAAGGTCTCGTAGCCGAGCGGGTAGGTCTCCCGCATGCGGTTCAACGTTGCCCACCATGACTCGTAGTCCCCCACCGCTCCGGCGGCCAACTCGGCCTCGATGGCGGCGATGAGCTCCGGCAGGGTCTCCGCGAGATCTCCGACGATCGGAACGTCCGCAGCCCGATTCTTGCCGATCTCGGCGGGGTCGATGTCGGCATGGATGATCGCGGCATTCGGAGCGAAGGTCGACAGCCTTCCGGTCACCCGGTCATCGAATCTCGCGCCCAGCGTTATGAGCAGGTCCGCCTTCTGCAATGCCCCCACCGCGGCCACCGTGCCGTGCATGCCCGGCATGCCCAGGTGCTGGGGGTGCGAGTCAGGGAAGGCTCCGCGGGCCATGAGGGTCGTGACCACCGGGATCCCCGTCAGCTCCGCCAGGCGCCGCAGAGGTGCCGAAGCTCCCGCCCGGATAACACCGCCGCCCACGTAGAGCACGGGCTGACGTGAAGAAAGGATGAGGCGTGCCGCCTCGCGCACCTGCTTCGAGTGCGGCTTCGTGACCGGGTGGTAGCCGGGAAGGTCCATCTGGACCGGCCAGGTGAAGGTGGTCGGAGCCTGGAGGGCGTCCTTGGAGACGTCCACGAGCACGGGCCCCGGGCGGCCGGTGCTGGCGATGTGGAAGGCCTCGGCGATCGCCCGAGGGATGTCGTCGGGATTGGTCACCAGGAAGCTGTGCTTCGTGATCGGCATCGTGATCCCACGGATGTCGGCCTCCTGGAACGCATCCGTGCCGATCGCACCGCTGGGCACCTGGCCGGTGATCGCGACCATCGGGACGGAGTCCATGTTCGCGTCGGCCAGGGGCGTGACCAGGTTCGTCGCACCCGGACCGCTCGTGGCCATGCACACGCCCACCCTGCCCGAGGCGGCGGCATACCCCTCGGCAGCATGCCCGGCACCCTGCTCGTGACGCACCAGGATGTGCCGGATGCGAGCAGAGTCCATCAGCGGGTCGTACAGGGGCAGAATGGCGCCGCCCGGGATGCCGAAGACATCCGTGACCCCGGCCGCCTCAAGCGACTGCACCAGGCTCTGGGCCCCTGAGATCTGCTCGCTCATCGGTCTTCCTCTTCTCCTGCCTGCAATGAAAAACCCCCCGACCCGAGAGGGTGACGGAGGGCGGCGCGCCGGATGACGGTTGCGTCAGCCCGCGCGCTCGATAACTACGAGAATAAGTGCCATGGGGACAGGCTAGCGCATTCCCGTCCTCCGCGACACCCACCCCAGCAACTCGGGGCGGTCTAGCCCCAGCAACTCGGGGCGGTCTAGTCGCAGACCGCTCCCTTGCTCGCCGAGCCCACCAGCTTGGCGTACTTGGCGAGCACCCCACGGTCGTAGCGCGGGGACAGGGGAACGAAGGCGGCCCTGCGCCGCTCGAGCTCCGCCTCGTCCACGAGGAGATCCAGGATCCGGTTCGGGATGTCGATGCGGATCCGGTCGCCGTCCTCGACGATCCCGATGGGGCCGCCGTCGACGGCCTCGGGGGCCACGTGGCCCACGCACAGGCCGGTCGTGCCACCGGAGAAGCGGCCGTCGGTGATGAGGAGGACGTCCTTACCCAGACCCGCACCCTTGATGGCTGCGGTGATCATGAGCATCTCCCGCATGCCCGGGCCGCCCTTGGGACCTTCGTAGCGGATGACGACGACGTCGCCGGCCTGAATGGTGCCGTCCTCGAGGGCGGCCATCGCCGACTGCTCGCGCTCGAACACCCGGGCCGTGCCCTCGAAGACGTCGACCGGGATGCCGGCGTTCTTCGTGACCGCGCCCTCGGGGGCGAGCGAGCCCTTGAGGATGGTGATGCCGCCGGTCGGAGCGATGGCCGACTTCGAAGCCTTGAGGATCTGGCCGTCCGGGTCCGGCGGTGCGATGTCGGCGAGGTTCTCTGCCATCGTCTTGCCGGTCACGGTGAGGCAGTCGCCGTGGAGCAGGCCGGCATCGAGGAGCGCCCGCAGGATCACCGGGACGCCGCCGACCTTGTCGACGTCGCTCATCACGTATCGCCCGAACGGCTTCACGTCGGCGAGCAGCGGCACCTTCGAGCCGATGCGGTGGAAGTCCTCGATGTGCAGCTCGACCTTCGCCTCGTGCGCGATGGCGAGCAGGTGCAGGACGGCGTTGGTCGAGCCGCCGAAGGCCATGAGCACGGCTATCGCGTTCTCGAGGGACTGCTTGGTGATGATGTCGCGGGTCGTGATGCCCTGGCGGATGAGCTCGACGACGGCCTCACCGGACTTGCGGGAATACCCGTCGCGGCGGCGGTCGACCGCGGGCGGGGCGGCGGAGCCGGGCAGCGACATTCCCATCGCCTCGGCCGCCGAAGCCATCGTGTTCGCGGTGTACATGCCGCCGCAGGCGCCCTCACCCGGGCAGATCGCGCGCTCGATGCGATCGACGTCCTCGCGGCTCATGAGCCCGCGGGCGCAGGCGCCGACCGCCTCGAACGCGTCGATGATCGTGACGTCCTTCTCCGTGCCGTCCGACAGCTTGACGTGGCCCGGCAGGATCGACCCGGCGTAGACGAAGACCGCCGCCAGGTCCAGGCGAGCGGAGGCCATGAGCATGCCGGGGAGGGACTTGTCGCACCCGGCGAAGGTCACCATGCCGTCGAGACGCTCGGCCTGCATGACGGCCTCGACGGAGTCGGCGATGATCTCCCGGGACACGAGTGAGAAGTGCATGCCCTCATGACCCATCGAGATGCCATCGGACACCGAGATGGTGCCGAACTGCATCGGGAATCCGCCGGCGGCGTGCACGCCCTCCTTGGCCGCGACAGCCAGACGATCGAGCGAAAGATTGCAGGGCGTGATCTCGTTCCAGGAGGACGCGATGCCGATCTGGGGCTTGAGGAAGTCCTCGTCGGTCATCCCGACCGCGCGGAGCATGCCGCGCTGGGCGGCGCGCTCGAGACCCTCGGTGACATCAACGCTGCGGGGCTTCATGTCGGTCATTTCACCAGCATAATCACGCCGCTGATGGAGGGCACCCGTGCCTGTGGGGTCAGGGCACGACGATGGATGCCAGCGGCTGCCCCAAGGCGAATCGCTGCAGCTGCTCGGAGACGAGTCGGCGTGCCCGAGGCAGGAACGCAGACGAGTTGCCGCCCACATGCGGGCTTATCAGGACCCCCGGCAGGCTCCACAGCGGGTGCCCAGCCGGCAGCGGCTCGGGATCGGTGACATCGAGAGCAGCCCGGATCCGGCCCGAGCCCACTGCTGCCACGAGCGCATCCGTGTCCACGACCGGGCCCCGGGACAGGTTGACGAGCAGGGCCCCCTCGGCCAGGCGACTCAGGAAGGCCGCATCGACCAGGCCGCGCGTGCGCTCATCCAAGGGAAGCGTCAGAACCACGACGTCGGCATCCGGCAGCAGGCTCGGGAGGTCCTCGACCGGGTGGACTCCCGGCCGAGCAGTGCGGCCCACCATGACGACGTCGGCCTCGAACGCCTGGATGCGGTTCCGCACAGCCGTTCCGACACCGCCGGCACCAATGACGAGGACCCGCTTGTCGACGAGTGCTTCGCGCCGGGAGTGGGCCCACTGACCGCTCGGCATCGCACGGGCGAAGTCATCGATGCCTCTCAGGGAGGCCAGGATGAGGCCGACCCCCAACTCGGCGGTGCTGGCATCGTGGACTCCGCCCGCATTGCAGAGGGTGACACCCGGCGGCAGGTGTGCCCTTGCGGCATCGAAGCCTGC
>DMPC01000003.1:31023-32225 GCA_003456155.1 Actinomycetota bacterium | reverse complement strand
CCGGGCACATGTATCCCGGCACATAGAAGGCGACTTCCTCCAGTCGGTCGGTCAGCGGGATCGGTGGATCCACCGGACGCACGTCATCCGGCAGCATCGCCCCCCACACGACTACTCCGACACCCCAAGACGCTCGAGCAGGAGCGTGCGCACCTTGGCGGCATCCGCCTGACCGCGGGTCGCCTTCATGACGGCACCGACGATGGCCCCGGCGGCCTGCACCTTTCCCCCACGGATCTTCTCCGCGACCTCGGGCTGCTCGTCGAGCGCGGCGTCGATGGCTGCCAGCAGGGCCGAGTCATCACTGACCACGGCGAGCCCGCGAGCGGCCACCACTTCGTCGACGGAACCCTCTCCCCGGATCAGTCCCTCGAACACCTGCCGCGCAAGTTTGTCGTTGAGGGTCCCTGCCGCGATGAGTGTCTCGACCTCACGGATGTCCTCGGGCGTCACGCTGAGTGAGTCGAGCTCCACTCCGGTGTCGTTCGCCACGCGCAGCAGCTCTCCCGTCCACCACTTGCGGGCCGCATCCGCACTGACCCCGGCGGCGATGGTGGCCTCGACGAGCTCGATGGCTCCTGCGTTCGCCAGGCTCTGCAGTTCGAACTCGGTGATGCCCCATTCGGACTGCAGTCGCGCGCGCTTCACCGAGGGCAGCTCGGGCAGGGTGGAGCGCAACTGCTCGACCCATGATCCCGACGGCGCGACCGGCACGAGATCCGGCTCCGGGAAGTACCGGTAGTCCTCCGCCTGCTCCTTCGACCGTCCCGACGTGGAGCGCCCGGTGTCCTCATGGAAGTGCCGCGTCTCCTGCACGACCCGGCCACCGGAGGTGAGGACCGCCGCCTGACGCTCGATCTCCGAATGCACGGCACGCTCGACCGAGCGCAGCGAGTTGACGTTCTTGGTCTCGCTCCGGGTGCCCCAGGGCTCCCCCGGCCGCGCCAGGGAGACGTTCACATCGCAACGCAGGGAGCCCTCCTCCATGCGCACGTCCGAGACGCCCAGCGACCGCATCAGGTCGCGCAGTTCCGTCACATAGGCCCGGGCCACCAGCGGTGCCAGCGCACCCGTACCCGGGATGGGCTTGGTGACGATCTCGATGAGGGGGATGCCGGCTCGGTTGTAGTCGACCAGCGAGTACTCGGCACCGTGGATCCGGCCGGTGGCACCGCCTGCGTGGGTGAGCTTGCCGGTGTCCT
>DMPC01000003.1:30692-30848 GCA_003456155.1 Actinomycetota bacterium | reverse complement strand
CTTGCCGGTGTCCTCCTCCATGTGCACCCGCTCGATCTCGACGCGGAACTGCCGCGGGCCGTCGTCGGTCTGGACGGTGACATCGAGGTAGCCGTCGAAGCACAGGGGCTCGTCGTACTGGCTGACCTGGTAGTCCTTCGGCATGTCCGGGTAGAA
>DMPC01000003.1:29721-30504 GCA_003456155.1 Actinomycetota bacterium | reverse complement strand
GGTAGAAGTAGTTCTTGCGGGCGAATCGGCACCACTCGGCGATCGTGCAGTTGAGCGCGAGGCCCATGCGGATCGTGGACTCGACCGCTGCTCGATTCACGACGGGCATCGACCCGGGCAGACCCAGGCAGACGGGACAGACCTGAGTGTTGGCCTCGGCGCCGAACGCGGTGGGACATGAGCAGAACATCTTCGATGCCGTACCCAGCTCCACGTGGGTCTCGAGACCCAGGACGGGATCGAACGCCGAGACCGCGTCGTCGAACGGAATGGTGTCGTGGCTGGTCGTCACAGCTGCGGTGCCTCCTCGATGAGCAGGTGTCCCCATCGATCGACCAAGGCCGCCTCGAGGGCGCCACCCACCAGGTAGAGCCGGTCATCGGCCATGGGCGGGGCCATGATCTGCAGGCCGACGGGCAGGGAGTCCTCCGGCGCGAGTCCGATCGGAAGGGACATCGCCGCGTTGCCGGCGAGATTGACCGGGATCGTCGCGATGTCATTGAGATACATCGCCAGCGGATCGTCGACCTTCTCGCCGATGCGGAAGGCGGTCGTCGGCGCGGTCGGCGAGATGAGGACATCCGCCTTCTCGAAGGCGGCCTCGAAGTCACGCGTGATGAGGGTGCGCACCTTTTGTGCAGAGCCGTAATAGGCGTCGTAGTAGCCACTCGACAGGGCGTACGTGCCGATCATGATCCGACGCTTCACCTCGGCGCCGAACCCGGCCTCCCGCGTCAGCGCCATGACCTCCTCGACGGAGTGGTCGCCGTTGTCGCCCACGCG
>DMPC01000003.1:20721-29304 GCA_003456155.1 Actinomycetota bacterium | reverse complement strand
ACCGGCGCCTGGATCGACGTGGAGTCGCGAGGGTCGTGACCAGCGATGGCCGCGTGCAGCAGTGCGGTATCCAGCACCGTACGAGCGCAGGGTCCCGGCTGGTCCAGCGATGACGCCAGGGCCACCAGCCCGAAGCGGGACACCCCACCGTAGGTGGGCTTCACGCCGACGGTCCCCGTGACGGCCGCCGGCTGTCGGATCGAGCCCCCGGTGTCGGTGCCGATGGCCAGTGGGGCCTCGAAGGCCGCGAGGGCCGCCGCCGAGCCGCCGCCGGAGCCTCCCGGAATCCGGTCGAGATCCCAGGGATTGTGGGTGGGCCCGTAGGCGGAGTGCTCGGTCGAGGAACCCATCGCGAACTCGTCCATGTTCGTCTTGCCGAGGATCACGATGCCAGCCGCGCGAAGCCGCTCCACCACTGTCGAGTCGTAGGGGGGCCGCCACCCTTCGAGGATCCGCGATCCGCACGTGGTCGGAACCCCCGACATCGTCAGGACGTCCTTCAGCGCGAGCGGCACCCCCGCCAGTGGGCCGAGCTCCTCCCCCGACGAGCGCCGAGCGTCGACGGCACGAGCGGAGTCGATGGCCTCCTCGTGCAGCACGTGCAGGAAGGCGTGCACCCGGTCATCGACCTCGTCGATGCGGTTGAGGTGCGCACGGGTGACCTCCTCGCTCGACACCTCACCATCCGCGATGGCGCGAGCCAGGGTCGCGGCATCCTGGCGGACGAGGTCACCGTCCATGACCGCCACGCCTACTCCTCATCCAGGATGCGCGGGACCCGGAAGCGGTCGTCCTCCCAGGCAGGCGCCCCCGCAGCGACGACGTCGCGGTCGAGGCCGGGACGCGCCACGTCCTCGCGGAAGACGTTGACGAGAGGGACTGGATGGGATGTCGGCGGGACGTCTGCTCCGGCCACCTCGGAGACGCGAGCGACCGACTGGAGGATCACATCCAACTGACCCGCGTAGTGCACGATCTCGTCCTCGCTCAGCTGGAGGCGGGCCAGTCGGGCGAGATGCTCGACGTCCTGCCGGGTGATCCCTGTCATGCGTCGATCCTAGTGAGTGGTGACGCGCGCCAGCATCGAGCCGGAACCGGCCACCCACCCACGCGCAGAGCCCCAGTGCAGGTCCGGGCTCGCCTCAGGTGCGCAGCTCCCGTGCGGCTTCGAGGCCACCGGAGAGCAGCGCCCGGAACCCCTCGAGACCGACCACGGGCACGCCGAGGCCCTGCGCCTTCTCGAGTTTCGAACCCGCGCTCTCACCCGCCACCAGCAGGTCGGTCTTGCGAGATACCGATGAGGCCACCTTCCCCCCGAGCGACGTGACCGCCTCCGCAGCCGAGTCCCGGGTGAAGCCCTCGAGGGAACCGGTGATCACGACCGTGACCCCTGCGAGAACCTGCTCCCCGGGATCGACCCGCTCGTCCTCGAGTCGAACTCCGCCCGTCCGCCACCGCTCCACGATGCTGCGATGCCAGTCCTCGGCGAACCACTCATGCACAGCCTGGGCGATGGTCGGCCCGATGCCGTCGATACCGGACAGCTCCTCGACCGAGGCAGCGGCGATGGCATCGAGTGAGCCGAATGCGCGCGCCAGGTCGGTTGCCGTGGGGCCACCCACATGTCTGATGGAGAGCGCCACGAGAATGCGCGACAGCGGCCGGGTCCGAGCCTCCTCGATGTTTGCCAGCATCGCCTTGGCGTTCTCGGTGAGCTGGCGGCCCTCCTCCCCCCGCGCCGGCTCGCGGGTGAAGAACTCGCAGGAGAGCAAGGCATCGGGCGTGAGGAGGAACAAATCCCCTTCGTCGACGATCGCACCGCATTCCAGCAGCGCCACGGCCGCCTTCTGACCGAGCCCTTCGATGTCCAGGGCTGCCCGGCTGGCGACATGGAAGACCCGCTCGCGCACCTGGGCAGGGCAACTGCGCGTGTTCGGGCAGCGCAGGTCCTTGTCGCCCTCCTTCTCCGGACGCAGTGAGGCCCCGCACTCAGGACAGGACGTCGGCATGACGAAGGCGCGCTCGGAGCCGTCCCTCTCGTCCAGCACCGGACCCAGCACCTCGGGGATGACATCTCCCGCCTTGCGCAGGAAGACCATGTCACCGATCAGCACTCCCTTGCGGATCACCTCGAATGCGTTGTGCAGGGTCGCCATCGAAACCGTCGATCCCGCAACCCTCACCGGCTCCATCACCGCGAAGGGCGTCACCCGCCCGGTGCGCCCGACATTCACCTGGATGTCGAGGAGGCGCGTGCGCACCACCTCGGGCGGGTACTTGTAGGCGATCGCCCACCGCGGTGCCCGCGAGGTCTCCCCCAGCCGACGCTGGAGCACCAACTCGTCGACCTTCACCACGACACCGTCGATCTCATGCTCGACGTCATGCCGGTGGTCGCCGTAGTGCTCGATGAAGCTCCGGACGTCGTCCTCGGACTGATGGACGCGGGCGCGATCGCTCACCGGCAGCCCGAGCTCAGCCAGCAGTGCATAGGCACCACTCTGGGTCGAGACCTCGGCACCGTCGATCGCACCGATCCCATGGACCGTGAGCCGAAGGTTCTCCAGTCGCGTGGTCGCCCGGTCGAGCTCGGACTCCAGACGCGCGATGCGACCCTCGGCACGAGCGCCCGATCGCGCGTCTGCCCGAGCCTGGGTCAGCTCATCCTCACGGCGATCGATGCGCTGGCGCAGGGATCCCGCAGCCGTGTTGCGCGGGTTGGCGAAGGCAGGCAGGCCAAGGTCCTGCTGCTCGCGATTGATCCGCTCGAAGTCCTCGACCGTGAAGAAGATCTCGCCCCGCACCTCGAGCAGGGCCGGGATCCGGTCACCGGTGAGCTCCTGGGGCACGCCGGGAATGAAGCGGGCGTTGTAGGTGACGTCCTCGCCGACCGTGCCGTCGCCTCGGGTCGCCAGCGTCGTGAGCCGGCCGTTGCGGTAGACAGCGTCGACGGCAAGCCCGTCGATCTTCAGCTCGCAGAGCATCTCAGGCAGGTCACCGAGGCCCTGACGCACGCGATCGAACCATGCCGACAGCTCCTCGGCGTCGAAGGCGTTGTCAAGGGAGAACATCCGCTGGAGGTGCTCCACCGGCTCGAACATCTCCGACCGGGAGCCACCCACTGTCTGGGTCGGCGACTCTCCTCCGGCGAGCTCGGGGTGGAGCCGCTCGAGCTCGACCAGCTCCGCATACAGGGCGTCGTACTCGGCATCCGAGAGATGCGGCGCGTCCTGCTGGTAGTACTCCCCGCGTGCGGCATTGATCTGGTCTACCAGCGTGGCCCAGCGATCTCGTGCCTGCTCATCCCCCATCAGGCACCTCCGCTGCGTCATCCTGTCGAAGGACCCTGCCCACGGCCGCACAGGCCGACAGCGCCGCCCGCGACCAAGCCGGGCTGGCCGCGGCGAGCCCGCAGGTCGGTGACACGGCAACTGCCTGGAGGTGACGGGGATCCTCGAGTCCGAGGCGATGGAGGAGCGCACGCAGCGGCGCACTGGCGGCGGTGTCGCTCAACGTGCCCGAACCAGCCGAAGGGATGCACCCGGCGATCAGTCCGGTGCCCGACTCCAGCAGGGCGCCCAGCTCCAGATCCAGACCTGCATCGACTCCACTGATGTCGACGCTCACGAATGCCGACCCTGCAGCGCGCATCATCCCGATCGGGGGCTGTGCTGCGCAGCAGTGCACCCCCGGGTGAGCGCCCACGGTCGCGGCAGCACCGAGGACTCGACCGAGCACGACCCCTGCGCGCTGCGGGTCGACGGCCGAGTAGGTCGACAGTCCGCTCGCCGTGCCAATCCGCCCCTCAAGCACAGCCGGAAGGGCCGGTTCGTCCACCTGCACGAGGACACGTGCGGCAACAGGAACGCGACGACGCAGGTCCGCGACCTGGGTCGCCACCGCATGGGCCAGAGCATCCGCCAGCTCATCCACGGCTCCCGGGTCGCGGAGCATGCGCTCCCCCGAACGCAGTTCCACCGAGGCCGCCATCGTCCAGGGCCCGACCACCTGGCACTTCACCGGTCCGCGATAGCCCTCGCTGGTCGCCTCGAGCGCGTCGAGGTCCTCCGCGAGCAGGGACTGCGCTCGACGCATCTGACGGCCGAGTGATCCGGCCAGCCGCCAGCCCTCCGAGGTGGTCTCGAGACCGAACCCGATCTCGACGCCGGCCAGCATCCCGCCGGTGCGACCGATCATGTCGGCTCCCGGCCCGCGCTGCGGCAGCTCGACGACGTGGACCAGGTCAGGCAGCTCCCCCGCGATCACGCGAGCCGCCTCGAGGGCGGAGCTGCCCGGCATCGACCCGACTCCGGTTGCCGCGGCGGGCCGCCACAGGGCCGTCATGCCGAGCCCTGACGGTGCGTGGTGTCGACGGTCGCGGATCCGATCACGCGGTCACCGTCGTAGAACACGGCGGTCTGGCCCGGCGCCAGGCCTCGGATCGGCTCGAGCAGGTCGACCAGTGCCCGACCTGCCGTCACCCGGAGCGACGCGGGCACCGCCGCAGCATGGGCCCGCACCTGTACCCCCACGGGCCGTGCCTCCTCACCCACGGGCTCACCCGTCCAGGTGAGGTGCTCGCCCTCGAGTCGATCGACGTCAAGCAGCTCTGCCCGGCCGACCCGGACCGTGGACGTGTCGATGTCCACGTCGACGACATATCGTGGCGCCCCATCCGGGGCCGGGGATCGCAGGTCCAGGCCTCGCCGCTGCCCGATCGTGAAGGCGTGCGCGTCGGCATGGGTGCCGAGAACCTCGCCGCTCTCAGCATCCACGACGGCTCCAGGCGCGGCACCCACGTGCGTGGCCAGGAAGCCAGCCGTGTCGCCGTCCGGGATGAAGCAGATGTCATGGCTGTCGGGCTTGCGGGCCACCAGCAGGCCGCGGGACTCCGCCTCGTCCCTGATCACCTCCTTGCGATCACCGCCGAGGGGCAGAAGGGTGCAGGCCAACTGGTCACGGTCGAGTACACCCAGGACGTAGGACTGGTCCTTGGTGGGATCAATGCCTCGGTGAAGCTCAGGACCGTGCGGGCCGTCGATCACCTGCGCGTAGTGACCGCTGGCCACGGCATCGAAGCCCATCGCGAGTGCCCGGTCGAGCACCGCAGCGAACTTGATCCGCTCATTGCAGCGCACGCATGGGTTGGGCGTGCGCCCCCTGCGGTACTCATCGATGAAGTCGTCGATGACCTCTGCACGGAATCGATCGGAGAGGTCCCAGACGTAGAACGGGATCCCCAGCAGGTCGGCGACGCGACGCGCATCACGGGCGTCGTCCAGCGTGCAGCAGCCCTTGCTGCGACCGGATGCCGCCGCTGCCTTCGACAGGGCCAGGTGGACGCCCACCACGTCATGGCCTGCGTCGACGAGTCGGGCTGCGGCCACGGAGGAGTCGACCCCTCCGGACATGGTGGCGATGACACGCATGTCAGCCCACTCGTGATGCCGGTGCCCCGGCCCGACGAGCGCGTTCGACAGCGCCAGGGATGACCGCGACCACCGCCGCCACATCCTCCGGAGTCGTCGACTCACTCAGGCTGAAGCGGAGCGAGGACCGGGCTCCGGCCTCATCGCGACCGAGGGCGATGAGCACGTGACTGGGCTCAGGTACGCCTGCGGTGCACGCCGAGCCCGTCGAGCAGTCGATGCCCGCGGCGTCGAGCAGCATCAGAAGCAGGTCGCCCTCGCAGCCGGGGAACGAGACGTGGACATTGCCCGGCAGCCGCTCCTGCGCTCCGATCCCCCGGTCGCCATTGATGATCGCGTCGGGGACGGCGTTCACGATGCCGGTAATGAGCTCCTCCCGCAGGGTGACCAATTGCCGGGCTCGAGCCTGCTGCCCCTGCACCGCGTGCTCGACCGCCACGGCGAAGCCGGCAGCGGCCGGCGCATCGACGGTCCCGGAACGTATCTCCCGCTCCTGTCCTCCGCCGTGCAGCACGGGAGTCGCCTGGATGCCGGCGTCGACGAGAAGAGCGCCGATACCGAACGGCCCCCCGATCTTGTGGCTGGTGATCGTCACGGCATCTGCAGCAAGCGAGCCCAGATCCATCGGCAGATGCCCGAGCGCCTGAACGGCGTCTGTGTGAAAGGGAACGCCGGCTGCTCGGCAGATCTCGGCAATGCGGTGAACGGGCTGCACCGTCCCGATCTCGTTGTTCGCCCACATCACGGAGACCAGCGCGATCGTCGAGGCGTCCGCGACCAGTTCAGCGACCTCAGCCGGATCCACACGGCCTACCGCGTCGACCCCCAGCCACGTCACCGCTGCACCCTGTGCCTCTTCGAGCCAGATGATCGGGTCCAGGACCGCGTGGTGCTCGACGGAGGAAGCGGCAATCCTGGAGGCTCCACGGGAGCGCAACGCCGACCAGTACAGGCCCTTCACGGCGAGGTTGTCGGCCTCCGTTCCACCTGACGTGAAGACCACGGAACTGGGCCGCGTGCCCAGCGAGGCCGCGATGGACTCACGCGCCTCCTCGACGACTCGGCGACGCTCTCGGCCCGACGAGTGGAGCGAGGAGGGGTTTCCGGACTGCTGCGACTGCTCCAGCCAGGCAGTGCGGGCTGCAGGGATCATGGACGTGGTGGCCGCATGATCCAGATAGATGCGTCGCTCCACGAGCGGTCATGCTAGACGGTGACCTCCCAGGTCTGCCGCGCCTGCGCCTCAGCTGCCCGTGAACTCGGGTGGGCGCTTCTCGATGAAGGCCTGCATGCCAATCCCCTGGTCGTCGGTTGCGAACAGGGCCGCGAACCGCACCCGCTCCAGGTCCAGACCCGAGGCCAGATCGACATCCAGGCCGCGATCGACCGCCTCCTTCGCCGCACGCAGGGCCAGCGCCGGCCCCCTCGCCAGCCGCTGAGCCAGTTCGAGCGCCGCTTGGTAGGTGTCCTCGGCGGGAACGACGGTGTTCACCAGGCCCATCCCAGCAGCCTCGGCTGCCCCCACCTGACGTCCGGTCAGGATGAGGTCCTTGGCCCGGGAGGCGCCGATGAGCCTCGGCAGTCGTTGGGTGCCCCCTGCGCCCGGGATGATCCCGAGGAGGATCTCGGGCTGACCGAGTCGGGCGTCCTCAGCGCAGACGCGCAGGTCGCAGCACAGGGCGAGCTCGCATCCGCCGCCCAGCGCATAGCCCGTGATCGCGGCGATCGTCGGCTGCGGGATCCGGGCCACGGAGGTGAAGGCATCCTGGAGGTCTGTCGAGGCGTGCAGCATGTCCTGATAGGTCATGCCGCTCATCTCCTTGATGTCAGCACCCGCGGCGAACACCTTCGGTCCGCCGTATACGACAACAGCGCCCACGTCACGGCGGCCGGCGACCTCGCAAGCCGCGTCCCTGATCTCGGCCTGCATCTGACGATTGAGGGCGTTCATGGGCGGCCGCTGCAGCAGCAGGGTCGCCACACCATCGACAACCTCCAGGGACACGAATTCCGCCATCGACGTTCCTCTCATCGCAGCTGCATCCTCACCATCACCCGACAGCGAGGATCGAGACGCTGGCGAGCCTAGCCACGCCTTCGACACCCGTCGCGGCCTGTACGGTGACCGCGTGACGCGCCACGGCTCATCGGGTTGGGATCCGCTCGGCGTGACGCCGGACGGTCACGGGGGCGCAAATGTAGCTCTCTGGGCGCAGGGCGCTTCAGCCGTCGATCTGTGCCTCTTCGACGACTCCGGTCGGGAGCAGCGCGTACCGATGTCGGAGCGCGTCTTCAACGTCTTCCACGCACACCTGACCGACCTCCCCGTGGGCACTCGCTACGGATTCCGGGTCGACGGCGACTGGAATCCTGCTGAGGGGCACCGGTGGAATCCGAACAAGCTGCTCCTCGACCCCTACGCCAAGGCCATCGAAGGAGGGTTCACCCTCGATCCGGCAGTCTTCGCTCATGAGGGCAGCGATGACCTTGTCATGTCAACCCTCGACTCGGCCCCCTTCGTCCCCCGAAGTGTCGTGGTCGATGACGCGTTCGATTGGGGAGATGACACAGCGCCCGGCACAGCATGGGGCGACACGATCATCTACGAGACCCACGTGCGCGGTATCACCCGACGGCACCCGTCCATCCCCGCTCACGAGCAGGGCACCTACGCAGGCCTCGCCCATCCCCATGTCATCGAGCACCTGACGACTCTCGGCGTCACGGCGGTCGAGCTGCTGCCCGTCCACCATTTCGTCGACGAGACGCACCTCATCGAATCGGGACTGACGAACTACTGGGGCTACAACTCGATCGGCTACTTCGCACCTCATGCCGCCTACTCGTCTCTCGGTGCGCGCGGAGGCCAGGTCGCGGACTTCAAGCGGATGGTCAAGGCCCTGCATTGTGCCGGGCTCGAGGTGATCCTCGACGTCGTCTACAACCACACGGCCGAGGGGAACCAGCTCGGTCCCACCCTGTGCTTCCGCGGCATCGACAACGATGACTACTACCACCTGCGTGACGGCGGCCGGTACTACGCGGACTACACCGGATGCGGGAACACTCTCGACGTCTCCAAGCCCCACGTCCTTCAGCTGGTGATGGACTCCCTGCGCTACTGGGTCCTGGAGATGCACGTCGACGGCTTCCG
>DMPC01000003.1:18658-20532 GCA_003456155.1 Actinomycetota bacterium | reverse complement strand
TTCCGCTTCGACCTCGCCTCGGCCCTCGCTCGCTCCTTCCATGACGTCAACATGCTGGGCAACTTCATGACGACGATCCAGCAGGATCCTGTCCTTCGACGGGTGAAGCTCATCGCGGAGCCATGGGACGTGGGTCCGGGTGGCTACCAGGTCGGGGAGTTCCCTCCGCTGTGGACGGAGTGGAACGACAAGTACCGGGACAGTGTCCGGGACTTCTGGCGTGGCGCGACCGGGATCAGCGAACTCGGGTGGCGACTCTCCGGCTCAGCCGATCTCTATGCGTCAGAGGGACGTCGCCCCTTCGCCTCCATCAACTTCGTCACGGCTCACGACGGCTTCACCCTGCGCGACCTAGTGACTTACGACCAGAAGCACAACGAGGCCAATCTCGAGGACAACCGGGACGGCACGGACAACAACCGCTCATGGAACTGCGGTGTCGAGGGCGAGACCGAGGATCCGGAGGTCAATGCACTGCGACACCGGCAACTCCGAAACTTCCTCACCACCGTGCTCCTGTCCACCGGGGTTCCCATGATGGCGGGGGGCGACGAGTTCGGGCGCACCCAGCAGGGGAACAACAACGCCTACTGCCAGGACAACGAGGTCTCCTGGTACGACTGGGCATGGGAGCCCTGGCAGTCCGACCTCAAGGTCTTCGCGAGCAGAGTGCTCGCCTTGCGGCGGACGCACAGCGCCTTCCGCCAGCGCTACTTCTTCGATGGCCGGCCCCTGCATGCCGGAGGCCCCAAGGACCTCGCATGGCTGGGTGCCGACGGCCAGGAGATCGCCGAGTCAGATTGGCATGACCCCGATGCCCGAGCCCTGGGGATGTTCCTCGCGGGCGAGAGTCACGGCATCGACGATGACGAGATCCCGATCCGGGACGAGTCCTTCCTCGTGCTGATGAACGCCGGGTCAGGACCAGTGGAGTTCACCCTGCCCGGAGCGCCCTACGCCCGGGGATACCGCCTGATCGTGGACACGACCAGCGGTCAGGCGCTCGAGTCATCCGAGGTCACGCCCGCGGGCGCGCGGCTCGGACTCCACGAGCGCAGCATCGTCGTTCTCCATGCCCTGGCGCCCGAGACGAGCCCCTCGCCGGAATGACGGTGAGCCACCCGGCTGGCTGACGGCTAGCGAAGGACGCCGTCGGACATCCCTCCTGAGATGGACGGCAGCACCTGCAGACCGAGCTCCTGCGGTACCGCGAGCCCGACATGCGAGGGAAGGACCCGCACGGTGTAGCCGAAGGGGCCGTTGCGGCCGAGGGTGATCACCTTCCGGTAGAGCCACCGGGCACCGTCGTACTGCTCCACGGGATCCATGGCTGCGGTCTCGGCCCCCACGAGGAGATCATCGGCGTCGACCCGGCCGAACACGGCCTGCACCGTGACATCGTCCGGTCCCAGGCTTCCGAGGGAGACATAGGCACGGATCGTGACCTCATTGCCCTGCATGACGGCGTCACCGACGCCATCGGCCTCCACGTGATCGATGCGGACGCTGTTCCAGGCCTGGGTCACCTGCGACTTCCATGCTCCGAGCTCGCGTGCGAGAGCGAAGCCCTCGGCCTCGACCCGGCGGGCGGCCTCAGCGGCGGGCGCGTAGAGCCGCGTGACGTACTCCCTGAGCATCCGACTGGCGAGCACCTTCGGGCCGAGCGTGCGCAGGGTGTGCTTCACCATCGCGAGCCATCGAGGAGGCAGGCCCGAGTCATCACGCCGGTAGAAGGCCGGGGCGACAGAGTTCTCGATCAGGGAGTACAGGGCATCGGCCTCGAGGTCATCACGACGATCCGGATCATCGACACCGTCGGCCGTGGAGATGGCCCAGCCGTTCTCCCCGTCGAACCACTCGTCCCACCAGCCGTC
>DMPC01000003.1:17441-18478 GCA_003456155.1 Actinomycetota bacterium | reverse complement strand
ACCAGCCGTCGAGGATCGAGAGGTTGAGCGCGCCATTGAGGGCGGCCTTCATGCCCGACGTGCCACTGGCCTCGAGCGGCCTGATCGGATTGTTGAGCCAGACGTCGCATCCCGGATAGAGGGTCGTGGCCATCGAGATGTCATAGTCGGGCAGGAAGACGATCCGGTGACGCACGTCCTCGGCATCGGCGAACTGGACCAGCTGCTGGATCAGCCGCTTGCCGCCATCATCGGCCGGATGAGCCTTGCCGGCCACGACGAGCTGGACCGGCTGCTCGGGATCCGTGAGCAGCGCGCGCAGCCGCTCCGGATCACGCAGCATCAAGGTGAGGCGCTTGTACGACGGCACGCGACGGGCGAAGCCGATCGTGAGGACGTCGGGATCGAGGACGGAGTCCGTCCAGGCGAGCTCGGCCTCGGAGGCACCGCGATGCAGCCACGACTCCCGAAGCCTGCGGCGCGTCATCGCCACAAGCTCCTCGCGCAGCGCGCGCTTGACCCGCCACAGGTCATGGTCGGGAGTGTCGGCGATCACCCCCCAGCCCTCGGCATCGTCGATCGAGACGCCGTGCGCCAGGTCGATGACCTGTCGCGCCGTCCAGGTGGGGGCATGAACGCCATTGGTGACCGACGTGATCGGGACGTCGTCCTGGTCGAATCCTGACCAGAGCCCGGCGAACATCCCGCGGGAGACGGCGCCATGAAGCAGGCTCACCCCGTTCGCCCGCTGCCCGAGCCGCAGGCCCATGACGGCCATGTTGAAGACCCCCGGGTCTCCCCCGTCGTAGTCCTCGCTCCCCAGTCGCAGCACCCGATCCACGGGTACCCCCGAGGACGCGTTGTCGCCGCCGAAGTACTGGGCGATCAGATCGATCGGGAAGCGATCGATGCCCGCGGGCACAGGCGTATGCGTGGTGAACACCGTCCCGGCTCGCGACACCTCGAGGGCCTCGTCGAAACTCATCCCGGGGTTGTCCGACACAAGCTCGCGGATCCGCTCGAGGCCCAGGAATCCGGCGTGGCCCTCGTTGGTGTGG
>DMPC01000003.1:12799-17278 GCA_003456155.1 Actinomycetota bacterium | reverse complement strand
GCGTGGCCCTCGTTGGTGTGGAAGACCTCGGGGGACGGCCGACCAGTGATGCGGCAGAAGGCCCGCAGAGCGCGCACCCCGCCGATGCCCAGCAGCATCTCCTGCTGGAGTCGATGCTCCCCGCCTCCCCCGTAGAGCCGGTCGGTGACCTCACGCTCGGCCGGATCGTTCTCCTCGACATCGGAGTCGAGCATCAGGAGTGGGACGCGGCCCACCTGCGCCACCCAGATTCGGGCCACGAGCGAACGACCTCCGGGCAGGCCCACCGCGACCTTCGCCGGAGATCCATCGGCCTCGCGCAGGAGGGAGACCGGGCTGCCGTCCGGGTCGGACACCGGATAGTGCTCCTGCTGCCACGCGTCCCTCGACAGTGACTGCCGGAAGTACCCGGATCGATAGAACAGGCCCAGGGCGATGATCGGCACGCCGAGGTCGCTGGCGGTCTTGAGGTGGTCACCCGCGAGGATTCCCAGGCCGCCGGAGTACTGGGGCAGCGCCGAGGTGATGCCGTACTCGGGTGAGAAGTAGGCGATTCCCGCGGGTGCGTCCGGGCCGAGCGACTGGTACCAGCGTGGGGAATCGAGGTACGCGCTCAGGTCGGCACGGCTGCGCCCGACCCACTCCACGAAGCCGGAGTCCGCCGAGAGCTCCTCGAGGCGCGCCGCGGACACCGCGCCAAGCAGGCGGACGGGATCGTGACCGGACTCGGTCCACAGGTGCGGGTCGATCGCCTCGAAGAGGTCCCGGGTCGGGGGGTGCCAGGACCAGCGCAGGTTGAGCGCCAGCTCCTCCAGGGCTGCCAGGTTCTCCGGCACGACGGTGCGGACGGTGAAACGTCGGATGGCTCTCACGCCGCACATGTTAACGCTTTCATGACCCACGGAAACGGTGCGGAGCCGATCAAGTGACGGATTCTTCCAAGGATCGCAAATTCTTGCTCAGGAGTCACACAAGTCGCGCCGAAGGCGGCTACGCCTGACTACGCTGCCGGGCATGGCACGCCAGCGACCCGACGCTCTCGTCACCGTGCCGAGCGAGCTCGCCGGCCGGTTCCCCGTCACCGATGTCTCCCCCACCAACCTCGGGGGGCGGCTCCCCGCGACCGCCGCGGTCGGTGAGCGCATCCCCATCCGGGCGACAGCGTTTCGCGAGGGCCACGACAGCATGGGCCTGACGGTGCTCCTGCATCGTCCGGATGGCTCGCTGGCCGAATCTGCCCGCATGCGCTCCGAAGGCAACGGGCTCGACACCTGGATCGCCGAGGTGCGCCCCGACCAGGTGGGCGACTGGAGCTTCACCCTCGAGGCCTGGGACAGCCCCTGGGACACCTGGCTGTACCGCGCCGGCATCAAGATCCCCGCCGGCGTGGACGTCGAGCTCGAATTCACCGAGGGAGCCCTGCTGCTGACCCAGGCAGCCGACGACCTGGGCTCGTCCCCGGAGCAGGCCGCTGTCCTGCGTGCCGCTGCCCACACGCTGACCTCGACCGCCCTGCCGACTCCCGTGCGACTCGCCGCAGCCACCGACCCCGCCGTCCTCACCCTTCTGCATGCCGATCCGATCCGGGCGGGAGTGACCACGAGCGGCCCCTGGCCCCTTCGAGTGCAGCGACGCCGCGCCCTGGTCGGCTCGTGGTACGAGTTCTTCCCGCGCAGCGAGGGGGCGATGCTCGATCCCCCTCGATCCGGCACTCTCGCCACGGCGGCCGAACGACTGCCGGCGATCGCCGACATGGCCTTCGATGTCGTGTACCTGCCACCCATTCACCCCATCGGTGAGATCAACCGCAAGGGCACCAACAACACCCTCACCCCCGGGCCGCACGATCCCGGATGCCCCTGGGCTGTCGGCTCCGCCGCCGGCGGCCACGACACCATCCACCCCGACCTCGGCTCGCTGGCCGACTTCGACGCCTTCGTCGCGCGCGCCACGAGCCTCGGACTCGAGATCGCGCTCGACCTGGCCCTGCAGGCAGCACCCGACCACCCCTGGGTCTCCGAGCACCCGGAGTGGTTCACCAGGCGCGCCGACGGCAGCATCGCCTACGCGGAGAATCCCCCCAAGAAGTACCAGGACATCTATCCCCTGAACTTCGACCATGATCCCGAAGGGCTCTACCACGAGGTTGAGCGCGTCGTGCGCTTCTGGATGGCGCGCGGGGTGCGTATCTTCCGGGTCGACAACCCGCACACCAAGCCTCTGTGGGTGTGGGAACGCCTGCTCAGCAGTATCTACGCCACCGACCCGGACGTCCTCTTCCTCGCCGAGGCCTTCACCCGACCACCCATGATGAAGGCCCTGGCGCAGGTCGGATTCCAGCAGAGCTACACCTACTTCACGTGGCGCAACAGTGCTGAGGAGATCCGCGCGTACGCGAGCGAACTGGCCGGACCAGCGGCCGCGTACATGCGACCCAACTTCTTCGTCAACACCCCGGACATCCTCCCGGAGTATCTCCAGCAGTCCGGGCCGGCGGGCTTCGCCATCCGGGCCACCCTCGCCGCGACGCTCTCCCCCACGTACGGCGTCTACAGCGGCTTCGAGCTGTACGAGCACGTGGCACTCCGGCCGGGGAGCGAGGAGTACCTGGATTCCGAGAAGTACCAGTACCGACCACGCGACTGGGACGTGGCGCGAGGACAGGGCCGCAGCCTCGCGCCCTATCTCACCCAGCTGAACGAGTGGCGTCGGGAGCACCCCGCTCTGCAGGACCTCCGGTCACTGCGCTTCCACCACAGCGAGAACCCGAACGTGGTCGCCTTCTCCAAGAGCGACGGCGCCGACACGATCCTGGTCACCTGCACGGTCGATCCGGACCGCGAGCAGGAGGCCACCGTCTGGTGGGACATGGCAGCCCTCGGTCTGCAGCCGAACGAGCGCTTCGTGGCGCGCGACCTCGTCACCGGATCGACCTGGACGTGGAGCGCACGCACCTTCGTCCGACTGTCTCCCTCGGAGCAGGTCGCTCACATCGTCCATCTCCAGCGGACGTGAGTCCCTCGCGCAAGGAGCAGCCATGAGCGACACCCCGCTGGCTCCCCGACCGGTGTCCGTGCTCGATCTCGATCGACTCGTTGACGGGTGGCATCACGACCCGCACACCATCCTGGGCCCCCATGCCGAGGCAGGCGCCGTGACCCTGCGCGTTCTGCGACCCGGCGCCGACTCCGTGCGCCTCACCACGGAAGCCGGCAGCGTGGCCCTGATCCACGAGCATCGGGGCATCTGGGTCGGCGTCATGCCGGGCACCGATATTCCCGACTACGGGGTCGAGACCACCTACGGCGACACCGTCGTCCCGGGTGACGACCCCTACCGCTTCCTGCCCACGCTGGGAGAGATGGACCTTCACCTCATCGGCGAGGGGCGCCACGAGCAACTGTGGGAGGTGCTCGGCGCGCACGTCCGCAGCTACGACACCGCACGCGGCATCGTGCTCGGCGTCTCCTTCGCCGTCTGGGCACCCAACGCCCAGGGAGTGCGCGTCATCGGCGACTTCAACTTCTGGGAAGGCACCGGCCACCCCATGCGGTCCCTCGGTTCCACCGGAATCTGGGAGCTGTTCATCCCGGGGATCGGGGACGGCACCGTGTACAAGTTCTCGATCCTCGGACGGGATGGTGCCTGGCGTGACAAGGCCGATCCCCTTGCCTTCGCCACGGAGGTGCCCCCGGCGACAGGCTCCATCGTGTTCACTCCGGGCTACGTCTGGGACGACCGCTCATGGCTGGAGCAGCGGGCGCAGATGCCCCAGCACAAGCGGCCGATGTCGATCTACGAGGTCCACCTCGGCTCCTGGCGCACGGGGCTCGACTACCGACAGCTGGCCGAGGAGCTCACCGAGTACGTCAGGACCACAGGATTCACCCACGTGGAGTTCCTGCCGGTGGCCGAGCACCCCTACGGCCCCTCTTGGGGCTACCAGGTCACGTCCTACTTCGCCCCCACCTCACGGTTCGGGAGCCCTGATGACCTGCGGTACCTCATCGACCGCCTGCACCAGGCGGGCATCGGAGTCATCGTCGACTGGGTTCCCGCCCACTTCCCGAAGGACGAGTGGGCCCTCGCCCGCTTCGACGGCACGGCCCTGTACGAGCACGCCGACCCCCGGCGCGGCGAGCACCCGGACTGGGGCACCTATGTCTTCGACTTCGGACGCACCGAGGTGCGCAACTTCCTCGTCTCGAATGCCCTCTACTGGCTGGAGGAGTTCCACGTCGACGGCCTTCGCGTGGACGCCGTCGCCTCGATGCTCTACCTGGACTACTCGCGCAAGGACGGGGAGTGGTACCCGAACGAGTTCGGTGGTCGGGAGAACCTCGATGCCGTCGCCTTCCTGCAGGAGATGAATGCGACCGTCTACAAGCGTGTTCCTGGCGCTCTCACGATTGCCGAGGAGTCGACCGCCTGGCCGGGCGTGACGCGGCCCACCTACGTCGGAGGACTCGGGTTCGCCTACAAGTGGAACATGGGCTGGAT
>DMPC01000003.1:2537-12622 GCA_003456155.1 Actinomycetota bacterium | reverse complement strand
GAACATGGGCTGGATGCACGACTCGCTCGACTACATCGCGCACGAGCCGATCCACCGGCAGTACCACCACAACGAGATGACCTTCTCGATGGTCTACGCCTACAGCGAGCACTTCATCCTGCCCATCTCGCATGACGAGGTCGTTCACGGCAAGGGGTCGCTCGTCGCCCGCATGCCTGGTGACCGATGGCAGGAGCTCGCCAACCTCCGTGCCTACCTCGCCTTCATGTGGGGGCATCCGGGAAAGAAGCTGCTGTTCATGGGCTCCGAGTTCGCGCAGTCGCAGGAGTGGTCGAGCGAGCGAGGACTCGACTGGTGGCTGCTCCAGTTTCCGGAGCATGCCGGTGTCCTCCAGATCGTGACCGACCTCAACCACCGATACCTCCAGACCCCAGCACTGTGGCAGCGCGACGACGAGCCCACCGGATTCGAATGGATCGATGCCAACGACTCCGGGTCGAACACCTTCAGCTGGCTGCGGTGGGATGACCATGGCGGCTGCGTGGCCGTCGTGGCGAACCTCTCCCCCGTACCGCGCGAGGGCCACCGCCTCGGACTGCCCCGGGCAGGCAGGTGGATCGAGATCATGAACACCGACGCGACCGCCTACGGCGGCTCCGGCCTGGGCAACCTCGGTCACGTCATCGCCGAGGATGTCCCGTGGCACGGCAGGCCAGCCTCGGCCTCGATCGTCCTGCCGCCGCTCTCGACGTGCTACTTCCAGTTCGATGCCCCGGGCGCGGTGAACCCCGGCCCAGGCTAGAAGAGTGCGCTCGCGAGCGCCGTTCGCGCTCGCGCCACCGAGGGGTCGTCACCCGCGATGAGGAAGAGCTCCAGCACGCGTGCCCGGGCGATCTCGCGGTCATCGCCTGCTGCCTCGCGCACTGCCGTGATGGCGTAGTCGAAGGTGCGATCCCAGTCGCCCCGGAGCGCGGCGAAGTCGGCCCGGACGAGCAGCGGCGCGTCGGCGGTGTCGTCCTGGCCCTCGGTCCTCGCATACAGGTCGACGAGTGCACGACCGGCCTGAGCATCCGGATCGGAGGGCGAGGTGGCGAGCACTGTGTCGTACGCCTGGCGGGCCGCCGACCAGTCACCCGCCTCGATCGCGGCGAAAGCCGCCTCGAAACGCGGATCGGCCGCAGGCTCCTCCGGCTCCCCGCCGGCAGGGTCCGCCTCACCCGCGATCGTCCCCGCGACGCCCTGCTCAGCAGCCACCCTCATCAGCTCATCGAGGTACTGGCGCACCTGTGCCTCGGGCAGCGCACCCTGGAAGAGCGGAATCGGTTGCCCCTTGACCACCGCGAACACCGAGGGAACCGACTGAACCTGGAACGCCGCGGCGATCTGCTGCTCGGCGTCGACATCGACCTTCGCGAGCACCCAGCGACCACCGCCCTCCGCGGCCAGCCGCTCAAGCACAGGAGAAAGCTGCTTGCAGGGTCCGCACCAGGTGGCCCACAGATCGAGAACGACCGGAACGACCATGGACCGGTCGATGACCTGCTCCTGGAAGGTGGCGGCCGTCACGTCGATCACCACTCCGGGAGGAGCGGCAGCGAGCGCGGCCGATGCCTTCTGCTGATTGCTGCGACTGGCGGCAAGGGCACCGAGGTCGACGGCACCGCGGGCATTGAAGGTCGAGGGCATGGCGCCATTGTCGCGCACCCCGGGCGGCCGACACACTCGGCGGGTCCTCCTGCCGAGTCGGCCCCGAACCCCCACAATGACGACATGCATGTCTCAGCCAAGGCCGACTACGGCATGCGAGCCCTGCTGGTCCTGACCACGACCTACGCCGACGACCCTCATCGCCTTGTCAAGGGCGACAGCATTGCAACGTCGCAGGGCATCCCCATCAAGTTCCTCGAGGGCATTCTGCGGCAGCTCCGACAGTCCGGGATCGTCGCGAGCCAGCGCGGAGCCGAGGGCGGGTACCGCTTGGACCGTGATCCGCACCTGGTGTCCATCGCCGACGTCGTGCGCGCCCTCGACGGCCCGCTCGCCGCCGTGCGCGGCCAGCGACCCGAGGACCTGGACTACTCGGGGGAGTCGGAGCACCTGCGCGAGGTATGGGTGGCTGTGCGTGCGGCGATGCGTCATGTCCTCGAGCGCGTGAGCCTCGCAGACGTGGCCGCCGGAGCACTGCCCCCGGACATCTTCGAACTCCTCTCCGAGCCGGGTGCCTGGAACCGCCGATGAGGAGCGATCCCCCGTCGCTCAGATCGAGTCGACGACCCGCCCGGCGGCGGTGAAGGCATCGAGGCGGCCCGCACTGACCTCCTCCGCTGACCGATCGAGCGCGGTTCCCGCACCTGCCTGATCCAGGCGTTTCCTCAGCAGGGTGAGCGCGAGGGCCTCGATCTCGGCCCTGGCCCGGCGCACCCGCCTCAGGTGGCCGGCTCCGGACTCGACGAGCCACTCACCGTGCTCGTCGATGGCGGTGAGGAGGTCGTCGATGCCGCGGTTCGATGTCGCCACCGTGCGGACGATCGGAGGTGTCCAGGCCGTCGGTGGACGCACGGCCATCGCGAGCATCCCTTGGAGATCTCGGACCGTCCGATCGGCACCCTCGCGATCCGCCTTGTTGACGACGAGGACATCGCCCACCTCCAGGATGCCTGCCTTGGCCGCCTGGATGCCGTCCCCCATGCCCGGGGCGACCAGGACCAGCGTCGTGTCAGCGGCCTGGGCCACCTCGATCTCGGACTGACCCACGCCGACGGTCTCCATGAGGACCGTGTTGAATCCGGCGGCATCGAGCACGCGCATCACCTGGGCCGTCGTGGCCGCCAGCCCGCCGAGGTGACCCCGCGTGGCCATGGAGCGGATGAAGACACGGGGATCGGTCGCGTGACCTTGCATGCGGATCCGATCGCCGAGCAGGGCGCCGCCGGAGAAGGGGGAAGACGGGTCGACGGCCAGGACGGCGACGCGGTCATCACGCCGGCGCAGCGCAGCGATCAGGGCGGCCGTCGTGGTGGACTTGCCCACCCCCGGCGATCCGGTGATTCCGATGACGCGAGCACGACCCGGCACCTCTGCAAGGGCTTGCATCAGCGCCGGCACCTCGGGGCCGCCATCCTCGACCAGCGAGATCATCCGCGCGACATCGCGGACACGACCCGCGCGCGCGCCCTCGATCAGCGAGGCCGCATCACGAGTCATGACGCAGACTCGCGTGTGACCACCGCCACCTGAGTGAACGACACGGACGCCTCCCGCTCCCCTGAACGTGATGACAACATAGCCCCATGCATCCCCTCCTCACCCGCATCGACCACGTGGGCATCGCTGTGACCGACCTCGATGCTGCCGTGGAGTTCTACGGCCGGGCCTTCGGGCTCGTGAAGGTCCATGAGGAGGTGAACGAGGAGCAGGGCGTGCGCGAGGCGATGCTCGCGGTAGGCGACTCCGGCTCGTGCATTCAGCTCCTCGCCCCGCTCAGCCCGGAGTCCACCATCGCGCGCTTCCTCGACAAGTCCGGCCCGGGCATCCAGCAGGTGGCCTACGGGGTGGATGACGTGGAGGCCGCCGCCGAGGCCCTCCGGTCGGCCGGCGTGCGCGTTCTCTACGACAGGGCCAAGGTGGGCACTGCGGGATCCCTGGTGAACTTCTGCCATCCGAAGGACTGCGGAGGAGTGCTCATCGAGCTCGTCCAGTCAGCCACCGTGCCTCAGCACTGATCCGACCCACCCCGACGAAGGGCAGCACCATGGAGCGCATTCGAGCGGCGATCCTCGCAGACGCCGACTCTGCGGATTTCGCCAGCATTCCGATCCCGGAGTCCTACCGGGCGGTGACGCTGCACAAGGACGAGCAGGAGATCTTCACCGGTGTCCCGACGTGGGAGCGGGACCCCCGCCTGTCTTTGCATCTTGACGACGTACCCACCCCTGAGCTGGCCGCGGGCGAGGCGCTGATCGCGGTCATGGCGTCGAGCATTAACTACAACACGGTGTGGTCGAGCATCTACGAACCGGTGTCGACCTTCGGCTTCCTGGAGAAGCTCGGACGCACGAACGACTATGCCAAGCGCCATGACCTCCCGTACCACGTCATCGGCTCGGATGCCGCGGGCGTCGTGCTGCGGGTCGGCCCGGGGGTGAACGCCTGGAAGCCGGGCGATCGGGTGGTGGCGCACTGCCTCAGCGTCGAGCTGGAATCCCCGATGGGGCACAACGACACGATGATGGATCCCGAGCAGCGGATCTGGGGCTTCGAGACGAACTTCGGTGGCCTCGCCGAACTGGCCATCGTCAAGACCAATCAGCTCCTGCCCAAGCCCGCTCACCTGACCTGGGAGGAGGCAGCCTCCCCCGGGCTGGTGAACTCCACCGCGTACCGGCAGCTGGTGTCGCGCAACGGCGCCGGCATGAAGCAGGGTGACACCGTCCTCATCTGGGGCGCCTCGGGCGGACTGGGCTCGTACGCGACCCAGTACGCCGTCAACGGCGGCGCCGTCCCGGTGTGCGTGGTGTCCTCTCCGGAGAAGGCGGACCTCTGCCGCGCCATGGGCGCCGAGCTCGTCATCGACAGGAGCGCGGAGGCCTACCGGTTCTGGAAGGACGAGAGCACCCAGGATCCCAAGGAGTGGCAGCGGCTGGGCAAGAGGATCCGTGAACTGACCGGGGGCGACGATCCCGACATCGTCTTCGAGCATCCTGGCCGGGAGACGTTCGGCGCCAGCGTCTACGTGACCCGGAAGGGCGGGACGATCGTGACCTGCGCGTCCACCAGCGGCTTCATGCACGAGTACGACAACCGCTACCTGTGGATGAACCTCAAGCGGATCGTCGGCAGCCACTTCGCCAACTACCGCGAGGCCTACGAGGCCAACCGGCTCATCGCCAAGGGCATGATCCACCCCACCCTGTCCAAGACCTTCGCCCTCGAGGACGCCGGCCAGGCGGCCCTCGAGGTCCATCGCAATGCGCATCAGGGCAAGGTCGGCGTTCTGGCACTGGCTCCCGAGGAGGGTCTCGGCGTCACGGATCCGGAGCTGCGGGCCCGCGTCGAGCCCCAGATCAACCGCTTCCGCAACAGCTGATGCCGGACATCAGCGCCTAGCATGGGCTGATGTCCACCAGCCAGCGCACGGGCTCCGTCTCGGTGCCGTGGCTGCTGGACCGCGGCCGCGCCAAGGGAGAGATGGGCTACCTCCCCGGGCTCGACGGCGTCCGGGCCCTGGCCGTCATCGGCGTGCTGCTCTATCACGCGGACCTGACCTGGATCACCGGCGGCTTCCTCGGAGTCGACGTCTTCTTCGTGCTGAGCGGATTCCTCATCACCTCGCTACTGCTCGAGGAGTACGACCGTGCGGGCCGGATCGACTTCCGACGGTTCTACCTGGGCCGGGCCCGACGCCTCCTTCCCGCGCTCTTCCTCATGCTGCTGGTGGTGTCCGCCGTCGTCGCCGTCTTCTACCGGGACGCCGCAGCCTCCCTCCGAGCAGACGTCGTGGCCACGCTGCTGTACGTCAACAACTGGTGGTACGTCCTGAACGATGCCTCATACTTCGAGTTCATCGGGCGACCACCCCTGCTCAAGCACCTGTGGTCCCTGGCCGTGGAGGAGCAGTTCTACCTCGTGTGGCCCCTCCTCGCCTTCCTGGCGATGCGACGAGCGGGACGCAGGGGCGTGCGGATCCTCGCGATCATCCTTGCCCTCGCCTCGACGGCCTGGATGATCTCCCTGTCCGTCTCGCAGGGCTTCCCCGACTACGCCGATCCCAGCCGGGCGTACTTCGGCACGGACGCACATGCCATGGGACTGCTCGTCGGTGCCGCCCTCGCGACCTTCTGGCGACCCGGTCGGCTCAGCGCCGACATCCCGGCCCCGGCTCGTGTCCTCGTGACGGCCCTGGGCATCGGCGCGCTGGCCGGTGTCATCGCCTTCTTCCTCTTCGTCGGTGAGTTCACGCCGTGGATGTACCAGCGCGGTGGATTCCTCCTGCTCGCCCTGGTGGTCGCGCTCCTCATCGCGATGGCCACGCATCCGGCGTCACCGCTCGGACGCTGGATGGGAACACAGCCCTGGCGATACCTGGGGCAGCGTTCCTACGGCCTGTACCTGTGGCACTGGCCGATCTTCATGGTCACCCGCCCCACCCTGGACCTCCCCCTCGATGGGATCACCCTGCTGATCCTCCGCCTCGGGCTCACCGTGGGAGTCGCGGAGCTGAGCTATCGCTTCGTGGAGATGCCCATCCGTCGCGGCGCGATCGATCGATGGATCCACCGGTGGCGAACAGCCACGGGCGAGGCTCGTCGCCGACTCACGCGGCAGGCGACAGCGATCCTCACCGGCTTCATCGCCCTGGTCGTCGCCATCGGCGTGGGGCTCGCCAGTGCCCCATCAGCCAGCGCCCAGGAGGCGCTCCCCGCGGATGTGGCCGAGGCTCTGGGCGTTGCCGATGGCGGGCCCACCGAGGTGTCCCTCGACGATCCAGAGCCGTCGAGCCCCTCGACGCCCGCCCCCCTCGGAGGGGTGGAGAGCACCCCCGCACCAGACGGTGCCCCGACATCCACGGCCAACGGCAAGGTGAGCGCCATCGGCGACTCCGTCATGCTCGGTGCGCGGGAGACGTTGAAGAATGTCATCCCCGGGACGAGGGTGGACGCAGCGGTCTCCCGATTCCCCGGCGCCTTCATCGGCAAGCTCAAGCGGTACACACGCAGCGATCGGCTGGCGCCCACCGTCGTGCTCCATGCCGGGACCAACGGGGTGATGCCCGAGCCGATGCTGCGCGAGATGCTCGACATCCTCGGCGACTCGCCCCGGGTGATCGTCCTCACCACGAACATGCCGCGCTCGTGGCGCGCACCCAACAACAAGGTGATCAGGGCCGTGGTGCCCGACTATCCCAATGCTGTCCTCGTGGACTGGTATGCGGCGTCCAAGGAGCATCCGGACTACTTCACGTCAGACGGCATCCACCTGACACCCAAGGGCGCCCGCGCCTACGCCGAGGTGATCAAGAGCGCGGTCGACGCACCCGTCGCCCGCTAGTCCGGAGCACGGATCAGCCGTCAGCCGCCCACGTCGTCGCGCAGGAAGTCCACGATGGCCGAGGTGACCGCCTCGGGTGCCTCGAGGCACGCCAGGTGACCCGCGTCGGCTATGCGCACGAACGCGGACCTGTGCAGGGCTTCACGCAGGTGCACCTGCTCGGTGCCCGGACTGAGGGTGTCCTCCTCGCCCCAGATGATCACGCTCGGGCCGGCGAAACCGGCAAGCACCTCAACAGAGTCCGGCCTGGCCGCCATCGCGCGCTGGTACCACGCGACCGAATGAGCATCGACCGCGTGCAGATAGCCGCGGACCTCCTCGACCACCTCGGGGCGGTCCTGCCGGGTCGTGGCTCCGAGAAGCCCGGGCAGCACAGCCTGCTCGAGGATCCGTCCGGCATCACCCGGCGCGTCCTCGCACAGACGGGCCAGCCGCTCACGCCCCGACGTGGCCTCATCCGAATCGGCCGTGGCCTTGGTGTCGCACAGGATCAGGCCATCGACCAGCGCCGGATAGCGGCGCACGAGATTCATCGCGATGTAGCCACCGAGGGAGATCCCGCCGACGATGCAGGTGCCGACAGCCCTGGCGGCGAGATCCGCCGCGAGCGCATCGACAATGACGTCGAGGCTGGGCGCGGACTCCGGCAAGGGAGCAGCCCCGAACCCCGGCAGATCAGGGGCCAGCACCTGCCAGCCCTCCTGGGACGCTCCCTGAACCTGGTGCCTCCACATCGACCCCTGGCAGGGGAAGGCGTGCAGGAGGAGCAGGCAGTCGTCGGAGCCCCCGAGTCGCGAGGTCACAGGTCGCTCCACCGCTCCATGGGCCCGTCCCAGTGGTCGGGCAGCGGACCCACGTCGGGACGCACCACCGCCACGATCTCGTCGAGGACCCTCGACACGTGGCGCTCCCCCACCCACAGGTGCTTCGCTCCCTCGATGCCCCGCACCTGGGCCTGGGGGATCCGAGCAAACCGGCGCCTCGCCTCGTCCGGGACGAGATAGTCGTCGAACTCCGGCACGAGGCAGATCAGCGGCCGCCCCGAGACCGCCCACCGATCGAGGTCATCATCCACGCTGAACCGCAGCGGCGGCGACAGCAGGATCGCACCCCGGACGGGATCGACGTCGCCATGCTTGAGGATCACATCAGTGCCGAACGACCATCCCACGAGCCAGGGCGCCGGCCAACCCCTGCGCAGCACCTCATCGATCGCCGCCTTCAGATCCAGCCCCTCGCCGCGCGCCTGGTCGAAGCCACCCTCGCTGGTGCCTGCCGCACTCGTCGTGCCCCGGGTGTTGAACCGGACGACGGCGATATCCGCCAATGCGGGCAGCCGCCACGCCATCTTGCGCAGCACGTGGCTGTCCATCATCCCTCCGTGAGTCGGCAGGGGGTGGACCGTCACGATGCTGGCAGCCGGCATGCCCTCCACCGGAAAGGCCGCCTCGCCCACCAGTCGCAGGCCGTCCGCCGTCGTGAGCCGAAGCTCCTCGCGGCAGGCGGGGAGAACGGAGTTCGCCACGATCCGCTGACCCGCCATCAGCGGCCCCTCCCCGGGAGCCGCCGATCCCGCGCATTCCAGCACGGGGTGTGCCAGTGACGTCGATGCTCCAGCCCCTGCGGGTCATCTGCGGCGTAGGCGACGATGTGCGGAGTTGCCGGGGGGATCTCGTGGTCGCAGCCCGGGCACCGATAGGGCTTCGTGGCTGCCGAGCCCGTCGTGCGCTGGACGATCCAGTCCCCATCGGCATGTGTCTCGACCGTCCGGGATGCGACGGTCGGGCCCAACGGCCTGGACTCGTCGTCCCGGCGTCGATGCTTGCGGCCCATCAGCCTGAGTAGTCCCGGAAGCCCCGCCCGCTCTTGCGCCCGAGGTATCCCGCGGTGACCAGATGCTCCAGGCGCGGGGCCGGGGCGAATCCGGGCTCGCGAAACTCCAGGTAGAGGGTCCGCTGGATCGCCAGCGACACGTCAAGCCCCACGACGTCGAGCAGTTCGAAGGGACCCATCGGGTATCCGCAGCCCTTCTTCATCGCCAGATCGATGTCGTCAGCCGTCGAGTAGTTGGCCTCGATCATCTTGATGGCGTCATTGAGGTAGGGGAACAGCAGCGCGTTGACAATGAACCCCGCGCGATCGCCGCAGGTCACCGGATGCTTGCCCGCAATTCGGCAGACGGCGACGGCGACGTCGACCACCGAATCACTCGTGGCCACCGTTCGCACCACCTCGACCAGCTTCATCCTGCTGGCAGGGTTGAAGAAGTGGAGTCCGACCACGTCCGAGGGACGCGAGGTGACGACCGCGAGGTCGATGACCGGCAGGCTCGAGGTCGTCGTCGCGAGGATGGCACCCGGCTTGCAGATGCGATCCAGTTCGATGAACAACGCCTTCTTCACCGCCAGGTCCTCGACGACCGCCTCGACCACCAGGTCGACGTAGGAGAGCTCGGCAAGGGAGGCCGTCCCGCGCAGTCGCAGCAGCGCCTCGTCGCGCTCAGCGGCCTCGAGCACGCCCTTTTCCACCGCCTTGTCCAACGATCGCTCCACCGCAGCGACCGCCTGCTGGGCCTTGTCCGCACTGCGAGCAACCAGGATGACGTTCCTCCCCGCCCGGGCGAACACCTCCGCAATGCCGCTCGCCATCGTGCCCGACCCCACCACCCCAACGGACTGGACGGCCGGCTCCTCAGTGGCGTCCACGGCCGACTCGCGAAGGTCCACGACCACCGGTGAGCCGGGCGCTTCATAGGTGTAGAAGCCGCGACCTGACTTGCGTCCCTTGAGGCCGGCCGTCACGAGCTGCTTGAGGATCGGTGCCGGAGCGTGGAGGCGATCTCGACCCTGCTTGTACATGGTGTCGAGGATCTCGTAGGCAGTGTCGAGGCCGATGAGGTCGAGGAGCATCAGCGGGCCCATCGGGAGGCCGCAGCCCAGCCGCATGGCGTCGTCGATGTCCTCGCGGGTGGCGTAGTTGGACTCGTACATCGACACCGCATGGTTGAGGTATCCGAACAGGAGTGCATTGGCGATGAAGCCCGCCCGATCGCCGATCACCACTGGCTGCTTGCCCAG
>DMPC01000003.1:0-2299 GCA_003456155.1 Actinomycetota bacterium | reverse complement strand
ACGATCTCGACGAAGGACAGCACCGGTGCCGGGTTGAAGAAGTGGATGCCCACCACTCGATCGGGCCGACTCGTGGCGACCGCGATGTCGGTGACGGAGAGCGAGGAGGTGTTGCTGGCCAGGATGGCATGCGGTGGAGCAATCGCGTCGACCTTGGCGAAGATCTCCTTCTTCAGCTCCAGGCTCTCACTGACGGCCTCGATCACTAGGTCGGCATCGGAGAGCGCTGGGTAGTCCGTCGTGAAGGTGATGCGATCCAGCAGCAACGCCCGATCATCCGCCGAGAGCTTGCCCCGATTGACCGCCCGCTGCGTCGAGTTCTCGATCATCTCCCGACCATGCTCGAGTGCCGCCGTGCTCGTCTCGATCGCGGTGACCTGGGCCCCGTTGCGGGCGATCACCTCGGCGATACCCGCACCCATCGTGCCCAGACCGATCACACCCACACGCGAGACAGCCATCGCGATCCTCTCTTCCGGCACTCGCGTGCCACGACCCCATTGCGCCCGTGAGGCTCAAGGCGACGACCCGACCCTATCCTCCGGGTCACCCCATCGTCAGAACAGCCGAGCGTCGGGGTCATCCCTGCCGCGCAGCGCGTCGTAGTCGATGACCATGCACTCGATCCCGCGATCCTGCGCCAGCACCCGAGCCTGAGGCTTGATCTCCTGAGCTGCGAACACGCCGCGGACCGGGGTCAGCAGCGGGTCCCTGTTCAGCAGGTCCAGATAGCGAGTGAGCTGTTCAACCCCATCGATCTCGCCACGACGCTTGATCTCCACGGCGACAGCGCGTCCTTCGGCATCCCGGCAGAGGAGGTCGACCGGGCCGATGGCGGTGGGAAACTCCCGTCGGACCAGGCGCCAGCCCACCCCGAAGGACTCCACGTGCTCGGCGAGCAGCTTTTGGAGGTGGGCCTCGACGCCGTCCTTGACCAGTCCAGGGTCCACACCGAGCTCGTGCTCATGCTCGTGGAGCACCTCGTGCACCGTCACGATCAACTGCTCCCCTGCCTTGTTCTCCACGGTCCAGACCTCTGCGACGGTCGGCTCCGTTCCCCTCTCCGTGCGCAGGGAGCAGGGCGGGCTCATCCAGTTGAGCGGCTTGTACGACCCGCCGTCGCTGTGGACGAGGACCGATCCATCCGACTTGACCATGATGACCCGGGGCGCCTCGGGCAGATGCGCGGTCAGGCGGCCGATGTAGTCGACGGTGCACCTCGCCACCAGGATTCGCACGTCGGGAGCGTACCGAGTGGCGCCATTGCCCGGGAGGCCCGACCATGGCGTCGTGCCCTCCTGGGGATCGTTCTCATACGCCTTCGGCCCGCTCGTGGCCTTCGTCCTCATCGTCGTCTTCGTCGTCATCCTGCGATGGGCCTTCCGGCGCGGCTCCTCAGTCGTGGCTGCACCCCCCAGCACCGGGGCGGACACCGAGTACGGGCTCCTGGTGCCCGTGGCGTCCCCAGGGTCCTACATCGAGGGCGAGGTCCTGCGTCGAACCCTGGAGACGAGCGGAATCCGGGCGAACCTCGCGACGACGCTCGACGGACCGCGCCTGATGGTCTGGCCCCGGGACGAGGCCCGGGCGCGAGAGGTCCTGGCTAGGCGTCGTTGACCTGATCGCGGACCACGTCGGCTCCCAGGCCGAGCAGATCCGGGACGAAACCGGCATAGCCGCGATCGATGTGCCCCACGCCGTACACCGTGGTCGTTCCCTCGGCCACGAGACCGGCCAGCACGAGCCCAGCCCCGGCACGGATGTCGGTGGCCTCGACGGGGGCGCCGGAGAGGCCGGGCAGTCCGCGCACCAGGGCGTGATGACCGTCGGTGCGCACATCGGCGCCCAGTCGGGCCAGCTCCTGGACGAATCGGAACCTCGCCTCGAACAGGTTCTCGGTCACGAGGGCTGCGCCGCTGGAGATGGCGTTGAGCGCGATGAACTGCGGTTGCAGATCAGTGGGGAATCCCGGGTAGGGCAGGGTGACCACATCGACGGCTGCGGGACGCCGGTCCATGGTGACCCGGAAGCCATCCTCCAGCTCCTGGACTTCAGCGCCGCTGGTGACCAGTTTCTCCAGGGCGATCGCCAGGTGACCGGCCTCAGCCCCGCGCACCGTGACATCACCCTGGGTGATCGCGGCAGCCACGGCCCAGGTACCCGCGACGATGCGGTCCGGAACCGTGGCGTGCTCGGTGGGTGCCAGCCCCTCCACGCCCTCGATGCGCAGGGTCGAGGTGCCGATCCCGTCGATCCGGGCACCCATCGACACCAGCATCCGGCAGATGTCGACGATCTC
>DMPC01000221.1:2909-3174 GCA_003456155.1 Actinomycetota bacterium | reverse complement strand
ATCAGACGGCGCGAACCTTGTCAGCCTGGGGACCCTTGGGGCCCTGGGTGATGTCGAACTCGACAGCCTGGCCCTCGTCGAGCGAGCGGTAGCCGCTCGAGTCGATGGCGGAGTAGTGAACGAAAACGTCCGGACCGCCGTCAGCCTGCTCGATGAAGCCGAAGCCCTTTTCTGCGTTGAACCACTTGACCGTGCCTTGTGCCATGGTGCCAAATCTCCTTAACGAAGGACGTGGCAGACGAGGTGTCCGTCACGCGGTGAAGCC
>DMPC01000221.1:0-2608 GCA_003456155.1 Actinomycetota bacterium | reverse complement strand
TGTCAGGACAGCGCTCCGCCGAGCTCGGCCAGGCGTGAGGGGATGATCGAGTACCAGGTCCAGTAGCCCCGCTTCTCACGCTCGACGAGCCCGGCCTCGGTCAGGATCCGCAGGTGGTGCGACACCGTCGCCTGGGACAGCCCCAGGGGCTCGGTCAGGTCGCAGACGCAGGCTGAGCAGCCCTGGCTCGACCGCAAGAGCGACAGGATCTGCAGCCGCGCCGGGTCGGCCACGGCCTTGAGCAGGCCGGCGAGCTCCTCGGCACCCTGCCGGGTCAGCGGTGCCGAGAGCCCGGTGGGGCAGCAGGCCGGGCCGAGCCTCGATTCGGCGCCCGGCTCGTGGGTCGCTGTCGTCATCCATCCATATTGACAGACATCGATATGGAATGACAGGGTTCCGCCGTGACGCGACGGGTCTTCGCGGAGTTCCTGGGCACGGCCATGCTCGTGGCGGCCGTCGTGGGCAGCGGCATCATGGGCACGCTGCTCAGTACCGACGACGCCGTCATCCTCATCCTCAACATGCTGAGCACGGTGGCCGCGCTGGGCGTCCTCATTTGGATGCTCGGGCCGATCTCCGGCGCCCACTTCAACCCTGCGGTTACCGGGGTCGCCCTCGTTCGTCGCGAGATCCCGGTCCGCGAGGGCGGTGCCTACGTGGTGGCGCAGGTCGCCGGCGCCCTCGCCGGCGTCGCGTTGGCCAACATCATGTTCGACCTTCCGGCATGGGATCCGTCCACGAACCAGCGGACCGGCCTGCCCATATGGATCGGTGAGATCGTCGCGACCGCGGGCCTGCTGCTGCTCATCGGTGCCCTGACGCGCACGGGTCGTGGCAGCCTCGGCCCGATCCTGGTTCCGGCGTGGATCGGCTCCGCCTACTTCTTTACCTCGTCCACGTCCTTCGCCAATCCCGCCGTGACGATCGGTCGCAGCCTGACCGACAGCTTCACCGGCATCGATCCGGCGGATGTGCTGCCGTTCATCGTCTTCCAGCTCATCGGAGCAGCCATCGGTGCCGGGCTCACGGAGGTCCTGTATCCGCGACGGCGCCCCGAGCCCCTCGACCTGCCGGGTCCGGTGCATGAGGTGGCCCCGCGCCCTGGGGATCGCACCGGCTCCTGAACGGGCGGCCGCATCCGCAGGGCACGTCCTGAGCACGATCGCACCCATCGTGGCCACGAGCGCGCATGCAGGCTGGAGCAGGCCCTGGGTCGGTCGAACCCTCGACCTGCCCTATTCCCGGCCCTGGTGGCCCTGGTCTACGTCTCGCTGTGGCTGCGGCGCCGATGGGCATGGCGGCCTGAGTCTGTCTAGGGCTACGCTGCAGTTCTGATCGGTCATGAGCCGGGTATGAACCCTTCTCCGACCTTTCTCAGGGTTCTCGCTCCGATACCTTCCAGAGCGGTCGTCCTCGCATGAGGGATCGGCGTCAGGGGGTCGGTGATGGACACGCGAAGGTCCGTCCGCGACCTCGCGCCCCGAGGTCGGCATCTGCTGGCCCTGAGCGCCTTGGTGTTCGCCGCCTATGCCGTGGTCGGTACGGCCACGTTGGCCCTGGGGCAGTACGCCGGGCTCGCCTCGCCGGTGTGGCCGGCTGCCGGGCTCGCGTTCGCCGTGGTCTACGTGTGGGGCTGGCGCCTCACGCCCGCGGTGGCGCTGGGCTCACTGGTCGCCAACGCGGTCACCCTGGCTCGTCAGGACTCCCTGAGCCTGGATGCGCTCCTGGTCACCGTGGTTATCGCTCTGGGTGTTGCGCTGCAGGCCTATGTGAGTGCTGCACTCGTCACCCAGGCGGTCGGGCGGAGAGCGAGTCTCACGCGGGCCAGCGAGATCATCGCGTTCCTGGTGCTCGCTGGGCCGCTCGGCTCGATGGTCAGCGCGACGGTCGCCACCGTCGCCCAGATCGCCTCCGGTCTGGTCAGTGCCGACCAGGTCATGCTCGTGTGGATCACGTGGTGGTCCGGAGATGCCATCGGCGTCGTCGTCTTCGCGCCTCTCGTGCTCATGCTCCTTCCCGGGCAGCGCGAGGTCTGGCAGGGCCGTCGGTTGAAGGTGCTGCTTCCCTCTGTGCTCGGCATCGCGCTCTTCGCCGGTTTCTTCGCCCAGTCGGAGTTCCAGGCCGTGCATCTGCGCGAGCAGCGCCTCCAGCAGTTGGCCGATGAGGCCGCCAGCCAGCTCGAGCGGAATGTCGCACGCCACCAGGAGGTGCTTGAAGGCCTGGGCAGTTTCTTCGAGTCCTCCGAGCAGGTGACCGCCGCAGAGTTCGCCACCTATGCCGGGAGTGCGCTGAGTCGCTTCCCGAACCTGCAGGCACTGTCGTGGAACCCGATCGTCAAGGGTGAGGACCTGGCGCAGTTCGAGGAGGCGCAGCGCTCACTGGTCGGCTTGGAGGCCTACTCGGTCAAGGAGCGCAACGCCGACGGTGAGCTGGTGCCGGTGGAGCCGCGTGACGACTATGTGGCTGTCGCACTCATTGAGCCGATGGCCGGCAACGGCGCGGCACTCGGGTTCGACATCAATTCCAACCCCACACGCCAGCAGGCCATCCTGCGCGCCCGTGACACGGGGCTGCCATCGGCGACCGCACCCATCGACCTCGTCCAGGA
>DMPC01000032.1:666-4533 GCA_003456155.1 Actinomycetota bacterium | reverse complement strand
TTGCCGCCGTAGCCGGAGCCGAAGCTCCAGATCTCGCGGGTCTCGGGGTAGTGGACGATGTACTTCTGCTCGTTGCACGGCCACACGACGTCGTCACGACGGTTGCCGTCGGCATCGACCAGCGGGTAGCCGACGCTGTGCACCGCGGGAACGAACTCGCCGAACTCACCGATCTCGTCGAGAGCGGCCTGACCCATGCGCGTCATGATCCGCATGTTGACGACGACGTAGGGCGAGTCGGAGATCTCGACGCCGAGCTGCGCGATGCGCGAGCCGAGCGGGCCCATCGAGAACGGGATGACGTACATCGTGCGACCGCGCATGCAGCCGTCGAACAGGCCCTTGAGGGTCGCGCGCATCTCGGCCGGCTCGGCCCAGTTGTTCGTCGGGCCGGCATCGACCTCACGCTGCGAGCAGATGAAGGTGCGGTCCTCGACGCGGGCGACGTCGCTGGGATCCGAGCGAGCGAGGAAGGAGTTCGGGCGGATCTCGGGGTTGAGCCGGATGAAGGTGCCGGCTTCGACCATCTCCTCGGTCAGTCGGTGCCACTCCGCGTCGGATCCATCAGCCCAGACGACACGGTCGGGCTTGGTGAGGGCAGCGACCTCCTCAACCCACTCGAGCAGCTGCTTGTTCTTGGTGGGCGGATTCTCCAGGCCTGGAACCGTCATGAATCGCTCCGTTGCGATCGATGCCACGGCCCTCGCGGTCGTGGGATCGCCCTAGCATGCACCCGCCGGAGGATCCCGGCGAGCGTGAATGGTCATGCAAGCGCTTTTCTGTGACCAAGTGCACAGGCGCCCCTGTGACTCAGGGCACAGGGGTGTCAGCGGCCCTCAACAGCCCGGTCGATCAGCCGCGCGTAGCCCCACGCTCCGGCCGGCTTCAGGTGCACCCGATCGGCGTAGAACCAGGAGCGGTGCCGGTCCGCGAGCGCCTTCCAGTCGACCACCGTGACCCGCCCGGCGGGGAAGGACTTCGCGCACCTGCGGATCGTCGCATTGTTCGAGCGCTCCCAGCTGCGGGCCACGGACACCGTGAGGAGGAAGACCTTTCGCTGCGCCCCGGCGTTCTCGACGATCCGGCGGCAGGTATCGAGCGGGAAGGTGCCGTTGGTGCCCAGGTGCACGACAAGAGTCCGGGGCAGTTCGCCGTTGCGCTTGCGCACCATTGCCGGGGCTGAGTACGCCTGTCGGCTCACCGTGGCGTTGACGATGAAGCCCTTGCGCCGCAGAGGTGTGCGTGCACCCAGCATGACCGAGTCGCCGATCGCGTAGCGATCCTTGGCAGGTGCGGGTGCCGGCCGGGGGTCGGCCGTTGCCGCAGGTCCTGCCATGACACTGAGGCCGAGGAGCAGTCCGGCAGCGCAGACGACTGCCGCGAACCTCGGCAGCACTCCCGTCACGGCCATGACGTCATTGGAGCACGCCGGACTACTCGTTCGCGCGCACCGCCTCGCCCATCTGCGTCAGCATCCGAGTCAGGATCGCCGGCGACGTCGCCATGTTCAGGCGCACGTGCCCGTCACCCCCGGCACCGAACGTCGGACCCGCGTTGACGGCCACCTTCGCCTCCTTCAGCAGCATCACCGACGGATCCGGGCCGAGCTGGTAGGCGGAGAGGTCGATCCAGGCGAGATACGACGCGCCGGGAGGCGCGTAACGGGCCAGCGGGAGGTGCTCGGCGATGAGATCGGCCATGAGGTGGCGGTTGCGATCGAGGATGCCGAGCACGTGGTCGCGCCAGGGGCCGCCCTCGCGGTAGGCCGCCACGGAGGCGATCACCCCGAGATGGCCCGTCCCGTAGACCACCTCCTTGGGCAGCCGATCGTGGATGACGGCTGACGTGCGCTCCGTGCCCACGATCTGGGCGCACTTCAGGCCCGGCAGGTTCCAGGTCTTGGACGCCGCCACGATGCACACGGCATCAGCGTCCTGCGCCGCCACCGAGAGGTAGGGAGTGTGCTCGACACCGGGCATCGCGAGCGGGGCGTGGATCTCGTCCGAGATCACGGCGACGCCGTGCTCGACAGCCAGCTCGGCCACGCGCTCGAGCTCCGCCCGAGAGGGCACCGTGCCGGTCGGATTGTGCGGGCTGCACAGCAGGAAGGCGCGCACCTCCGGTCGCGCGAAGGCCTGTGCCAGGGCGTCGAGATCCAGCGAGTAACCGCCCTCGACACCACGGGCGAGGGGCACGTCGACGACCGTGCGCTCGGCGATGTCGCGGATCGTCGAGAAGAAGGGTGGGTAGACGGGCGTCGTGATGATCACGCCGTCCCCCGGTGACGTGAGGAGTCGGATCGCCCAGTCGACTCCGGTCAGGACATCCGGCACCCCGGTCACCCGGGAGGGCGCCACCGACCACTGCCACGTCCTCAGGGCGAAGTCGCTGAAGGCCTCACGCAGACCCTTGCCCGACTGGTAACCGGTGTCGGAGCGATCGATCGCCGCATGGAGGGCCTGCGCGATCGGCTCCGCGAGCGGGAAGTCCATCTCAGCGACCCATGCCGGGATGACGTCGGGGCCGTAGGCCCGGTACTTGATGCTCTGGCGCTCCTGGAGGTCGCTGAGCCGCAGGGCGTCGACGTCAAAGGCGGTCACGCGCTGATCATGCAGCAGGAGGAGGTGTGAACGCGCGGAAGCGGCGCAGTCGAAGACTGTTGGTGACGACGAAGACGGACGAGAAGGCCATGGCAGCACCGGCCAGCAGCGGGTTCAGCAGGCCCGCCATCGCCAGGGGGATCGCGGCGACGTTGTAGGCGAAGGCCCAGAACAGGTTGCCCTTGATGATCGCGAGAGTGCGACGGGCTAGGCGGATCGCGTCGACGGCGGACATCAGGTCGCCGCGCACCAGTGTGATGTCGGCCGCCTCGATCGCCACGTCGGTGCCGGTGCCCATCGCCATGCCCAGGTCGGCCTGAGCCAGGGCCGCAGCGTCGTTCACTCCGTCACCCACCATCGCGACGACGGCGCCCGCGTGCTGGAGCGCCTGCACCTCGGCGACCTTCCTCTCGGGGAGGACTCCCGCGATGACGTCATCGATGCCAACCTCGTCGGCGACCGCGCGCGCCGCGGCGGGGTGATCGCCCGTCAGCAGGATGGGAGTCAGCCCCAGATCGCGAAGAGCCGCGACAGCCGCACCGCTCGTCGGCTTCACGGTGTCGGAGACGACGACGATGCCGAGGGCCCGACCGCTCGCCGCGACCAGCACGACGGTTCGCCCCAAGCCCTCGTGAAGGGCACGCGCCGCTGCCAGCTCCGCAGGCTCGACCACGGACCTCTCGCCCGTGACCCACGCGGGCCGACCCGCCACCACGGCCTCGCCCTCGACGACTCCCTCGACCCCGCGCCCGCCATGGCTGCGGAAGGTCTCCACCGACGCGAGACCCACGCCGCGCTCACCGGCTCCGACCACGACGGCCCGGGCGACCGGATGCTCCGAGGCATCCTCCACGGACGCCGCCCACCGCAGCAGGTTCTCCTCCCGAACGCCCTCCGCGGGCACGACCTCGACCAGGGCCATGCGGCCGGTGGTCACCGTGCCCGTCTTGTCCAGGAGGATCGTGTCGACGCGCCGGGTCGACTCGAGCACCTCAGGCCCCCGGATCAGGATCCCGAGCTGGGCACCGCGACCGGTGCCGACGAGGAGGGCGGTCGGCGTGGCAAGCCCGAGCGCGCACGGACACGCGATGATGAGGACGGCCACCGCCGCCGTGAACGCCCGCTGCACATCGCCCGTCAGGGCGATCCACCCGACCAGGGTGACCAACGCGAGCACGATCACGATGGGCACGAACACCGACGAGACCCGGTCGGCGAGACGCTGCACGGGAGCCTTGCCCGACTGCGCGGCCTCGACGAGGCGTGC
>DMPC01000032.1:0-398 GCA_003456155.1 Actinomycetota bacterium | reverse complement strand
GGACCGACCTCGACGGGCACCGGCTCGCCGGTGAGCAGGCTGGCATCGACCGCGGAGGCGCCATCGATCACGAGTCCGTCCGTCGCGATCTTCTCGCCGGGTCGCACGACGAAGTGATCACCGACGACGAGGTCGGCGATGGGGATGCGGCGCTCGCGACCGTCGTTCAGGACGGCGACGTCCTTGGCGCCGAGGGTCGCCAGGGCCCGAAGGGCCGCACTCGACCGGTTCTTGGCCCGCGCCTCCAGGTAGCGCCCCAGGAGCAGGAACACCGTGACCCCGGCCGCGACCTCGAGGTAGATCTCCGGGGTCGCGGCCCCGGCGTGGGGCAGGAGCGTGAAGGACATCGCCATGCCCGGCTCGCCCTGACCCCCGAGGAAGAGGGCGTAGAGCGACCA
>DMPC01000031.1 GCA_003456155.1 Actinomycetota bacterium | reverse complement strand
GCGGCGACGAGGGTGACGCCGATGACGGTCAGGCTGGCCAGAATGGCCAAGGAGAGCGCGATCATGAGGGCTGCCTCGAGCCGCGGAACGTTAACCCCCGAGACGCCGGCAACCTGCGGGTCGAAGGTCGTGAAGAGCAGGGCCCGGTAGCGGACCACGACGAAGACGACCGTCAGTGCCGTGACGACCACGAGTCCGATGATCTGCTCCATGGAGATGCCGAGGATGCTGCCGAACAGTGCGTTATCGAAGGCTGGTCCGCTGGTGCCAAACTTGGCGAAGAGGGCCACGCCGAGGGCGAAGGATGCCGTGGTGATGACCCCGATGGCGGCGTCGGCTCCGACGCGGGTGCGGCGGCTGACGGCGTTGATCGCGAGGGCCGATGCGACACCCCACAGACCCGCTCCCAGGATGTAGAACTGGGCGGCGAACAGCTGCACGGCGGCGAAGCCGCCGAAGATCGAGTGCGACAGCCCGTGACCGATGTAGCTCATGCCGCGAAGCACGATGTAGACGCCGATGAGCCCGAGCAGGGCGCCGGACAGCGTCGCTACGACGAGCCCCTTCTGGAAGAAGGCATAGCCGAGGGGCTCGATCAGGGCTTCCACGTCACGCGCCGCTCGCGGGACGCAGGGAGGGGGCCTCATCGACGACGATGCGCATCCCCAGATGCTCGAGGACCTCCATCCGCGCCCCGAAGGTCTGCTCGAGGGTGTCCGGCGTCAGGACCTCGGCGGGGGAGCCCTCGCTCACGATCCGGTGATTGAGACACACCAGGTGCGGGAGGTGGGCAGCCATGCCGTTCAGGTCATGCGTGGTGAGGACGATGGCCAGGCCGGATTCGTGGAGATCGGCCAGCAGGTGGAGCATGTCATGTCGGGTCGAGACATCAACGCCACTGGTCGGCTCATCGAGCAGCAGCAGTTCCGGCCTGCGCAGGAGCGCCCGGGCGATGAACATTCGCTGCTGCTGGCCTCCGCTCAGGTCGCGGATGTGCCGCTGGCCGACACCGCCGATTCCAAGCCTCTCCAGCATCTCCTCGACGTCCCGGCGTTCGGTCGCCGTGGCTCGGGGGAGGAGTCGCCCCTGGGGCCGGGACATCAGGACGCACTCTTCGACGGTCACGGGGAAGTTCCAGTCCACCGTCTCCAACTGCGGCACGTAGGCCACCTTGAGGCGACCCTCACGACGAATGGATCCGGACTGAGGCTTCATCGTGCCCAGCAGCAGCCGCAGGAGGGTCGTCTTTCCCGAGCCCGACGGCCCGACGACGCCCGTGAAACTGTCGGGTTCAACTCGGAAGGTGACATCGCGCAGAACGACGTGGTGGTCGTAGGACGCGAAGACGCCTTCAAGGCCGATCAGTGGCGTTGTGCGGGGAACCTCGGACACAGCACGGGCCTACTGGGGATATGTAGCGGTGTCGGGCACCTCCAGATCGACGCTGATGCTCTCGATCGTGGACGGGTCACCCCCCAGGCCGCGAATCATGGTCGCGAAGTTGTACTTCATGAGGCCCAGCCAGGAGTGGTCGGAGTCCCCGGGGGCACCGGGGAGGTCGTCGTCGCGCAACGATTCCTCGTAGCGGACCCCAGCGGCGCTCCCGATCTCCTCAAGAACGCTCGACGGGAAGACCTCGGATCCGAAGATCGTGGGCACCCCCTCGGCCTTGATCTGCTCGATCAGCTCGGCCACCTCGGCAGGGGCGGGATCAGCAAAGTCCTCCGGCTGCACCGCGCCGACGACCTGCCAGCCGAAGTTCTTGGCGAAGTAGGCGTAGGCGTCGTGGTAGGTCACCAGCTTCAGATTGCCTTCCGGCACGGTCTGCTGATCCACCCTGACAGCCGCCGCCAACTCATCGGCCTTGGCCCGGAATGCCTCGAAGTTCGCGTTGTAGTAGTCCGCACTGTCGGGATCCAGAGCGATGAACTCGTCCCGGATCACCTCGGCGTAGCGCACCGCATAGGTCGGATCCGTCCACAGGTGGGGATTGGGCTTGCCCTCCTCCTCGGGGAAGGAGAAGTCGTAGAGGTAGTCGCTCTCGGGGAGGACGACCGTCCCGATCTCGACGAGTTTGGCGTCCTCGGACATATTCGCGTCGGCGAGCTCGATGGTGGGGTCCTCGAGCTTGAGCCCGTTCACGAGGACGAGGTCGGCCGAACTCAGCAGCTCGGCGGTGCGGGGCTCGGGCTCGAAGGTGTGGCTGTTGGTGCCCTCCGGGACGATGCCTTCGATGCGGATGCGATCCCCACCGATCGCGGATGCGATCGACGTGATCGGCGAGACCGTCGTGGCCACGAGGGGTCGAGGGTCATCGGCGTCCGCCGACGAGGAGTCTGAGCTGCAGGCACCCAGAAGGAGGGTGGCGCCGAGGGCGGCAGCAGTTGCGGTCAGGACGAGTCGTCTAGGCATGCGGCCAGCCTAGGGAAGAGCAGGGGTTACTGCAAATGTTTCGCAGTAGGCAGATGTTCGCGTCAGTTTTCTTGCGCTCGGCGACCGGATTCTGGAGTCGGCGGCCTAGGGTCTGCTCATGCCGCTCTCCCGGACCGCACAGTTGAGCCCGTTCCCCCGAGAGGCCTTCGCCGACCTCCTGGCTGCCAACGAGGAGTACGCCGCTCACGCGCAGATCGAGGAGCTCACTGGCTGGGCCCAGCGGGGTCTGGCGGTGGTGACCTGCATGGACTCCCGGATCGACCCGCTCGCGGTGCTGGGCATGAGGCCTGGTGACGTCAAGATCCTCCGCAATGCAGGCGCACGGGTGACCGATGACGTCCTGCGGACACTGGTCCTCGCCAGCTACCTGCTCGGCGTGACCCGCGTCCTCGTCATGCCGCACACGGATTGCCGTATGGCCAGCGGGGAGGAGGCGGATGTGCACCGGGCCATCTGGGAGAAGTCCGGCGTGGACACCAGAAGCGTGGAGATCCGCACTGTCACCGACCAGCGGGCAGCGGTGATCACGGATCTCACGCGGGTACGGTCGTTCCCGCTGCTCCCTGAGGGGCTCGTCGCAGCCGGTGCCCTGCTCGACCTGCGCACCGGACGTCTGGAGCCCTACGACGTCTGATCCACGCGTGGTCTGCTGATCCACACGTGGTCTGCGCGTCGGCGAGCCGGAGTTGCCTGGCGGCGCACGCCGCGCAAGGATCGTGCCATGGGGCTCGCGACTGTGGAGATGCGTCGTGCCCGACTCAGGTTCGGTCTGCTGACCATCGCGGTCGCGCTCCTGGTCTTCCTGATCCTGCTCCTCACCACGCTGTCCAATGCGCTGATCTCGGCACTCGTCGGTGCTCTGGAGGGACTTGACGCGGACGGGATCGTCTACTCGACGACGGCGCAGGACAACATCGCGGCGAGCAGGCTCGCACCTGAGACCGTGCCGGCGGTGGCTGCCATCGATGGTGTCCTCGCGGCGGCAGGCGTCGGCACCTTCACCAGTCGGGCGGTGGTGGCGGGTGTGGAGGGTGATGTCCAGGCATTCGGCTTCACTCCGTCTGCCCCCGGCGCACCCACCGCGCTGATCGAGGGGCGTCTGCCGCAGGGGGAGACCGAGGTGGCCGTCGACGGGGATGCTCAGATCGGCGACACCGTCGTCCTGGCCGGGCAGGAGCTGCAGGTCGTGGGTCTCCTGCGCGGTGCGCAGTTCAATGCTCTTCCGACCGCATACATCACGCTCGACGCCTTCTCGAA
>DMPC01000224.1:10245-11718 GCA_003456155.1 Actinomycetota bacterium | reverse complement strand
TAGGGCGCAATGACCTCCTGCGCGCCCCAGTGCGCCATCGGGAACAGGGGCGCTCCCGTCAGAAGAGCCATCCGAACGGCCCCCGTCTTCGCGGCCATCGGCCACAGCGCCGGGTCGCGGGTGATGGTGCCCTCGGGATAGATCACGACGCATTCGCCGCGCTCGAGAGCACTGAGTCCGTCGCGCAGAGCACTGGCCGCGTCCGAGGTCTCGCGATAGACCGGGATCTGCCCCGCGTCCCGGATGATCATCCCGACACCCGGCACCCGGAACATGGCCTCCTTCGCCAGGAATCTCGGTGGGCGGTCGGCCCCCCAGAGGGCGTAGGAGACCACGAGGGGGTCGAACCACGACAGGTGGTTGGTCGCCACGATGACGCCACCCGGCACCTTCGTCAGCCGCTCGACTCCGGAGATGTCCCAGGCCACGGACGTGCGCAGCAGCGGCCACAGCAGGGCGACGGCGAGGCGATAGCCGGGACCGAGGCGGTCACGTCGGCTCACACGGGTGCTCACAGCACCTTCCCCTCCCCACCCCGACACGTCCACATCCCTGAACCAGCGATCGCCACCGACCCAGGAGGTCGGGCCACAGATCCCGACACTAACGCGAACCCGCGCCCAGGTCTGCGATCTGAACCGACCGCTCGGGTGGCGGCTGACGAGCTCGCGCCCGGGCGGTGTTGGATGTCGGGGTGGCTGCTGTGTCGTGGACGGTGATCATCCCGGTGAAGGACCTGTCGCGCGCCAAGTCACGCATGGCCGACGGGCGACCCGCCCCGTCGGACCTGGCCCGGGCCTTCCTTGCCGATGTCCTGGATGCCGTGCATCCGTGCCCGCTGGTCGACCGCATCATCGTGGCGACATCCGACCCTGAGGCAATGGCCATCGCGACGGCTCACGGCGCGCTCTCCGTCGATGACACCGGACACCCCGGCATCAATGCCGGTGCCACGTGGGCTGCGCGCAGCGCGACTGCCGGGACCGGCGTCGCCGTGATGGTCTCGGACCTGCCGCGCCTGACGACGGCTGCGGTGTCTCGCGTCCTGGAACTCGCATCCGCCCACCCGGTCAGTTTCGTCGCGGACCTCCAGGGCACCGGGACGACCATGTGGCTGGCTCTCAGCCCCACCTTGATGCCGCCGCACTTCGGCGCGGAGTCCCGACAGGCGCATCTGGCCACCGGAGCGGTCGACCTCGTGGAGCGCTATCCGGATCAAGTGCTCCTGCCGGCGCGGGCGGACGCCGACACACCCGAGCACCTCGAGGGGGCAGGGGCCGGCCGCCTCGGGCCCCACACGCGGCAGGCTCTCGACGGCAACCCGGCAAGCACTCCCCACGAGATGCCGGACACCGCTCCCGACACGTGACGATCCCCGCACCGCGACGGTGCGGGGATCGTCACAGGACGTTCGCGCTGCTACTTCTTGCGGGCAGGGGCCTTCTTTGCCGCGGCCTTCTTGGCCGGAGCCTT
>DMPC01000224.1:879-10045 GCA_003456155.1 Actinomycetota bacterium | reverse complement strand
GCCGGAGCCTTCTTCGCAGCAGCCTTCTTGGCGGGCGCCGCCTTCTTGGCGGGCGCAGCCTTCTTGGCTGGGGCCTTGCTCACGATCTTCTTGGCGCCCGAGACGACCGCCTTGAACTCCGTTCCGGGACGGAACTTGGGGAGCTTGGTGGCCTTGATCTTCACGGTCTCGCCAGTGCGCGGATTGCGACCGAGGCGTGCCTTGCGGGCCTGGCTCTCGAAGACGCCGAAGCCGCTGATCGCGACCTTCTCGCCCTGCACGACGGCCTTCTTTGTCTCCTCGATGAAGGCATCGACGATGTCGGTCACTTCGCGCTTGCTGTGGCCCAGTCGCGCAGCCACAGCGTCAATCAGTTCAGCCTTGTTCACTGGTAACCCCTCCGGAGGGTGTCGGGCCGGCACCAATCGGCCGGTATCGCCACCCTAGGCCGACGCCCATGCGGAACGAATCCGCCACGCCGATGAATGCGTTGCGGGGCAAAGGATTCATCGGCTCCGTGTCTCCCGCGGCCGTTGCGCCGTCCCTCTCCGTGACCTAGGTCACGGGAGTGGTCGTCGGCTTCCAGCTGGGCCGAGCTGCCTCGAAGGCATCGATCTCGCCGGCGTACTGCAGGGTGATGCCGATGTCGTCGAGTCCTTCCATCAGCCGCCAACGGACATAGTCGTCGACGTCGAAGACCGCGACGATGTCACCGGCGCGCACCTCGCGTCGATCGAGATCGACAGTGACCTCGAGTGACGGATCCGACTCGACTGCGGCCCACAGCGCCTCGATGACATCCTGATCGACCTGCGCGGTCAGGAGACCACCCTTGCCGGAGTTGCCGCGGAAGATATCGGCGAACCTGGAGGACAGGACAACCGCGAATCCGTAGTCCTGCAGAGCCCACACCGCGTGCTCACGGCTCGATCCGGTGCCGAAGTCCGGACCCGCGATCAGGATGCTGGCCCCCTCGAACTCCGGCCGGTTGAGGACGAAGTCCGGATCCTTGCGCCAGGCCGAGAACAGGCCATCCTCGAACCCATGACGAGTGATCCGCTTGAGGTACTCGGCGGGGATGATCTGGTCGGTGTCGACATTGCTGCGTCGCAGCGGAACTGCGGTGCCCGAGTGGACGACGAACTTCTCCATGAGGTGCTCCGTTGTCGGTCAGGCTGTCGCGACAGGCGACAGGTCGGCGGGTGAGGACAGATGGCCGGTGACGGCCGTTGCGGCCGCAACCGCCGGTGAGACGAGATGGGTGCGGCCGCCGGGACCCTGACGACCCTCGAAGTTGCGATTGGAGGTGGAGGCGCTGCGCTCCCCCGGTGCGAGCTTGTCGGGGTTCATCGCGAGGCACATCGAGCATCCGGCCTCACGCCACTCCGCACCCGCCTCGATGAACACGCGGTCCAGCCCCTCGGCTTCCGCCGCCTGCTTGACGCGTACCGAACCGGGCACGATGAGCATGCGAACCGAGTCCGACACCCTGCGTCCCTCGAGGATGCCGGCAACGGCCCGCAGGTCCTCGATGCGGCCGTTGGTGCACGAGCCCACGAAGACGGTGTCGATCGACACCTCACGCAGCGGCATTCCCGGAGTGAGGTCCATGTATTCCAACGCCCGCTCGATGGCGACGCGGTCGACCTCATCGACCGCATCGTCCGGGGAAGGCACGGAGGCGCTCAGCGGAAGGCCCTGCCCGGGGTTGGTCCCCCAGGTCACGAAGGGGCTCAGGGTCGACGCGTCCAGCACGACCTCGGCGTCGAACGTCGCGTCGGCATCGGTGGGCAGGGTGCGCCAGTATGCGACCGCCTCGTCCCAGTCTGCTCCGGTCGGTGCGTGCGGACGCCCGCGCAGATAGTCGAACGTGGTCTCATCAGGTGCCACCATTCCGGCGCGAGCACCTGCCTCGATCGACATGTTGCAGAGCGTCATCCGGCCTTCCATGGACAGCCCTCGGATGGCGGAGCCGCGATACTCCAGGACGTACCCCTGTCCGCCGCCCGTCCCGATTCGCGCGATGACCGCGAGGATGACGTCCTTCGCCGTCACGCCCGCGGGGAGCTCCCCATCGACGGTGATGGCCATCGTCTTGAAGGGCTTGAGCGGCAGGGTCTGGGTCGCGAGGACGTGCTCCACCTCGCTCGTGCCGATGCCGAAGGCGAGGGCGCCAAAGGCCCCATGAGTCGAGGTATGCGAGTCTCCGCAGACCACCGTCATGCCGGGCTGGGTGAGACCCAGCTGCGGTCCGACGACGTGCACGATGCCCTGCTCCTCGTGACCCAGCGAGTACACCGGCACACCGAACTCGGCGCAGTTGCGACGCAGCGCATCGACCTGGGCCTTGGAGATCGGATCGGCGATCGGAGCGAGGATGTTGAGGGTCGGGACGTTGTGGTCCTCGGTCGCCAGGGTGAGGTCGGGGCGCCGCACGGGCCGACCAGTCGCCCTCAGCCCATCGAACGCCTGCGGGCTGGTGACCTCGTGCACGAGGTGCAGGTCGATGTAGAGCAGATCGGGCTCACCTGCCGCCCTTCGGACGACGTGATCGCTCCAGACCTTCTCCGCCAACGTGCGGCCCATGACCTCTCCCTTGCTCGGATCGTCCTCACTCGTCATCGCCTTGACATCTCACATTGTGAGACACCAATATCGACTTGTGGACAAGTCTAGCGGTGTCGGCGTCGTCGACAAGACCGTGGCCGTGCTCCAGGCCGTCTCGACGGCTCCTCGCAGCCTCGCCGATCTCGTCCTCGCCACCGGACTGACCCGGCCCACGGCCCACCGACTGGCCCTTGCCCTGGAGCATCACCACCTCGTGGGACGCGACGAAACAGGTCGGTTCGTGCTCGGCCCCCAGGCCATGGCCTGGGCCGCCTCAGCCGATGGACTGCCCGCACGAGCCGCCTCCGTGGTCGCGGACCTCAGGGACGCCACCGGACTCAGCGCCCAGGTGTATCGGCGGATGGGAGACCAGCGCCTGTGCCTGGCCGCTGCGGAGCCGGCCACCGGGCTTCGCGACACCGTGCCCGTCGGAGCGCTGCTCACACTCCAGGCGGGATCGGCGGCCCAGATCCTCGTCGCGTGGCTCCCTGTCGACGAGCGCGAGCGACTGGTGAGGGGCGCCGCATTCGACGAGGTCCAGCTCGCCCGCGTCCGTCGCCGCGGCTACGCCCACAGCCTGGGACAGCGCGAGCCCGGCGTGGGATCCCTGAGCGTCCCCGCCCGCGACGAGCAGGGCCTGGTCACCGCGGCGGTGAGCATCTCCGGACCTCAGGAGCGACTGTCGCGTCCGAGTGCGAGCCATCGGGCTCTCCTGCTCCAGGCGGCCGAGCGCCTGACGGGGACACCCTGACGAGCAGGTCCACGTGAGTCTTCGCGGGCCCGGACAAGCAGGAAGGCCCCCGGCGAACCGGAGGCCTTCCTGATGCGTAGCCCCGACGGGATTCGAACCCGCGCTACCGCCTTGAGAGGGCGGCGTGCTAGGCCACTACACAACGGGGCCGTGCTGTGATTCGCCCTGTCGCGAACCTCGCGAACTCTAGCGAACCGATGAGACGGGATCCTCTGCGGGATCTCGCATCGCTGGGGTACCAGGACTCGAACCTAGACTAACTGAACCAGAATCAGTTGGGCTGCCAATTACCCCATACCCCAATGGCTGCCGCAGTGCGGCCTGACGAGTATAGACGGACCGACGCCCGCTCCCCACACCGGCCGTCTACAGCGCCGACCGCAGTCGGCCGAGGGACCGCTCGCGTCCGAGGATCTCCATGGACTCGAAAAGCGGAGGCGAGACGCGACGACCCGTGACGGCAACGCGGACCGGCCCGAAGGCCACCTTGGGCTTGAGGCCCATCTCGTCGATGAGTGCCGCGCGAAGCGCTGACTCGATGCCGGCGGCCGTCCACTCGGGGAGCGAGTCGAGCGCTTCTAGGGCCGCGCGAACGACCCCGCGTCCCTGATCGTCGAGCACCGCCGCGACATCGGCCTTGTCACGGGCGAACTCCTGCTCATCGACGAGCAGGAACCCCAGCATGCCGACGGACTGGCCGAGAGTCTCCATGCGCTCCTGGACGAGGGGGACGGCCTCGTCCAGCACCCGCCGGGTGTCCGGAGCGATGGGCTCGGTGACGATGCCTGCGGAGACGAGGTACGGCACGATCCGTTCCGCGAGCTCGCCGGTGTCCAGCGTCCGGATCCAGTCACCATTGATCGCGGTGCACTTCTTCAGGTCGAAGCGGGCCGGATTCGGACTCACGCGATCAAGGGTGAACGCCGCGGCGAGCTCCTCCTTGCTGAAGAACTCCCGGTCCTCCCCCATCGACCAGCCGAGCAGGGACAAGTAGTTGAGCAGCGCCTCCGGCAGGTAGCCCTCATCGCGGTACCACTGCAGCGAGGACTCAGGGTCGCGCTTTGAGAGCTTCTTGTTGCCCTCGCCCATCACATACGGCAGATGCCCGAAGGCGGGCGTCGTGCCGTCCGAGACGCCGATCGCCGCCAGAGCCTCGTAGAGGGCGAGCTGGCGCGGAGTCGACGAGAGCAGGTCCTCGCCACGCAGCACATGCGTGATGCGCATCAGCGCATCGTCGACCGGGTTCACCAGCGTGTAGAGCGGTTCACCGTTCGCCCGGACCAGCACGTAGTCCGGCACCTGATCTGCAGCGAAGGTGATCGGACCGCGAACGAGGTCATCCCACGTCGAGTCCCGGTCGGGCATGCGGAACCGCAGGACAGAAGGCCGGCCCTGGGCCTGATAGTCGGCGACCTGCTCGGCCTCCAGCTTCCGGCAGTGCCCGTCATAGCCGGGAGCGCGGTGCTCGGCACGGGCCAGCTCGCGCCGCTCCTCCAGTTCCTCAGGGGTGCAATAGCAGCGGTAGGCGAATCCCGCTGACTCGAGTCGAGTCGCGACGTCGGCGTAGATGCCGTCCTGCATGCGCTGGGACTGGCGATACGGGCCGTAGGGGCCGCCCACGACGGGGCCCTCGTCCCAGGTCAGCCCAAGCCAGCCCAGCGCCTCGAGCAGGGCCTCATAGGACTCCTCGCTGTCCCGTGCGCTGTCGGTGTCCTCGATGCGGAAGACGAAGGTGCCACCCGTGTGACGGGCGAATGCCCAGTTGAACAGGGCCGTCCGCACCATGCCGACATGCGGGTTTCCGGTCGGCGAGGGGCAGAACCGAACCCGCACACTGCTCTCAGCCACGATCCACCACCGTATTCGTCAAGGTGCCGACTCCGCCTATGGTCACGCTGACCTCATCACCCGGCGCCAGCGGCCCCACGCCCGCCGGAGTGCCCGTCAGGATGACGTCGCCGGGCAGTAGCGTCATGACCGAGCTGATCCACGAGACGAGCTCCCGCGGGCTGCGCACCATGTCGGCACCCGTGGCCGACTGCCGGAGGTCGCCGTTGACACGGCACTCCACCACGGCGTCATCGATGTCGAGGGTCGTCTCGATCCAGGGTCCCAGAGGGCAGAAGGAGTCGAAACCTTTGGCCCTGCCCCACTGCCCGTCGGTGCGCTGGAGGTCCCTGGCCGTCACGTCGTTCGCACAGCTGTAGCCGAGCACGACGTCATCGACGAGGCTCTCGGGGACGTCGCGGCACAGCCGACCGATGACGACAGCGAGCTCCGCCTCGTGCTCCACCTGCTCCGACTGCCACGGCAGGAGAATGGGATCGCCGGGCCCGATCACCGAGGTGCTGGGCTTGAGGAAGATCATCGGCTCCGCAGGAGGGGCATCTCCACCCATCTCCCGGACATGGTCCAGATAGTTCTTCCCCACCGCCACGATCTTCGAGGGCAGAACCGGTGAGATCAGCCTGACCTGCGACAGCGGCAGCACCCGGCCGTCCGGCTCGAAGGGCCCAAAGGGGTGGCTGGTGAGCAGCGCGACGGCATCGCCCTCGATGACGCCGAAATGGACGTCGTCGTTCCAGGCAACCCTGCAGATGCGCATCCGAGGACCCTACCTATCCCGTCGCAGCAGCCCGTAGCGGACGGCGTCCTCGAGTGCTCGCCACGACGCGGCGATGACGTTCTCGTGGACCCCCACGGTGTTCCACGAGTCTGGGCCGTCCGCCGTTCCGATCAGCACGCGGGTCCGGGCGCCCGTGCCCGACTTCTCGTCGAGGATGCGCACCTTGTAGTCGACCAGACGCATGCCCTCGAGATCCGGGTACTTCTGGAAGATGGCCCGGCGAAGAGCCCGGTCGAGTGCGTTGACCGGGCCGTTCCCCTCGGCCGTGGAGATGATGCGCTCACCGTCGAGATGGATCTTCACGGTCGCTTCCGTTCGAACATCGCCCTCGGCATCCTGCTCGACGATGGTCCGCCACGACTCGACATCGAAGGAGAGCTCGCGGCCCTCGCTGTCCCAGATGAGCAGCTCGAAGGACGCATCTGCAGCCTCGAAGGTCCACCCCTGCGCCTCAAGCTCCTTCACCTGCTCCACGACGCGACTGACGACATCCGGGCGCTGGGAGAGGTCGTGGCCCAGCTCAGCACCCTTCATCTCGATCGATGCTCGACCGGCCATCTCGGTCACGAGGACGTTCTGCTCGTTGCCCACCACCGCGGGATCGATGTGGTTGTAGAGCTCGGCGTTAACCTTCAGGGCGCTGGCGTGCAGGCCCGCCTTGTGGGCGAAGGACGCCCATCCCGCATACGGCTGGTGCGTGTTGGGCGCGATGTTCGCGATCTCCGCGATGGCATGGGAGATCCGCACGGTCTCCCGGAGCGAGCCATCCGGCAGGCAGTCGATACCCAGCTTGAGCTGAAGGTTCGGCACCACGACGAACAGGTCGGCGTTCCCCGTCCGCTCGCCGTAACCGTTGGCCGTGCACTGGACATGCGAGACACCGGCCTCAACCGCCGAAACCGAGTTTGCGATGGCGCATCCGGTGTCGTCCTGGCAGTGGATGCCCAAGCGGACGCCCGACCGCGCCTTGACGTCCGTGACAATCTCGAACATCCCGTGGGGCAGCATGCCCCCGTTGGTGTCGCAGAGCACTCCCACCGAGGCTCCGGCGTCGGCCGCAGCGACGAGCAGGCGCACACCGTAGTCCGGGTCGTGCTTGTACCCGTCGAAGAAGTGCTCCATGTCGACGAACACTCGTCGCCCCTGCTCGGTGAGGAACCGAACGGTGTCGGTGACCATGGCCTCGTTCTCGTCCAGCGATGTGCGCAGCGCCTCGGCCACGTGACGGACGTCGGACTTGGCGACCAGCGTGATGATCGGCGCCTGCGAGTCCAGCAGTGCCCGCACCTGCTGGTCCTCCTCGACTCTGACGCCCGCCTTGCGGGTGGCCCCGAAGGCGACCAGTTGCGCGTTCCTGAGCGACAGCTCGGTCTGCGCGCGCTGGAAGAACTCCGTGTCCTTGGGAAGGGCCCCGGGCCAGCCGCCCTCGATGAAGCCCACACCGTAGTCATCGAGGAGGCGCGCCACCGCGAGCTTGTCGTTCACCGAGTAGGAGATGCCCTCGCGCTGGGCGCCGTCTCGGAGGGTGGTGTCGTAGACATGGAAGCCGTCAGGGCGAGCCATGGCCTTCCTCACATTCCTGTCGAACCGCCAACGAAAAAGCCCCCCGCGGGTGCGAAGGGCTGCGCGTCGACGATGATCGACGCGCTAGTTAATGATGATGACGGTGCTGTGCACAGTCGTATCCTGCCATACGCCCTCCTCCGGTGACTCCCGGAGCCGCGATCACACGAGACGATGCAGCCAGTTGTGCCGATCGGGGGCCACACCCGTCTGTATGTCGAGCAGGGCCGAGCGAAGTTGCTGCGTGATCGGACCCGTGCCGCCATTCGACACTGACCACGCACCGGCCCCACGCGTCTTGACCTCCCCGACGGGCGTGATCACCGCCGCGGTGCCGCACGCGAAGACCTCGGTGATCTCGCCTGAGGCGCACCCGTCGCGCCATTCCTCCACGCTGATGCGACCCTCCTCCGCCGGGATGCCGAGATCGCTGGCAACCGTCAGCAGCGAGGACCGCGTGATGCCCGGCAGGAGTGAGCCCGTGAGCGAAGGAGTGACCAGACGCGCGCTGTCGCCGGACCCATAGACGAAGTACAGGTTCATGCCGCCCATCTCCTCGATCCAGCGGCGCTCCACTGCATCAAGCCACACGACCTGGTCGCACCCGTGCGAGGCGGCTTCCGCCTGCGCCACGAGTGACGCCGCGTAGTTGCCGGCGCACTTGGCCTCGCCCGTGCCCCCCGGTGCAGCGCGGACGTAATCTTCGGAGACCCAGACGGAGACAGGTGTCAGGCCTCGTGGGAAGTACGCCCCCGCCGGCGACGCGATGAGCAGGTACTCGTACCGGTTGGCCGGCCGCACGCCCAGGCCGACCTCGGTCGAGATCATGAACGGACGCAGGTACAGCGAGCGCTCCTGGCCCGACGGCACCCAGGCGCGGTCCTGGCGAACGAGGGCTTCGATCGATCCGAGGAACAGCTCGGGGGGCAGTTCGGCCATGGCCAGCCGGCGGGCGGAGTTGGCGAAGCGCTCCGCGTTCTGCAGCGGCCGGAAGGTCCAGATGCTGTCATCGGCGTGCCGGTACGCCTTGAGGCCCTCGAAGATCGCCTGGCCGTAGTGCATGAAGTTGGTGGCCGGATCCAGACTCAGCGGCCCGTAGGCCTCGAGCCGCGCGTCGTGCCAGCCCTCATCCAGCGTCCAGGTCGCACGGACCATGTTGTCGGTGAAGCGCTGACCGAACCCCGGGTTCGCCAGTACCTCGTCGCGCTCCGCCGAATCGACGGGGTGGTCGGAGGGGGTGACGGAGATCGGCCAGAGGGCCGTTCCGGAGTCAGTCGCGGTCATGGAACGAGAACCTACCCCTTGGCGGCGGAGAGGGCAGCCGCTGCCAGAGCATCGCCGATCTCGCTGGTGCTTCGTGCCGAGTCGCCCCGCGAGGCGAGATCAGCCGCGACCGCGGACTCGACCCAGGCCGCAGCCTCAGCCTGACCGACATGGTCCAGCAGCATCGCCAGGGACATGACGGTCGCGGTCGGGTCCGCCTTCCCCTGCCCGGCGATGTCCGGCGCCGATCCGTGGACAGGCTCGAACATGCTGGGGTTGGACCGGCTCGGATCGATGTTGCCGCTCGCCGCGAGACCGATGCCGCCGCCGATGGCTGCGCCGATGTCGGTGAGGATGTCGCCGAAGAGGTTGTCGGT
>DMPC01000224.1:0-715 GCA_003456155.1 Actinomycetota bacterium | reverse complement strand
CGAAGAGGTTGTCGGTGACGATGACATCAAAACGCTCAGGCTGGGTGAGGAAGAACATCGACGCCGCGTCGACATGGCAGTAGTCGGTCTCGACCTCGGGGTACTCCTTCTTCACCCGATCGAAAGCCTGCTGCCAGGTCTGACCCGCGTGCACGAGGACGTTCGTCTTGTGCACGAGCGTGACCTTCCTGCGGCGGCGCATCGCGCGCTCGAACGCATCGCGGATGATGCGCTCGGCTCCGTATGCGGTGTTGATGCTCACCTCGGTCGAGACCTCATGCGGCGTGCCCTTGCGCAGGGTGCCGCCTGCGCCGACGTAGGGGCCTTCCGTGCCCTCGCGGCATACGACGAAGTCGATCTCAGCAGGGCCCTTGCCGGCGAGCGGCCCGGTGGTGACTCCGGGGTACAGCTTCACGGGCCGGAGGTTGACGTGGTGGTCCATCACGAAGCGGAGGGGCAGCAGGACGCCCCGCTCGAGGATGCCCGGCGCGACGGACGGATCCCCGATCGCGCCGAGCAGGATGGCGTCGTATCCGCGCAGTTCCTCCACGACCGCATCGGGCAGGAGCTCCCCGGTCGCGTTGTAGCGACGGGCCCCCAGGTCATACTCCGTGGTGGTGACCTCGAGGTCCGCCGAGGGAGCGATCGCGGAGAGCACCTTGATCGCCTCGGCCACCACCTCCGTCCCGATGCCATCGCCGGGGATCAGGGCCAG
>DMPC01000120.1:3758-6706 GCA_003456155.1 Actinomycetota bacterium | reverse complement strand
AGGGGCGGCTGGAGGCCGCCATGGGCGAAGTCGACTTCACCCGGCCGGAGGCGCTGCAGGAGCTCATGGGCAGCGGCCTGCTCCAGCCGCAGGACACCGACGAGCAGCGGGCTGCCATCGCCCGCCTCGAGACGCTCCTCGCCCTGGTAGAGGGGTGGGTCGACGATGTGGTCGATGCCGCCATCGACGAGCGACTCCCGGCTGCGGTGCAGCTTCGGGAGACCGTGCGGCGTCGGCGAGCCGCGGGAGGTCCGGCGGAGAAGACCTTCGCGACCCTGATCGGCATGGAACTGCGGCCGCGGCTCGCACGTGAGGCGGCCACCTTGTTCGCGGTCGTGCGTGCGGGGCGCGGCGCCGAGGGCCGGGACGCCCTCTGGGCGCACCCTGACCTGCTCCCTGGTCCGGAGGATCTGGCCGATCCGCTGGGCTTCATCGAGTCCAGCGCCACGGAGCTGGACTTCGGAATCGACGAGGAGTGACCCCGACGGATTCGGCCACCGAGTCGTTCTCGCGCCTGCATGAGGATGCGCGCCGGCTGCTCGGCGACTGGAGCCACCGTGACCCCGGCCAACGGGTGCTGCGCGACCAGTACCTGGACTTCCTCCAGGTCCACCCCGATGGGATGTCCCGGCACTGCTCGGTGGGTCACCTGACCTCGAGCGCCCTGGTGATGAACGACAGTCGCTCGCGGGTCCTGCTGACCCTGCATCCCAAGGTCGGCCGATGGCTGCAGCTGGGCGGCCACAACGAGTCGGGCGATGCGTCCGTCCGCGATGCGGCGCACCGTGAGGCTCGCGAGGAGAGCGGCATCGCCGACGTCACCATCGCAGCGGTGCCGCTTCGGCTCGATCGGCACGCGGTGCCGTGCCGCGGGCTCCCGAGTGAGCACCTGGATGTCCAGTACCTCGCCTGGGTCCCGGACGACGCCGTGGCCGTCATCAGTGACGAGTCGGACGACCTGCGGTGGTTCGATCTCGACGCGCTGCCCGAGGATCTCGACACCTCGGTTCGGGCCCTGATCGACGACGCGCTGTTCGGTCGGTGAGGCTCGCGGGGACCTGTCGGGCTGATGACGAGCAGATGAACGGCGCCAACAGATTTTCGTCCACAGCCTGGGCATGGCGTTTCGCCTGATCAGAAGCAGGATTCCCCGTCCATCCCCACGGTTCTCCCCAGCGTGATGCACGGGCAGTCCACAGCAATGTGGGGTGTTCTCCCAAGGACATGCACAGGAACTCCACAGGACCGGTGAACGGATTCCGCTGTTGCGTTGACGCGTGCTCGTCCGTCTCCCTAGGTTCTACGCGTCGGACCCCCCGGATAACACATCGATGCGCAAGGGGAAGGCGAATCGATGGAGAGCCCCGGGGGGTCCTGCCATGTCCGGGGCGGTCGTAGGCTGGAGGAGCGCGGGGAACCACCGGGTGCCCCGAGGCGTCCGAGGGCACGGTCACCTGTCGATCCTTCGAGGGTGGGCCCACAGCGGCGAGGAGAGTGAATGTCAGCCTTGGCATGGTGGTTGATCCCTATCGGGGCCACCGTCCTGGCCGTCACGTTCGTCATCCTGCGGGGCAGGCCCCAGAAGCCCACCACCGCCGAGGACTCCATGGCCAGCCTGCGCCGCATGCAGCAGGCCATGGAGCGGCCGATGCCCCGCGACTCCGCGTCACCGCCTCCCGGCGCGGCGGACGATGACGAGGTCGGCAACGAGGGTCGCCGCTAGTGGCCGCCACTCCCGACGATTCCGGTGGTGTGACCGGATCGGCGCATCCGCAGGAGGGCGACCAGGTCACGGGCCGCCGACGTCCGTCACGCCGAGGCTGGATGCTGCTGATCAGCGGAGCCACGACGGCCGCCCTGCTCGTGCTCGCCCTGCTGCTTCCCGTGCCTTTCGTCAAGATGGCGCCCGGGCCCACCTTCAACGTCATCGGCGCACAGGACGGCCAGGACGTCATCCTCATCGAGGACACCACGACCTACCCGGTGACCGGAGCGCTGGACATGACGACGGTCCTGGAGTCGGGCGGTCCGCGCGGGGGCCTCACGTTCGTCGATGCGCTGGCCTCCTGGCTGGATCCCTCCGATGCGGTTGTCCCGCGTGAGTTGCTGTTCCCGGACGACATCACCGGTGAGGAGGTGCGCTCGCGCCAGGCGGCGCTGTTCAGCACCTCGGGCTCGAACGCCATTGCCGCGGCCCTGAACCATCTGGATCTCCCCGTGCGCACGTCGGTTGTCGTGAACGCCGTGTACGAGGGAACCCCGGCATCGGGCCTGTTCCAGACGAGGGACGAGATCGTCGCCGTCAACGGGCAGCCGGTCCAGGCTCCCTCCGACGTCGTCGATGCGGTGCGCAACCAGCCCATCGGCACGGTGCTCGAGTTCACCGTGCGCCGCGCCGTCGAGGAGGAATCGACAGAGGACGGCGAGGCCGCTGAACCCGCGGTCGAGGAGCTGTCGGTCACCATCACCTCAGCCGACAACCCCGATGACCCGGGCGTGCCATACCTCGGCATCGGTGTCGGGGAGCTCTACGCCGCGGACTTCCCGATCACCTTCACCCTGGAGGACGTCGGGGGTCCGAGTGCAGGCCTCACCTTCGCCATGGGCATCGTCGACAAGCTGACGCCCATCGACCTCACGGCAGGGCAGCACGTTGCGGGCTCAGGAACGATCACCCCGACAGGGGAGGTCGGTCCTATCGGCGGCATCCGGCAGAAGCTGGCCGGTGCTCGCGAGGCCGGAGCCACGCTCTTCCTCATGCCCGTGGAGCACTGCGCCGAGTCGGAAGGGCACATTCCCGACGGGCTCACGGTCACCCCGGTCGCGACCCTCTCCGAGGCGATCTCGGCCGTGGAGGCCTTCGCCGCGGGGGCCCCGGTGCCGACCTGCCCGGTCGACTCCGCCTGATTCGAGGCCTCGCGGTCCCTCCGGGGGTACTCGTGAGGCCA
>DMPC01000120.1:3085-3471 GCA_003456155.1 Actinomycetota bacterium | reverse complement strand
CGCAGCGTGCTGATCCCGACGATCATCGTGCTCGCGATCCTCGTGGGCGGCTTCGTCGTCTTCACGGGCTACTACACGGACTGGCTGTGGTACCAGTCCGTCGACAAGACCGAGGTCTTCACGACATCGATCCTGACCCGCCTGGTGATGTTCGCCGGATTCGGCACCCTCATGGCCCTCTTCATCGGCGGAGCCATGTGGATCGCGTGGCGGACGAGACCCACCATGGCAAGCCTGACGCCGGAGCAGGCCAGCCTCGAGCGGTACCGCGTCGCGATCGATCCCTATCGCCGTCGCCTGACCATCCTCTTCGCCGCAGCGGTGGGTTTCATCGCCGGTCTGACGGCCTCAGGGGAGTGGGGCACCTACCTGCTCTGGCGCAACTC
>DMPC01000120.1:818-2907 GCA_003456155.1 Actinomycetota bacterium | reverse complement strand
CCACGCCCTTCGGGATCGAGGATCCCCAATTCGGCCTGGACCTGTCCTTCTTCACGTTCACGCTGCCGTTCGTGCAGTTCCTGCTCGCCTACGGCTTCTCCCTGGTGATCCTGGCTCTGGTGGCCGTGATCATCGTGCAGTACCTGTACGGGGGGCTGCGCCTCCAGCCCAAGGGCGACCGTGCGTCGGGTGCGGCGCAGACCCAGATCAGCCTTCTCATCGGCATCTTCGTCCTGCTGAAGGCGGTCGCCTACTGGTTCGATCGCTTCGCCCTCGAGACGCAGAGCCAGCAGCTCGTCGCCGGCTTCACGGGACTGAAGTACACCGACGTCCATGCCGTGCTCCCGGCGCTCAACATCCTCGCCGCGGTGTCCATCCTCGTGGCGGCTCTGTTCTTCGTGAACGCGTTCCGTCGGCACTGGGCGATCCCGGCGATCGGTGGTGGCCTGCTCATCCTGACGAGCATCGTCGTCGGCACCCTCTACCCGATGATCGTCCAGCAGTTCCAGGTGCGACCGAGCGAGCTCGTGCGCGAGCAGCCGTACCTCGAGCGCAACATCAACGCGACGCGAGACGCCTACGGCATCGCCGATGCGGAGATCACCGAGTACCCCGGCACCGTCGAGCCCCCGACGGCCGAGACTCTTGAGGCCTCTGCAGGGACGCTCAACGCGATCCGGCTCCTCGATCCTGCGGTCGTCTCACCGACGTTCAACCAGCTGCAGCAGATCCGCGGCTACTACTCGTTCAACAACACCCTCGATGTCGATCGCTACTCGCTGGACGGTGACCAGCGCGGTGCGATCGTGGCGGTGCGCGAGATCAATCTCGCGGGTATCCCCGACGGGCAGCGCAACTGGACCAATGACCGCGCGGTCTACACGCATGGTTACGGAGTGGTCGCCGCCTACGACAACACCGCGCTCACGAACGGCCAGCCGGACTTCTTCGAGAGCGACATTCCGTCCCAGGGCGATCTGGAGATCGAGCAGCCGCGCGTGTACTTCGGTGAGCTCTCTCCGTCCTACAGCATCGTCGGGGCACCCAAGGGCTCGCCGCCGGTCGAGCTGGACTACCCGGACGATCAGAGCCCCACGGGCCAGAAGACCAACACCTATGACGGCTCCGGGGGCGTCCCGATGGGCAGCCTGCTCGGACGACTGCTCTTCGCGACCAAGTTCCAGGACGCCAACATCCTGCTGTCCGACCTCGTCAACCCGGAGTCGCGCATCCTCTGGGATCGCTCGCCGCTCACGCGAGTGGAGAAGGTCGCCCCCTGGCTGACACTCGACCAGGATCCGTATCCCGTCGTGGCGGAGGGCCGCATCAAGTGGGTCGTCGACGGGTACACGCTGTCGAACCAGTACCCGTACTCGACTCGAGTGAGCCTGAGCGATGCGACGAGCGATTCCGTCAGCACGCGGACGCTGCCGAGCGCCCTGCTGCCGGGGGATCAGGCCAACTACATCCGCAACTCGGTCAAGGCTGTCGTGGATGCCTATGACGGAACGGTCACGCTGTACGCGTGGGATCCGACCGACCCGGTGCTGCAGACGTGGATGAAGGCGTTCCCGGGTGTTGTCGAGCCGGTCGACCAGATGCCGCAGTCGATTGTGGACCATGTGCGCTACCCGCAGGACATCTTCAAGGTCCAGCGCGCGATCATGAGTCGCTACCACGTCACGGATCCGACTACCTTCTACAACGCCTCAGACGTGTGGATCGTCCCGAACGATCCGACCGTGACTCCGGCCGAGACCTTCCAGCCGCCCTACTACCTGACGGTGCAGATGCCGGGGCAGGCCGAGCCGACGTTCTCGCTGACGACGACCTTCGCGCCGCAGCGGCGCCAGACGCTGGCAGCGTTCATGTCGGTGGACTCCGCACCCGGTGAGGGCTACGGGAAGATGCGGGTGCTCCAGCTGCCGAGCAATACGACGATTCCGGGCCCGCAGCAGGTGCAGAACAACTTCGAGTCCGATCCGGCCGTGTCGAGCCAGCTCAGCCTGCTGCGCCGGGGCGGTTCCGACGTCCAGCTCGGCAACCTGCTGAGCCTGCCGTTCAACGGCGGCCTGCTCTATGTCGAGCC
>DMPC01000120.1:0-590 GCA_003456155.1 Actinomycetota bacterium | reverse complement strand
GCGCAAGGTGCTGGTCGGCTACGGCGAGAACGTGGCCCTGGAGAGCACCCTGGATGTGGCCCTCGCGAAGGTGTTCGGCAGCAGCCCTGATGCGACGCCGGAGCCGACAGTCGACGACGAGCTCGGCCAGCTCGAGGGCGAGGTCGAGGGCGAGTCGGGTGCGGTCCCGCCGACCCCGGAGCCGCCGCCGACGACCGGTGACCCGGCGACCGATCTCGCGATCGCCATCACCGAGGCTCAGCGCGCCTACGAGGACGGCCGTATCGCGCTCGCCAAGGGCGACTTCGCCGCCTATGGCGAGGCGCAGGATCGGCTGAAGGCAGCCCTCGATGCGGTCGCGGCCGCGGAGGAGCAACTCAGTGGCGGTCAGCTCCTGCCGGAGACACCGGTCGAGGAGGCGCCACCGGCGGACGAGGTCCAGTCGGAGGGCACGGCCGCGTGACGGCCGAGTACTGGGACTCCCGGTACGCGGATGTTGGCGCAACCGAGGTGTCCTGGTACCAGAGCCTGCCGGAGACCAGCCTCATGCTCGTGGGTCGCGTCAGCGATCCGTCATCCGGCGTCGTGGATGTCGGGGGCGGAGCCAGCCG
>DMPC01000144.1:3014-4819 GCA_003456155.1 Actinomycetota bacterium | reverse complement strand
GTGCGCGCGGCTCGGGGTCTCGTTCGCCGAACACACCGGTGTGCCACCGGGCAGCCGTTGGCGATTGCGGGCCACGGAGGAGTAGACCAGATCGGCCACCGCCCGCACGGGCGGCCGGCCCATGAGCCGCCCGACCCACGACACGGCCGGCCCCTGCTCGAGCAGGATGCCGGCCCAGGACTGTGAACCGGAGCGGATCAGGATGCGTCCGTCGACGGGCTTCAGAAAGTGCCCCACGCGGGTGCACTGCTCGAGGTCCAGGTCGACCGAAGCCAGGTCGAAGTCGTAGAGCGACACCGCATCGAAGGTGCCAGGGAACAGCCGCTGCACGCGCCGCATCCACGTGACGCAGAAGCCGCACCGACCGTCCACCAGGTAGGTGGGCCGATCCAGGTGCGCGTCCGGGGCGTCCACCCACCACGCGGAGTGGGACTCGAGGCGACTCGTGGCCATGAGTCGACGGTAGCCGTGCTGGTCTGATGCCGCACCCCGTCGAGGGTGGGGATGCCGGCACCGGCTTTCGAAGACGCGGGGCAGGCGCGTCGAGGCCCGTCTACGGTGGGCGTCAGCGATCACACGGACGGATGTGGAGGAGGGACGTCGGATGCGGGCAGTCGTCTATGACCGACCCCGGTCCTGGGCAGTGGCGGAGGTTCCGACGCCGACCCCTGGGGCCGGCGACGTCCTCGTCAAGGTCCTCATGGCCGGCGTGTGCGGCACCGATCGACACCTGCACGAAGGTGAGTTCGGTGCGCGGTTCCCGCTGACGCCGGGTCACGAGATGTTCGGCAAGGTCGTCGCCCTCGGGAGCGGTGTTCAGACACTGATCGAGGGCGATCACGTGGTGATGGACAACAGCTGGTCGTGCGGCCAGTGCGAGGAGTGCCGCCGGGGCATGGGGCACTTCTGCCATGTCTGGGAGTCGCAGGGGGTCAACCTGCCGGGTGGGTTCGCCGAGTACGTCGTGGTGCGGGAGACCAAGTGCTGGAAGGTGAACGGCCTTGCCCCTGAAGTAGCCGTGCTGGCGGAGCCGACCGCCTGCGTCGTCCACGGCCTGGACAAGCTGGCCATGCGCCCGGGCAGTTCGGTCGCCATCTTCGGTGCCGGCCCCACCGGGCTGATCCTCACGCAGCTGATGCTGGCGGCCGGCGCGTTCGATGTCACCGTGTGTGCGCCGTCCCCCTTCAAGCTCGACCTTGCCCGTGACAGGGGTGCCACGCGGACGGTCACGACGCATCGTGGGGATCCCTCGGCCACCATGCGTGCGATCGCTGAGGTCGCCCCGAGCGGGTTCGATGTCGTGATCGACGCCACCGGTGCCATGGAGATGCTCGAGATCGCGATCCCACTGACGCGCACGGGTGGAACTGTGCTGGTGTACGGCATGACGCGTGAGGACGACACCTGGCCCATCTCGCCCTTCGAGGTGTTCAGGCGAGAGATCAGCATCGTCGGCTCCGTGTCTCAGATCAACTGCTTCGACCGGGCAGTGGTCGCCCTGCGCAACGGTGTGGTGTCAGGCGAGGGCCTGGTGACCCATCAGTTCGGCCTGGAGGAGTACGGCGATGCACTGGCGGCCTCCGCCGACAGCGCCTGCATCAAGGCCGTGATCGTGCCGCACGGCCTGACCACCTAAGCAGAGGTCGGGGCCTGCCAACCCTTCCACGTCGATGACGGAGCGGGGTGAACTAGCGAGCCATGACGATGGCCGCCGCCAGCAGACCGAGGGGGGCGAAGATCCATCCCAATCGCACAGACGCGGCGACCACCGGGTCGGCGTACCCGTACAGCACCGAAAGGCTGGA
>DMPC01000144.1:0-2729 GCA_003456155.1 Actinomycetota bacterium | reverse complement strand
GCTGAGCAGAGCCCACACCCGGACACCGGGTCGCCACGGGATCCGCTGACTGGGATGCAGCGCTGAGCCGACGAACACCGCAGCGCCGATTGCTGCGACGACGGGCGCGAGCCATTGGAGCACCGTTGCCGTCCACGCCGGTGCGTCGGAGAAGGCGCCGAGGGTCAACCCGACGATGAGGGCCAGGAGGGGCGACTGGTCGATCCAGGAGGTGCGGACCTGCTGCTTGACCGGGGCGTGACGCCGGAGCACCCACACCCAGATGGAGAAGGCGGCGAGCGCCACGCGGTCGATGAGCACGGCGATGACCGCCCCCGGGGCGCCCGCGATCGCGGTGGCGATCGGAATGAGCCAGAAGCCGGGATTGGGGATGGCGGACCAGCCGCGCAGAGCGGCGCGTCCGGGACGCTCGGGTGACGGCGGGGTGAGCAGGTAGGCGATGCCCACGAGGACGAACATGACGGCGGTGACCACGACGGGCCACAGCAGGTCGGCGAACCCGGAGACGCGCCATCCGGCCAGGACCGACAGCACGATGCTCGTGAGGAGCAGATTGGCCCGGATGAAGACCCGCCACACCGGGACCAGCCGCCCGCCGCGGGCGACGGCGTAGCCCAGAGCTGCCCCGACGGCATAGGCGGCGAAGACAATCCCGGTCACCGGCCGAACCACCTCACTCGAGTCGATCGCATGGAGACGTCAGAGGCGGCGCCTTGACTTCGTGCAGTTCTTGAGGTGGATCTGTGCTTCTGGGCACCGGAGTGTGGGCCGATGGCTGGAGAGCGACCCCAGTATGGGGCAGCGCGGCGCCTCCCGTGCGGGGATCTGGCACATGTGCGCAGTGACGCGGGCTGATGCATAGTGGAAGAGAAAGCAGAGCGACGGGGTCGATGGACGCGGGTTTGTCGCCCGGTCGCCACCAGATGAGTGAGTCCTAAGGTCGAGGGAAGGGATTGCCATGATCACCGCACGCGGGTGTGCAGCGTTCATCACCTCAGCGAGCCTCGCTGCCGTTGGGGTCGTCGGGTTCGCCTCGGCAGCACAGGCCAGTGTGCTGGACCGTGAGCAGAAGCGCTGTGGAAGTGCTCTGGTGACGGCGAAGCTGGAGAGTGACTCCCAGGAGAAGGAAGTGGACGTTGAGGTCTACTCGGACCGAGCGGGCGAGCGCTGGCGCGTCGTGATCAAGGATGCCGACGGCGGTGTCCTTCGCACGGTGACGCGCACGACCAACCGCGATGGCGAGTTCGACTTCTGGCGCTCCATCCCGGGCGCCATCAATGACGTCACGGTGGACGTGCGTGGCCCCAGCGGTCAGCGCTGCAGCGTCCAACTCCAGGGCTGAGCGAGGGGAGGGGTGAAGGAGACGCCCGATATGGCGTCGTCTCCTTCACCCACCCACAAGCCTGAGGACGATCACGTTGGTCGGTTTTCCAGCGTCGGCGACGCTCGCCGCGGGGCGCATTGCCGACACGGATAACCTGGCGCCGGAGACTGGGTGCATTGCCGACCGAATTTCGGTCCATATATCCACCAGTCCCGGGGCGCTGGGCTTGGTCGGAAACTTCAATTCGTGAGGGATTTCGCGTCCGGTTTTGTGAGGACGGAACGGACATTGGCAGTTTTCGGAACGGGAAATTCGGCCATTGGGTCGATCTCGTGAGGGAATTGGCACTTCCGAGGAGCCTCCTCCGACGCGCGGCGGCGGGCGGGTATAGGTTTCCGCTCTACCTCATCGCACACCGAGTCGAATGAAGGGCCCACGATGAAGAAGCAGATTCGATCATTCGGACGCGCTACGGCGCTTGCAACGGCGGCGCTTCTCGTCGTGAGCTTCGCTGGGACGGCGTCAGCGTCCGCAGCGACTCATACGGATGCATCAACTCGTCCGCTGCCAGCGCGCATGACCGTATATCTGGGTTCCGACGACAGCCAGGCCCTTGATACAGGCACCGTCGGCTCCAGTGAAGGCGACGAATTCTTCCGCCATGGTCCAGTGTCGAGGAAGCTGGGCGGGAAGACCATCGGTGAGTACTTCCTCGTTGCTCAGATCGTTCGCTCGGATGGTGCAGGCAAGATGGAATGGCGTCAACTGACCCGCGATTTCATTCTTCCGGGAGGAACGATCCTGATCGGTGGCATCCATACGGTGCCACTAGGGAATCAGACCCCAGTGGTCGGACAGGTCAACCACCTTCCCATCCTGGGCGGCACAGGGATCTACCGCGGGGCCCGCGGCGAACAGATCAGCACCACGTTGAGCACCGACCCTTGGGCAGCCAAGGTCGAATTCCTCTTCACCAAATAACAGGCGACTGCGCCAGCAGGGCCATTCCATCGCGAAGGCCTTCTAGTTGCGCTTGCGCATGGCATTGCAGGTTGCGCAGGTCTTACCCTGTTCGCGCCAGGTCTTATCGAACTCTGCTTTGGTCATTCGGAAAAGCGGGTCAGCCCCCCCCGCCCTCGCACACGCACTCCGCCATGGACGGAGTTCCGGTCCAGCCTCGCTAAGGCGCCAAATCGGCTCCAACGACCGCGCACAGTCGCCTGAAATGAGGCGTATGGCCAGTCGATCAACCGTCACACCGGATCAATAGGCTTCTCCGCAAGGAGTCTGGGCAGTTTCCGACCAATATTCCGTCCAGGCCCCGGGGCGCTAGCTCAATGGTTAGAGCTGCGGACTTTTAATCCGTAGGTTCCGGGTTCGAGCCCCGGGCGCCCTACTGTGTGAA
>DMPC01000115.1:4077-10748 GCA_003456155.1 Actinomycetota bacterium | reverse complement strand
GGGATCCGCCGAGCCGGGGTCATTCGCATCGAAGGTGGGGGCCGTGGCGAGGGCGAGGATGTCGCCGGTACGCGGATCCATCACGACGACGGTGCCGCTGTCGGAGCGGGAGGCGCGGACCTGCTCGGCGATGGTCTCCTGGGCGACGTACTGGATGTCCCGGTCGATCGTCAGCCGGACATCCACACCGGGCTCGGCCTCGGTGAGCGATCGCGACCCGGTGGGAATCACGCCGCCACCGGGACCCCGCTCGTACGTCATCTCCCCCGGCTTCCCCGTCAGGCTCTTCTCATACGCGAACTCCAGGCCTCCGAGACCGGCGCCCTCATCACCGACGAACCCGACGACATTCGCCGCGAGGTCACCGGCGGGGTAGACGCGGCGCGACGTGGCCTCGCTGAAGATGCCCGGGAGCCGAAGCTCGTTGATGCGATTCCACGTCTCGGGCGTCAGGGACTTGGCGAGGTAGACGAAGCGGCGGTCACCGGTGAGTCGGGGTGCCAGCACAGCCGCGTCGACTCCGAGGATCGGCGCCAGTGCGGTCGCGACCGCGGTGGGGTCGGTGACGAGGGTCTGGTCCGCGGTGAGGTTCCGCGCCTCCACGGTCGTCGCGAGCGGTGCCCCGTCACTGGCCAGGATGGATCCACGCTCGGCAGGGATCTCGAGGACTTTCATGCGCTGGTCGAGGGCCGCGGATGCGAGGGCTTCTCCACGGACGGCCTGGATCTCGACGAGTCGCCCGGCGAACAGCGTGAGGATCAGACCGGTGACGATGAGGAGGATGGTGCCGCGCTTGCGGGGGTCGGCCATCGGAATGCCACGCGACGAGACGCCACGGCCGCGGCCGCCACGACCATCGTCGCCACGGCCACCGCCTCCTACGCCTGGCGCAGGATTCCGGCGTGGCGCCGGCCGATGCGGAGCCGCGGTGGATCGGGTCACGGCACCGGCACCGCCACCAGGCCGGCATCACCTGAGCCGAGTTCGTCGGTGACATCGAGAATGACGGCGTCCTCCCACAGATTGCTCTCGGCGAGGGGGTTCTTCGCCTTCTTCTCCGCCTTCGCTGCTGCCTCGCCCGTGAGCTCATTCGCAGCGGCCTGAAGGGCGGCAGCATCCACGGCAGCGGGATCAAGGTTCGGGTCGGCGGCGACGGGAAGCCCGGCGAGCGCATTGTCCACTCCCTCGGCGGCGGTGGCGTCGGCGGGCGTCAGCAGACGCGGCATCGTGGCGCGGGTTCCGGGGGCAGGCTTGGGCTTGCCCAGCACCTTGCCGGTCTGGACGTCGAGGAAGACGGGGTTCTCGCTGGGAACCATCCCCATCTCACGCGCCTTGCCCTCCAGCATCTCGGGTGTGGCGAGCGCCGCGACCTCCTCAGCGAGCGCCTGCTCCTGCTGCACGAGAGCCGTCTGCTCGGCCTTGAGCTCGCTGACCGTGAATGCCCCTTGGGCCAGTGACGTGTTGATCAGCAGGATGGCGAGCATCCCGATGGCCAGGGTGGCCGTGACAACGATGGCGAAGACGCCACGACTGGCGCGCTCCGGGCGCAACGGCGACACCATGCGCAGGTGCGGGCGCGCAGACTTGTGTCCACGTGCCCCGCGCGTGACGTACTCGGTGCCTTCAGGGTTGCCGGCAACGACGGGGGCGACCACGTCGGCGTCCAGTTCCTCGCGATGCTTGCGTGCCGCGCTCATGCCGCCTCCCCCCTGCTCTCGGCGAGCTTCTCCGCAGCGCGCACACGCACGGATGCGGCACGTGGGTTCTCCTCGATCTCGGCCTCGTCGGCGACCTCCGCGCCGCGCGTGAGCAGGCGCAACCACGGACCGTGGCCCTCGGGCACGACCGGCAGGTCGGCGGGAACGGAGGCCCGAGCTCCTGCGGCAAGGACCTGCTTGACGATGCGGTCCTCCAGTGACTGGTAGGACATGACGACGATCCGGCCACCGACGGCCAGGGAGGCCAGCGCCGCAGGAAGGGCCCGGCGCAGGGTGTCGAGCTCACCGTTGACCTCGATGCGCAGGGCCTGGAAGGTGCGCTTGGCCGGGTTCCCGCCAGTGCGTCGGGCAGGTGCAGGGATGCAGGCACGGATCAGGTCGACCAGTCGCGCCGAGTTCGCGAAGGGCTCGACCTTGCGCTCGACCACGATGCGCGCAGCGATCCGGTTCGCGAACTTCTCCTCGCCGTACTGACGAAGGATCCGGGTGAGTTCCGCGGCGGAGTAGGTGTTGAGCACGTCCGCTGCAGTCGGGCCGACTGTCTGGTCCATGCGCATGTCGAGCGGCGCGTCCTGTGCGTAGGCGAAGCCGCGACCGGCCTCGTCGAGCTGCATGGACGAGACACCGAGGTCGAACAGGATTCCCTGCACCCTCTGCAGGCCGAGGTCGGCGAGGACGACAGGAAGTTCGTCGTACACCGCATGCACCAGGGTCACGCGCTCCCCGAAGGCTGCGAGACGGGTCTGCGACAGGCGCAGGGCCTCGGTGTCGCGGTCCAAGCCGATAAGCCGGGCCTCGGGAAAGCGCTGCAGCGCCTGCTCACTGTGGCCGCCGAGGCCCACGGTCGCGTCGACGAGCACCGCACCCGGCCCTTCGAGCGCAGGTGCGAGCAACGTCAGGACCCGGTCCCGCAGGACGGGGATGTGGGTGGGGGCGGCATCGGTCATGGTCAGGCCCAGGTGTCCACGAGTGAGGAGACCAGGACGAGGACTCCGGCCGTCAGCACAGCCGCCGCCCCGAGGACGCCTGTGAAGCGCAGCGTCGATCGGATCGGCTGGCCGTAGGTGCTGTGGCTGCTCATCTTTTCCCCTGGTGAGGTTCGCGGTCGGACAGTGGAGCGGGTCTGGCAGGTCGTGGCAGGTGGGCTGTGGCGAAGTCGGGATCCAGTTCGGCGAGTGGTCCGTGGCGGTCAGGTCCCCGCCCGCTGTTTCCAGCGGACCCTGGCGCGGGGGAAGTCGCGTCAGGATGGTTGCGAGGAGCGGGAGGAGACCTCACCGCACGGCGCATCAGATCCCGGGCAGCACCTCCTCGCTGAGGTCGGAGAAGGCCTCCTCCTGGGCGGCCAGGTAGGCGGCCCAGGCATCGGCGTCCCAGATCTCGGCGGTCGTGTTCTTGCCGACCACCACCACGTCGCGGTCAAGTCCGGCGTACTCGCGCAGGGCCGGTGGAACCGTGATGCGGCCCTGCCGGTCGGGGATCTCGTCCGAGGCACCCGAGAACAGCACGCGCTGGTAGGCCTGCACCTTGGGGTTCGAACGGGAGGCCTCGTTCAGGGTCTCCGCATAGGCGGCGAACTCCGCGGCCGGCCAGACGACGATCGCGCGGTCCTGGCCCTTGGTGAGCACCAGGCCGCCGGCGAAGCCCTCACGGAACTTGGCGGGGAGCACCAGGCGCCCCTTGTCGTCCAGCTTCGGGGTGTGGGTGCCGAGGAAGCCGAGAAACATGCGCCTCTCCTCCCCGCCTGGCCCCATCTATCCCCCTGGTCTCTCCAGGTGTCGCCACTGTACTCCATTTCCCTCCACCGTCAACCACTTACACCCATAAATCTGGCAGCCCTCCTCCACCGCCCTCCCCGCCCGACTCCCCCGCCCGACTCCCCCGCCCGGGATCCCGCACCGGGCCTCACCCACGACGTACCCTGCGCAGGTGCCCTCCCCCCGCCGAGCCGTGCCGGTGCTCCTCGCCCTCATGACAGCGACCGGAGTGACGGCCTGCGCGGCCCCGGCGCCCGAGTCGGCACCGGCTGCCGCCTCCACGGTTGCCTCGCCCGATGCCTCGATCGACGCCACCCCCACTCCGTCCGGCACCCCCAGCGCCACTCCGACCCCCACGCCGACGCCCACGCCGACGCCCACCTGGCTGTCGCCCCTCACCGGCGAGCCCGGAACAGGCGATGCGCCCGTCCTGGTGGTCAAGCTCGACAACACGCCGAACTCGCAGCCTCATGCGGGCCTCGTCGACGCCGACGTCGTCTATATCGAGGAGGTCGAGTACGGCATCACGCGACTGGCCGCGGTGTTCTCCAGCACCATCCCGACACGCATCGGGCCGGTGCGCTCGGCGCGCATCACCGACATCGACCTGCTCGCCCAGTACGGCAAGCCCGCCTTCGCCTACTCCGGGGCCCAGCGCAAGATGTTCGAGTCCTTGGACACCGCGTCGATCGTCGACGTCTCTCCGCGACGAGGCGCCGAGGGGTACAGCCGCGACTACGAGCGGCGGGCTCCCTACAACTACTTCATTGACGGCACCACGGCACTGGCCCGTGCGCCCAAGGCGAGCGCGTCACGAGACATCGGTTTCGTCTTCTCACCGGAGGTTCCCGCTGGAGGCCGCATCGCAACCGATGCGCAGATGGAGTGGAGTTACGCCTCGGCCGGCTTCCAGTACAAGCCCAAGCGCGGCACATACTCGGTCAGCATGAACGACCTCACCGCAGGTGCCGAGGAGCGCAAGTCCGGGCAGCAGGCTGACACGGTCGTCATCCAGTACGTCGAGCAGAAGCCCTCCATCTTCTTCGACAAGGGCGGTGGCAACACTCCGCACGCCGAGACAGTAGGCAGCGGCCGAGCGATCGTGCTCCGGGATGGCCAGGGCTGGAAGGTCCGCTGGGATCGTCCATCCCGCAAGGAGGGGACCACCTTCACCATGGAGGACGGCCAGCCGATGCCGTTCAAGCCCGGCCAGGTGTGGGTCGTGCTGCTCGACAACGAGCGCAAGGCGAAGGTCACGCCCTGGACGGATCCCCTGGCGGTCAGCGCGATGCCGACGCCCCTCGCTACGCCAGCCGGCTCGACCAGTACTGGGTCAGCGTCCCCCGCACAATCCTGATCAGGTCAGCGGCTCCAGCGCCCCTGACCCCGCACGCCGCACTCACGCGAGCCCGCCTCGCGCGGTACTAGGCGTCACGGGGCACAGCGCTGCCGGACACCCGGATCTCGGCCGCTACCGGCTCAGCCCCCGCCACGCCCTTGGGTGCCTCGACCCCCATCTCGTGCAGTCGGCGCGCCTGCACAAGAACCTGTCGGTCATACGAGCCCACGAAGGAGTTGTAGCCGCGAACAGCCTGCTCCAGCCCCCGACGCATTCCATCGAGGTGCTCCGAGAGGGTCCCCAGACGAGAGAGCATCTCCGCTCCGGCCGCGCGGATCTCCTCGGCATTCTCCGCCATCAACTGCCTCTGGTACCCGAAAGCGATCGTGCGCAGAAGAGCAACCATCGACGTAGGTGTGGCCAACACGACCCGTCGCTCGAAAGACTTCTCCAGCAGCAACGGGTCAGCCTCAAGCGAGACGGAGAGCAGCGACTCCAAAGGAAGGAACATGACGACAAAGTCCGGTGACGTCGAGACATCGGAGTAGCCCTTGCCCGCCAGCTCCCGAGCCCGTGCGAGCACATCTGCCGCATGCTTGCGCAGCATTTCGGCGCGACGCGTCTCATCGGTCTCGGAGATGGACTGCCAGTAGGCATCGAACGGGAATTTGGCGTCGACGAGGACCTCCCCTCCGCCCGGGAGCAGCACCACGATGTCGGGACGCGTGCCCGAGTCGCGCAGACCCTGCCGCCGGTAGTGAACGCCCTCGAGCAGCCCCGCATGATCGAGCAGGCCTTCGAGCTGCATTTCGCCCCACTGCCCGCGGGTCTTGCCGCCGGCGAGGGCGAGCCGCAGTTGGCCCGTCGCCTCCTCCAGCCCGGCGTACCTCTCCTGGACGGCGGTCAGCTGAGTCGTGATCGCCGACTCGGCCGCGGCGCGATCACGGTTGGCGCCGTCGGCGGCACGACGCAGGCTCTCGATGTTCTCCCGCACCGGCGCCAGCAGCGCATCGAGCTCGACGACGGACGGTGCCGTGCGCCCACGCGACCGAGCAAGGGCCATGCCGAGCAGCACGCCCCCGATCAGCTCCGCGAGCAGCCCGACGAGCAGGAAGAGCACGGCCACGACCTGGGTCTCCATGTCCTGATGGTGACATCACCGTCTGACGGTGCCCCTGAACGCCACATCACCGACCTCAGCCCTGAGAGCGACTCGCACGGGCGAGCGTGGTTGACTCTTCTTCCGCTCATCACGGTCAAGACGGGCCCGGGAGGTGGGATGGACGCGGTCTCCGAGGAGCAGGCCTTTGTCGACTCCGCCTACGCCCTGCTCGGTGACCTGCGCACGCACCTGACCTCGCGGATGGCCTCCCTCGCGAGCGCCCCTGACACGGGCACCGGCCAAGACCTGCTGGAGAAGCAGGCCCTTTACGACAACCTGGCCCAGCAGCTCCGCAGTGCCAACGCCGCGGAGAACCGACTGTGCTTCGGGCGCGTCGATCACTCCGACGGCCGCGTGCAGCACATCGGGCGGATCGGGTTGCGCGATGCCGACGGCGAGCCGGTGCTCCTGGACTGGCGAGCCCCCAATGCAGCGGGCTTCTACCAGGCCACGGCAGTCGACCCGATGGGCCTGCTCATGCGCCGGCGCATCATCACCCGCGACCGCACGGTGACCCATACCGAGGATGAGGATCTCCGCGACCCCACCGTGATCGCTGTCGATGCTGCGGCGCGGGCGGTGGATGCCCCGCGCGAGGGGCGCATGAACGACATCATCGCGACGATCGCCGCCGACCAGGACCGGATCGTGCGCAGCCCGCTGAACCAGGTGACCGTCGTCCAGGGTGGACCGGGAAC
>DMPC01000115.1:2575-3774 GCA_003456155.1 Actinomycetota bacterium | reverse complement strand
CAGGTACTGCCGAGCCTGGGCGAGACGGACGTCGTCCTCCTCACTCCGGGCCAGCTCTTTCCCGGCGTGAGCACCAGCGTGCTCGACTCCCCCGAGGTCGCCGAGATCAAGGGCGATCTCGTCATGGCCAGAGTGATCGCGAATGCCGTCCGGTTGCGCATCCGCGTGCCGAGCACCGATGTGACGATTCGCTTGGCCGACGGATCGGACGTCACCATCACGGCAGCGCAACTCGCCGATGCACGCAAGGGTGTTCCACGCAACGGGACCTTCCATGCCAATCGTGAGCCCTTCCTGCGCCGCGCCCTCGACCACCTCGCACGCGATCGAGCACGCCGGCGAGGCGAAGATGCCAGTGATGCCGACATCCGGCTCGCGAATCTCGGCGATCTGGTCGACGAGCCCGCCGTGCGGCGCACCCTCAACCTGATGTGGCTGCCCATCAGCCCCGAACGGCTGGTCACCTTGCTGCTGAGCGACTCCGCGTTCCTCGCCGCGGCGGCTGAGGGACTGCTGACCTCTGCTCAGCAGCGGATCCTGCTCCGCACGACGGACAGCCCTTGGACGATCGACGATGCTCCCCTGCTGGACGAAGCAGCCGACCGGCTGGGCGAGTTCGTGCGGCCCAGTGCGACCATCGAGCGCGAGGACCCGGACTACGCAGAGCTCCGGGCTGAGGATCCCCACACCCGTCAGCGCCCGTCGACCACGGTCGCCGAACGCGCCCTTGACGACCGATCCTGGGTCTACGGCCATGTCGTCGTCGACGAGGCTCAGGAGCTCTCGCGCATGGCATGGCGGGCTCTGTCGCGTCGCTGCACGCGTCGCTCCATGACCGTGGTCGGCGATCTGCAGCAGACGGCGCACCCTGCCGGGGCACGTGACTGGCACGAGGCGCTCGAGTGGGCCAGCGAGCGCATTGACGTGCACGTGCTGACAGTCACCTACCGCATCACGCAGCAGACGGCGGACACGGCGACGGAACTGCTGGCCGCGGCTGGCGGAGACGCCCCGATCCTGCACCCCATCCGCGAGGGCGCACCGACCGAGGAGATCACCCTGCCCCGCATGGACCTGGCCACCGCGATCGTCCAGCGCCTCGATGACGGACGCGTCGGCGTGATCGTTCCGGATGCGCAGGCCGACTCCCTCGCGGCGCTCCTGCTGGCCGCGGATTCTCGCTTCGGCGCTGGAGACGA
>DMPC01000115.1:463-2248 GCA_003456155.1 Actinomycetota bacterium | reverse complement strand
ACGCAGACCCTGCACCTCGTCGACCTTGTCGAGCCGGCTCCCTGACCCGTGACCGGTCCTGACCGGTCCGCGCCCGTGCGTCGTTGCCGAATCGTTGTCATCGACAGGAAACACTGAACGGACACGCCGCGTCACACAGGGGACCAGAACGATTCGTTCGAGGAGGAGCCATGCGTCCACGGAAAGCCCTCGCTGCGCTCGGCACCGTCGCGTTGGCCGGCCTGCTGCTCGCCGGGTGCAACGGCGATGCCGGCAGCGACGCTGGCTACACCGAGTCGATGCCGATGGACGCCGCTGTCAGTGCAGAGATGCCGATGACCGACGAGACTGGAGCGAAGCTCGGACAACCGAGCCCGCCAGCGGTCACCGACCGCTCCGTGATCCGGACCGCCTACCTGACGATGCGGGTCGAGGAGGTCAACGAGGCCCTCGGTGAGGTGCGAAGCCTCGTGCGTGCGCGCAACGGGATCATCGCCGCCGAGAGCCTGGCGAGCGGCGTCCCGGGCGGTTTCGCGAGCATCACCGCACAGGTCCCCGCAGACGACCTTCAGGCCTTCCTCGACGATGTCACCGCGCTGGGTGAAGTCGACTCGCTCGACATCACCGCGCAGGACGTCACGACCCAGGTCATCGACCTCGACGCACGCATCGCTGTCCTTGAGGGAAGCATCGACCGGATGACGGATCTGCTCGCCGAGGCCCAGCGCATCGAGGACATCATCGCCATCGAGAGTGAGCTCTCCCTCCGCCAGGCCGACCTGGACTCCCTCACATCCCAGCGCAAGTACCTCGCCGAGCAGGTCTCCATGTCGACCGTGACGATCTCGCTGTCGCCCATCACTCAAGTCGCTGACGTCGACTCGCCCGGATTCCTCTCCGGCCTGCAGACCGGCTGGTCAGCCTTCGTCGCCCTGATCGGGTTCGCGATCACCGCTCTGGGCTTCCTGATCCCGTTCGTGGTCGTCGCTGGCCTGATCCTGATCCCCGTGACGGTGCTGCTGGTGCGCCGATCGCACCGCACACGTAAGGTCCAAGCGTGGGACGCATCAGGAGAGCCATCGGAGGCACCCGCCGACGACGTGTCACCACCATCGTCCTTGTCGTCGCCCTCCTGATCCTCACGGGGATCGGCTTATCGGTCAGCCGCTCAGCGGACGCACCAGCGCCGACCGCGCTCACCCTGCCCGGGGGCCCGACCTCGGCGAGCGATCCGACGCCCGTCCAGTTGGAGGTCGACCTCTACCTGCCACCCGACCTCCAGCCGGGTGCCACGGCGCCTGCGGTGCTGCTGGCCCACGGTTTCGGTGGGAGCAAGGCGTCCATAGCGCAGGAGGCCGCGGCCATGGCGAACGCGGGCTTCGTCACCCTCGCCTACTCCGCCCGCGGCTTCGGGGCCTCCACCGGGCAGATCTCCATGAACGCGCCGGAGTTCGAGGTGGCAGATGCCTCGGCCCTGCTCGATCACCTGGCGACGGTTCCCGAGGTGAGCCAGGACGCCACGGGAGATCCGCGCGTCGGCGTTGCCGGTGGCTCGTACGGGGGTGCTCTGGCCCTGATGCTGGCCGGCTACGACCCTCGAGTGGACGCCGTCGCCGCCGACATCACGTGGAACAGCCTGGAGGGCTCCCTGTTCGGCCAGGCCGCGATCGCCTCGTCCACACTCGGCGCGTCCTCCCCGCGCGCCTCGTCCACACTCGGCGCGTCCTCCCCGCGCGCCTCGTCCACACTCGGCGCGTACAAGTCCCTCTGGTCAGGGTTCTTCTTCAGCAGCGGTCAGGCCACCCC
>DMPC01000115.1:0-127 GCA_003456155.1 Actinomycetota bacterium | reverse complement strand
CAGGCCGACTCGCTGTTCCCCCTGGATCAGGTCAACGCGAACGCCGAGCAGATCATGACCGCCCACCCCGACGTGCCCGTCAAGGTCGTCTGGCATGCCGGTGGGCACGACGGCGCCCTCACGTCAT
>DMPC01000177.1:15942-17722 GCA_003456155.1 Actinomycetota bacterium | reverse complement strand
ACGCGCCGGCCCGGCCCGGCGACGCCCCCGGCCTTCGTCGACAGCACGATCTCGTCGCGCACCTCGAACTCCTCGAGGAGCTCGCCCAGAAGCGCCTCAGCTCCGCCGTCGGCATAGACGTCTGCGGTGTCGATCAGCGTGCCCCCGGCATCGAGGAAGGCGGCCAGCTGATCCCTCGCGTCGTACTCGTCCGTTCCGCGGGTCCAGGTCGCAGTTCCCAGGGCGAGTCGCCCGACCCACACGCCGGACCTGCCGAGTGGACGCGTCTCCATACCGGCACGCTACCTCGGGGGCACGGGCCTGACCTCTAGGCTCGCGGTTGGCGATGGGAGACAGCACATGAAACTCGGGCTGAACCTGGGGTACTGGGGAGCCGGCAACGATGCCGACAACCTGATCCTCGCGAAGGATGCGGACGACCTCGGCTACTCCGTGGTCTGGGCGGCGGAGGCCTACGGCTCCGACGCGGCCACGGTGCTTGCGTGGATCGGGGCGCAGACGTCGTCCATCGACATCGGCTCGGCGGTGTTCCAGATCCCCGGCCGGACGCCGGCCAACACGGCCATGACCGCTGCGACGCTGGACACCCTGTCGGGGGGAAGGTTCCGACTTGGTCTGGGGGTGTCCGGCCCGCAGGTCTCCGAAGGCTGGCACGGCGTGCGCTTCGATCGTCCCCTGACCCGGACCCGCGAGTATGTCGACATCGTGCGCATGGCGCTGGCACGAGAGCGGGTGCGCTACGACGGGGAGTTCTTCACGCTGCCGCTTCCTGATGGACCCGGCAAGGCGCTGACGCTGACCGTGCACCCAGTGCGCGAGCGCATTCCGATCTACCTCGCAGCCATCGGACCGAAGAACCTCGAACTCGCCGGTGAGATCGCCGACGGCTGGCTGGCGATCTTCTTCTCGCCGGAGCACGCGCAGGAGCTCATGACGCCACTGGTAGCCGGCCGAAGCCGGGCGGGCCTGGGCATGGACGGCTTCGATGTCGTGCCCACGGTGCCCGTCGTACTGGGGGACGACCCAGAGCGCTGCGCCGATCCGGTTCGCTTCTACTCGGCGCTCTACATCGGAGGAATGGGCAGTCGCGACCGAAACTTCTACCACCAGCTGGCCTGCCGCATGGGATACGAGGAGGCTGCGGACCAGATCCAGGATCACTACCTGGGCAAGGAGTACGACCAGGCAATGGCCGCCGTGCCCTTCGAGTTCATGGACCGCACCGCTCTCCTCGGCCCCCCTGAGCGTGTGAAGGAACGGCTTCACGCGTATGCCGACGCCGGGGTCACCACCCTCACCCTGGGCCTCTACGCCGGCGATCTGGAGGAGCGCCGCCGAACCCTGCGCACCATGATCGAACTCCTTCAGCAGGCGGGGCTGGCCTGATCGTGACCTGGTTCGAGGCAGTCGTCCTCGGAGTCATCCAGGGGCTCACCGAGTTCCTGCCGATCTCCTCGAGTGCGCACCTGCTGATCATGTCCCAGCTGTTCGGCTGGTCCGATCCGGGCGCGGCGTTCACCGCCGTGACGCAGATCGGCACCGAGACCGCCGTGATCATCTACTTCCGCCGCGAGATCTGGTCGATCCTGCGCGCCTGGTCGCGATCCCTGGTCGATGCCGATGCCCGTCGCGACCCTGATGCGCGCATGGGGTGGCTCGTGATCATCGGCACGATCCCCATCGCCGTCCTCGGCCTGATCTTCGCCCGTCAGATCGAGACCGTGGCACGCAATCTGTGGCTCACCGCGATCATGCTCATCGTCTTCGGCATCCTGCTCGG
>DMPC01000177.1:14774-15704 GCA_003456155.1 Actinomycetota bacterium | reverse complement strand
CGCGACGGCATCCTCTTCGGCTTCGCCCAGGCTCTCGCCCTGATTCCCGGCGTGTCCCGATCGGGAGCGACCATCTCCGCCGGTCTGGCCATGGGCTACACCAGGGGGGCTGCGGCCCGCTACGCCTTCCTGCTGGCCATTCCCGCGGTGCTCGCCTCAGGGCTCTACGAGGCGACCAAGATCTCCTCGGAGTCCGCCGTGCAGTGGGGCCCGACCATCCTGGCCACAGCCATCGCCTTCGTGGTGGGTCTCGCCGTCATTGCCTGGCTCATGAGGTGGTTGACGACCCGCAGCTACCTTCCGTTCGTGATCTATCGAGTCGCGCTCGGCACCCTCGTCATCGTTCTGCTCCTCACGGGCGTCCTCAGCGCCTGATCACAGCCACCCGGACTTCCGAAAGCCCCGGTACAGCAGGGCGCAGGTGGTGCCCATCAGCAGGAGTACCGCCGGATAGCCGAAGCTCCAATGCAGCTCCGGCATGTCATCGAAGTTCATGCCGTAGATGCCGGCGATGGCCGTCGGGACCGCGGCAATAGCCACCCACGCGGAGATCTTCCTCATGTCCCGGTTCTGCTGGAGGTCCTGCAGGCTGGTGGATGCCATCAGCATCGCCAGCAGCAGGCTGTCCTGCGCCTCCGTCGCATCATTCGCCCTCAGCAGATGGTCGCCGATGTCTCGAAAATAGGGCCGCAGGCCAGAAGGCACCCACGTGAGGCGTTCTCCGACGGCCTCATGAGCCCATGAGACGAGGGGCTGCACGGCCCGACGGATCTCCACGTTCTCGCGCTTGAGCCGGTAGATGCTGTTGGTGCTCTGCACCGTGGGGGTCTGAGCGAAGATGTCGGCCTCGAGCCCCTCCACGTCGAGCGAGAGTTCGGACGTCACCGCCAGATAGCCGTCGACCGTCCTGTCCAGGACGGCGTAGAGCAC
>DMPC01000177.1:14009-14533 GCA_003456155.1 Actinomycetota bacterium | reverse complement strand
CTGAGGTCGGCTGTCCGGCCGAAGCGAATCGTCAGGGCGAAGCCCTCGCCGACGAACACGGACACCTGACCGGTGCGCACGTCGGACGTGGCGTCCTCGTAGTCCAGAACCTTGAGCACCGCGAGCCCGTGGCCGTCGTCATCGATCTCGAACTTCGGGCGCTGCTCGGGATTGGCCGCATCCTCGATCTGGAGCGGGGGAATCTCGAACACGCGCGCCACCATGTCAAGTTCAGCCTTCGTTGGCTCGAAGAGCCCCACCCACACGAAGCTGTCATCTCCCTGGTGCACCTGGCTGCGCAGTTCGAGGAGCTTCGGCTCCGGATGGGTGTCGCCCGGCTGCTCCCAGCTCCGCACGTCGGTGATGGGGGTCACGGCATCCGGCGTGTAGAGGCCCATTCCACGGATCACGTCTGCATTGTGCCGGTTCACGGTGAACGATCTAGGCTGATCGCGTGCCGACCGTCCTGCTCGTCCGACACGGACGCACGACAGCCAACGCCTCAGGCGTGCTGGCCGGCTGGA
>DMPC01000177.1:10120-13680 GCA_003456155.1 Actinomycetota bacterium | reverse complement strand
GTCACCAGGGACGAGGATCGGCGCCTGGGGGAGTGCGACTACGGCGAGTGGTCCGGCCGCTCCCTGAAGGAGCTCGCGCGGGACCCCCTGTGGAAGGTGGTGCAGTCCCACCCGACCGCTGCGGCATTCCCGGGCGGTGAGTCACTGGCGCACATGCAGCATCGTGCGGTGTCGTCGATCCGCGAGTGGAACGAGAAGTGGGGTGAGTCAGGCGTCTACCTCGTGGTCAGCCACGGTGACGTCATCAAGGCCATCCTCGCCGATGCGCTGGGCATGCACCTGGACCACTTCCAGCGACTGCGCATCGATCCGTGCTCGCTCAGCATCGTCGACTACACCGCGATGAGGCCCTTCGTCGACCGCATCAACGACACCGGGGGAGCGCTTCCCGCCCCGTCGGGGCGCTCGCGTCGCAAGAAGCGCTCGTCCGATGCTGCCGTGGGAGGAGGTGCCGGCTCATGAACCGGCAGGTGTTCGACTATCCCGCACCCGACCGCTTCGTCGCCGGGACCGTGGGGCAGCCCGGCGAGCGCATCTTCTTCCTGCAGGCACGTCAGGGTCCCTCGCTCACCAGCGTGGCACTCGAGAAGTCCCAGGCGGCCATGCTGGCCGAGCGGATCGACCAGCTGCTCGACGAGGCCCGAGGTCGCGGGCATCACGACATCATCCCCGAGGCCGGCCTCGTCAGCTACGGCGATACGGCCCCCCTGGACGTGCCCATCGTCGAGGAGTTCCGCGTGGGTGCGATGGCCCTCGGGTGGGACGAGGCGAAACTGCGGGTGGTCGTGGAGGCCCATGGCGTCACCGAGGAGCCCGCTCCAATTCCGGAGATCGGCGATGACGCATCGGCTGGACCGGACACCCTCCGGGTGTGGCTCGAGCCGGCCGACGCACGCGCCTTCGCCGCACGGACCCGCACCGTGGTCGCGGCCGGACGCGCCCCATGCCCCTTCTGCAGCCAGCCGCTGGATCCCGAGGGTCACCTCTGCCCCCGATCCAACGGATACCGCCGACGGGCATGACCGCGACACCGGGCCCGGCTTCTCCCGAGGTCACCACTCTCCTCGCGTGCGGGGAGCTCCAGATCGAGGGCCGACTCGCCGACGCCTCCAATGCGACACTGCGGGCCTGGGTGCGCAGCGACGGCGTGGAGCAGCACTGCGTCATCAAGCCCGTCGCCGGAGAGCGTCCGCTCTGGGACTTTCCCGAGGAGACACTCACCGGTCGCGAGGTGGCGTCCTTCGCCCTCTCCGAGCATCTGGGCTGGCACATCGTGCCGCCGACAGTCTGGCGAGAGGACACGCCCTGGGGTCCCGGCATGTGCCAGGCGTGGATCGACGAGGTGCCCGACAGCCGGCCGGTCACCCTCGTTCGACCCACAGACGTCCCGGAGGGCTGGGCCGTCATCCTCGAGGGCCGAGATGCCGAGGGCAGGAGGGTGGCACTGGCCCACCGGGAGTCGCCGGATGTGGCGCGCCTTGCGGTGTTCGACATTCTCGTCAACAACGCGGACCGAAAGGGTGGTCACCTCCTGGTCGATCGCGAGGACCGACTGTGGGGGATCGACCACGGAGTCACGTTCGCAGCCGAATCGAAGCTGCGCACGGTGCTGTGGGGCTGGGCGGGACAGCCGATGGCCGCAGGACTCCTCGCGGATGTCGAGCGGCTCCAGCAAGATCTGGCGACGGGAGTCGACGACGTGGAGCGCTGGCTCGATGCGGACGAGCGCGCAGCACTGCACCAGCGCGTGGCCACCGTGGTGCGCACCGGGCGGTTCCCGATGCCCATGATCGACGGTCCAGCGATCCCGTGGCCGGTGTTCTGACCCTGTCCCTCCCGGGTGGCTAGGCTGACGGGGTGAAGGCCTGGCCGATGCCCGACGTCCCCGTTCTCCCGGGTCGAGGACATGCCCTGTCGCTCCACGACACCAGGATGGGCACGGTGCGAGCGACCGAACCCGGGCCGACCGCCCGGATGTATGTCTGCGGGATCACCCCCTACGACGCCACCCACATGGGGCATGCCTTCACCTACGTCACCTTCGATCTCGTCCATCGTGCGTGGCGCGATGCCGGGCACGACGTCCACTACGTGCAGAACGTCACCGATATCGACGACCCGCTTCTCGAGCGGGCAGTGGAGACCGGACAGGACTGGCGCGAGATCGCCGATCGTGAGACGGCACTGTTCCGCGAGGACATGGAGGCACTCAACGTCCTGCCCCCGCGGGACTACATCGGGGCGGTGGAGTCCATCCCATCGGTGGCGTCGTACGTCGAAGACCTCCAGATTCGCGGCTCGGTGTACGCCGTCGACAGTGACCTGTACTTCCGAGTGGGCCAGGACCCCTCCTTCGGAGAGGTGAGCGGGCTCACCCGGCCGGAGATGGTCCGGATCTTCGCGGAGCGTGGAGGCGATCCCGACAGGCCAGGCAAGGAGGATCCGCTGGACTGCCTGGTGTGGCAGTCGGAGCGTCCGCATGAGCCGGCTTGGGACACCTCTTTGGGCCACGGCCGACCCGGCTGGCACATCGAGTGCACGGCGATCGCCCTTGATCATCTGGGCATGGGATTCGACGTCCAAGGTGGCGGCAGTGATCTGGTGTTCCCGCATCACGAGATGTGCGCGGCAGAGGCGCAGGTGCTGATGCAGCAGGAGCCCTTTGCGCACCACTACGTCCATTCCGCCATGGTGTCCTGGCAGGGCCACAAGATGTCGAAGTCGCGGGGCAATCTGGTGTTCGTCTCGGCGCTCCGCCACTCAGGGGTGCGACCCATGGCGATACGGCTCGCCCTGCTGGCTCATCACTACCGGGCCGACTGGGCATGGACGCCACAGGGCCTGGAGGGTGCTGAGGACCGTCTCGACCTCTGGCTGCGCGCAACGCACCTTGGGCAGGGCCCGGATGCCGCTCCCGTGCTCGACCGCGTGCGTCAGGCCCTCGCCGATGACCTCAGGACACCTCGGGCGCTGGATGCCATCGATGCCTGGTGCATGGCCGCGGAGAGCGGGGATGGCTCCGATCCTGATGCACCCGCACTGATCGCATCATTGGCCGATTCACTTCTCGGCGTGCGTCTGGCCTGAGGTCGCCTGCTGGGTCAGGACGACTTCTCGTCATGGCCGCCGAACTCCTTGCGCATGGCGCTGAGGATCTTGCCGGCGAACAGCCCTGACCCCTGCGACTCGAAACGCTCGTAGAGGGCAGACGTCAGCACGGGAGCGGGTACCCCCTCCTCGATGGCCGCGATGGATGTCCAGCGCCCTTCTCCGGAGTCGGACACCCGACCGCTGAAGTCCGACAGGTCAGCAGACTCGTGCAGCGCTGCAGCGGTGAGGTCGAGAAGCCAGGATCCGACGACACTGCCACGGCGCCACACCTCCGCAACGGCTGGGATGTCGATGTCGTACTGGTAGTACTCCGGATCGGAGAGGGGAGCGGTCTCCGCATCGGAGTCACGGGCCACCTTGCCCGCGTTCGCATGCTTGAGAATGTTCAGACCCTCCGCATAGGAGGCCATCAGGCCGTACTCGATCCCGTTGTGCACCATCTTCACGAA
>DMPC01000177.1:4098-9951 GCA_003456155.1 Actinomycetota bacterium | reverse complement strand
ACCATCTTCACGAAGTGCCCCGCCCCGCTGGGTCCGCAGTGCAGCCACCCTCGCTCCTCCGGCGCGGCCGGCCCGGTGCGTCCACGAGTCCGCTCCGCGGAGCCCTCACCCGGCGCCAGGGCATCCCAGAGCGCGGACAACCGGTCCACAGCCGCATCGGGACCGCCGATCATCAGACAGTAGCCGCGGTCGAGTCCCCAGACCCCACCCGAAGTGCCGACGTCGAGGTAGTCGATCCCCTTCGATGCGGCCGCGTGCCCCCGACGGATGTCGTCGCGGTAGTACGAGTTGCCGCCGTCGATGATGCAGTCGCCGCTGTCGAGGAGTCCCATCAGCTCCGAGGTCACGGACTGCGTGATCCCGCCTGCCGGCACCATGACCCAGACCGTCCTCGGCACCGGAAGGGCTGCCACGAGATCCGCGAGGGAGTGCACGCCCGTGGCGCCGTCGCTCGCAAGCTCGGCTACCGACTCGGGGCGCGGATCGAAGCCCACGACGCGGTGGCCCGCGGCCATGGCCCTACGCGCGAGGTTGGCACCCATACGGCCCAGCCCCACCATGCCGATGTCGAGGCGATCTGTGGTCTCAGGCACGGGATCCTCCAGGTGGGCTTCACAGGAATCGGCGGCACGATCGGACGGGCATCGCACTCGTGGTGGGAATACTGTCACGGCACATGGAAGGCTGGTCGCATGACACCGGCCACCATCGACCCCACGACCCTGCGCGCCTGGTCCGATCTCTCTGCTGAGGCTGCGCGATCACGGGAGAGCTCGATTCGAGACCTGATCGATGCCGATCCCGATCGCTCCCGGTCCTGCACCATCGACGGAGCACGGGTCATCCTCGACTACTCACGTCAGCGGGCCACGCCCAGTGTCATCGCCTCGCTCCTGGCACTGGCCGAGCAGGCAGGCGTCGAGGATCTGCGCACGGCCATGTTCCGTGGCGATCACATCAACACGACGGAGGATCGCGCGGTCCTGCACACGGCCCTCCGCCAGCCCGCAGGGGACCGACTCGAGGTCGATGGCGTGGACGTCGTCGGGGAGGTGCACGAGGTCCTCTCTCGTATGGGTGTCTTCGCCAACGAGGTGCGATCGGGCGCCTGGCTCGGGGCGACGGGATCGAGGATCCGGTCGGTCGTCAATATCGGGATCGGCGGCTCCGATCTCGGTCCCGCCATGGCCTATGCCGCACTCGGTGCCTTCGATGATGGGCAGATCGCCTTCCACTTCGTCTCGAACGTGGATCCCACCGACATCTCGGTGGCCCTGGCTCAATGCGATCCCGAGAGCACCCTCGTCATCGTCGCGTCGAAGACCTTCACCACCCTCGAGACCATGACGAACGCGCACGTCGCGCGCGCCTGGCTTGTCAGCGCCTTGGGAGAGGCCGCTGTCGCCCACCACTTCGTGGCCGTTTCCACGGATGCACCGAAGGTCGAGGCGTTCGGCATCGACCCCGCCAACATGTTCGGCTTCTGGGACTGGGTGGGTGGGCGCTATTCGATGGACTCATCGATCGGGCTGAGCACGATGATCGCGATCGGATGGGATGGCTTCTCCAGTCTCCTTGCGGGCTTCCACGCCATGGACACGCACTTCCTGACGACACCGCCCGAGCGCAACCTCCCCCTCCTCATGGGACTGCTCGCCGTCTGGAACCGGGACTTCCTCGACATCCCCACGACTGCGGTACTCCCGTACTCCCAGTACCTCAAGCGCTTCCCCGCCTATCTCCAGCAGCTGACCATGGAGAGCAACGGCAAGTCGGTGCGGCGCGACGGCACCTCCGTCTCCTACGACACGGGAGCCATCTTCTGGGGCGAGCCAGGGACCAACGGGCAGCATTCCTTCTATCAGTTGCTGCACCAGGGGACGAGCATCGTGGCGTGCGACATCATCATCGTCGCGCGCAGCGAGAATCCGCAGGGTGACCAGCAGGACATGCTGGCCGCCAACGCACTGGCCCAGGCTGCTGTCCTGTCTCGTGGCCGTACCGCCGCTGAGGTGGCCGCCGACGGCACTCCGGCCTGGCTCGTGCCGCACAAGGTCATGCCGGGCAATCGGCCGGTGAACCTGATCATGATCGATCGCCTTGACCCGTTCACCCTGGGTTCTCTGGTGTCCCTCTACGAGCACAGCGTCTTCGTGCAGGGAGCGATCTGGGGCATCGACTCCTACGACCAGTGGGGTGTCGAACTGGGCAAGAAGCTCGCCGTGGGGATCCTTGACGACATCAATGGTCACGCCTCGTCCACCTTCGATCCCGCCACGGATGCCTCGATCGCCCTCTATCGCCGGCTGCGGTAGCCATGTCGATGGCCCTGGACGATCTGGTGCTCGCGGCACAGGCTCAGCTTGAGGCGGCGCTGCGCGGTGCCTCGCTGTGCTCGGTCTCGCGCGACCCGCGGCGGGGCGCCTCCGACGTGAAGCTCCACGAGGGGCGCTGGTACACCCTGCGGGACATCCAGCGGCTGTTGGCGACGGGGGAGCAACCCGGTCAAGCGGTGGATGCGGTCAGCTCGGAGCTGCGGCGACGAACACCCGCCGGTGAGGCCTGGGCTTCATACCTGTCAGGAGGGGAGCAGGCGCTCCGCGACGCGCGCACCGCACTCGACCTCACCGACTGAGCCCGGCACGGAACCTGCTCAGCTCTGGGTGCCCCGGCGGCGCAGGTAGCGCTCGAACTCACGAGCGATCGCCTCCCCGCTGGCCTCGGGCAGGTCGACGGCGTCCCGCGCCTCCTCGAGCTGCTTCACGTAGTCCGCGACCTCCTCGTCCTCGGCTGCCAGCTCATCGACCCCAACCTCCCACGCACGGGACTCCTCGACGAGATCTCCCAGCGGTACGGGCACGTCGAGGATGTCCTCGATGCGACGAACGAGGGCGAGGGTTGCCTTGGGGCACGGCGGCTGCGCGACGTAGTGCGGTACGGCCGCCCAGAGGGATATCGCCGAGATGCCGAACCGGGTGCAGGCATCCTGGATCACTCCCACGATGCCGGTCGGGCCCTCGTAGGTGGAGGGCTCCAGGTCAAGATCCGCTCGCAAGGCCGCATCCGAGGACGTGCCCGTCACCGGCACGGGCCGGGTGTGCGGGATGTCCGAGAGCAGGGCTCCCAGGGTGATGACGGTCGACACGTCGAGCTCGGCCGCCAGGCCCAGGATCTCCCGGACGAACTGCTGCCACTTCATGTTCGGCTCGATGCCCTGGACGAGGACGAGGTCGCGCGGGAACAGGGGCACCCGGGCGATGAACACTCGCGTCGAGGGCCAGGTCAGGCTGCGCACCCCCGAGTCATCGAGAGAGATGATCGGCCGGTTCACCTGGTAGTCGTAGTACTCCTCCGAGTCCAGATCGGCCAGCGGCTGGGCGTCCCAGACGGCTCGAAGGTGGGCGATCGCTCCGGACGCCGACTCGCCCGCGTCATTCCAGCCCTCGAACGCCGCGACCATGACGGGATCCACCAGGACCGGGAACTCGTCGAGCTCGATCACTGCTCCTCCTCATCGCCGCCCGTCTCCCCGGAGTCAGCGTAGAGCCTGCCAAGGCCTCGTGTCGGAGTGCAGGGCGCAGGCGCCTCGCTAGGCTTGCGCATCATGTCGGTCCCGCATTCCTCACCCCACCCCACGCATGGTCCCGGCTCGCTGCGCGAGGCACTGGCCACCCGCGTCGTGGTTGCCGATGGAGCCATGGGGACCATGCTGCAGGCGGCGGATCCCTCCCTGGAGGACTTCCAGGGGTACGAGGGCTGCAACGAGATCCTCAACGTCACTCGGCCGGAACTGGTCGAGAGCGTCCACGACGCCTACTTCGAGGTCGGCGTCGACTGCGTCGAGACCAACACCTTCGGAGCCAACCTCGCGAACCTCGGCGAGTACGACATCCCCGAGCGCATCTTCGAACTGGCGCAGGCGGGGGCTGCTGTGGCCAGGTCATCTGCGGATCGCTGGTCGACCCCGGATCGCCCACGCTGGGTGCTGGGCTCGGTGGGTCCGGGCACCAAGCTCCCGAGCCTGGGCCATGCGCCCTACGCGACGCTCCGCGATGCGTACGAGCAGCAGGTCGCCGGCCTGGTCGCCGGTGGTGCGGACGCCATCCTCATCGAGACGTCGCAGGACCTGCTCCAGGCGAAGGCGGCCGTGGTCGGAGCCAAGCGCGCATTGGTCGCAGCGGGGGTCGACCTTCCCGTCTTCGCTCAGGTGACCGTGGAGACCACCGGAACCATGCTGCTGGGCAGCGAGATCGGCGCGGCCATCACGGCACTGGAGCCGCTGGGCGTGGACATGATCGGGCTCAACTGCGCCACTGGGCCGGCAGAGATGAGCGAGCACCTGCGCACGCTGTCGCGGACCGCGCTCGTGGGCATCTCGTGCATGCCGAACGCCGGCCTTCCCGTGCTGACGGCCGACGGGGCCCACTACCCGCTGTCTCCCGAGGAGCTCGCGGACGCTCACGACACCTTCACACGGGAATTCGGCATCGGCTTGGTGGGCGGCTGCTGCGGCACCACCCCGGCGCACCTCGCAGCGGTCGTGGATCGAGTCCGGGCGCGCGAGCTTGCCTCCCGCCACGTGGATCACGAGGCCTCGTCGGCCTCGCTCTACCAGTCCGTGCCGTTCCGGCAGGACTCCGCATATCTCTCCATCGGGGAGCGCACCAACGCCAACGGGTCGAAGGCGTTCCGCGACGCGATGCTCGAGGAGCGCTGGGACGACTGCGTCGAGATCGCGCGAGAGCAGATCCGCGACGGAGCGCACCTGCTCGACCTGTGCGTGGACTACGTGGGCCGGGACGGTGTTGCCGACATGCGCGCGCTCGCCGGGCGACTCGCGACGGCGTCAACGCTGCCCATCGTGCTCGACAGCACGGAGCCGGGCGTGCTCGAGGCTGGCCTGGAGATGCTGGGCGGGCGCGCCGTCGTGAACTCGGTGAACTACGAGGACGGCGACGGCCCCGATTCCCGGATTCGCCGCATCATGCCCCTGGTGGTCGAGCACGGGGCAGCCGTCGTCGCCCTGACGATTGATGAGGAGGGCCAGGCGCGCACCGCCGAGTGGAAGGTTCGCACCGCAGATCGACTCATCTGCGACCTGAGCGACAACTGGGGCATGGACGTCGCCGACATCCTCGTCGACACCCTCACATTCCCGATCGCCACAGGTCAGGAGGAGACCCGTCGGGACGCGATCGAGACCCTCGAGGCCATCCGGACCCTCAAGCAGATGCATCCGCGGGTGCAGACCACGCTCGGGCTGTCCAACGTCTCGTTCGGCCTGAACCCGGCAGCGCGGCAGGTGCTCAACTCGGTCTTCCTGCACGAGGCGAGGGAGGCTGGTCTGGATTCGGCCATCGTGCACGCTTCCAAGATCCTGCCGATGGCGAAGATTCCTGACGAGCAGCGGCAGGTCGCTCTCGACCTCGTCTACGACCGTCGCGCCTACGCCGACGATGGCACGGTCACCTACGACCCGCTGCAGAGGTTCCTTCAGCTCTTCGAGGGCGTGGAGGCCAGGTCCCTCTCCGCCTCCAAGGCCGAGGAGCTGGCGGCCCTGCCGCTCTTCGAGCGCCTGGAACGGCGCATCATCGACGGGGAGCGCAACGGACTGGAGGCCGATCTCGACGAGGCGCTGCTTGATCGACCCGCCCTGGCGATCGTCAACGACACCCTGCTGTCCGGCATGAAGGTCGTCGGCGATCTGTTCGCCTCTGGTGAGATGCAGCTGCCGTTCGTCCTGCAGAGCGCTGAGGTGATGAAGACAGCGGTCGCGTATCTCGAGCCGCATATGGAGCGGACGGACGAAGCGGGCAAGGGCACCATGGTGCTGGCCACCGTCAAGGGCGACGT
>DMPC01000177.1:2459-3905 GCA_003456155.1 Actinomycetota bacterium | reverse complement strand
GACATCGGCAAGAACCTGGTCGACATCATCCTCTCGAACAACGGTTACACCGTCGTCAACATCGGCATCAAGCAGCCGATCTCGAGCATCATCGAGGCGGCGCAGGAGCACCAGGCCGATGTCATCGGGATGAGCGGGCTTCTCGTCAAGAGCACCGTCATCATGCGAGAGAACCTCGAGGAGATGAACGCACGCGGGGTGGCCGAGCAGTATCCCGTCGTCCTGGGGGGAGCCGCTCTGACTCGCGCCTTCGTCGAGGAGGATCTTGCCGCGATGTACGAGGGCGACGTGCGCTACGCACGAGATGCCTTCGAGGGCCTGCGTCTCATGGACGCCCTCATGGCCGTCAAGCGGGGTGAGCCGGATGCAGTCCTCCCCGAACTGCGCTCGCGCCGGGTTCGATCGTCAGCCCGAACGGTGACGAAGGAGGAGGTCGAGATCCCGAGCCGCTCAGACGTGGCCATCGACGTCCCGCTTCCGACGCCACCTTTCTGGGGCGACCGGATCGTCAAGGGCATCTCGCTCTCGGACTACCTGCCCTACCTCGACGAACGCGCCCTGTTCCTCGGCCAGTGGGGCCTGAAGCCCGGGCGAGGCGCCGACGGGGCCAGCTACGAGGAGCTGGTCGAGACCGAGGGCCGACCCCGGCTGCGCGCGTGGCTGGATCGCCTTCACACCGAGGGGATCATCAACCCGGCGGTCGTCTACGGCTACTTCCCCTGCTACTCCGAGGGCGATGACCTCGTCATCGTGTGGCACGAAGGTCCGCATGAGGGCCAGGAGCGAGCACGTCTTCACTTCCCGCGGCAGCGCAGGGACCGACATCTGTGCCTCGCCGACTTCTACCGCCCGGGGGAGTCGGGAGAGCTTGACGTGGTGCCGTTCACCATCGTCACGATGGGCCAGTCGGCGTCCGATGCGACGGCACGTCTCTTCGAGGCTGACTCCTACCGCGAGTACCTGGAACTCCATGGGCTCTCGGTCCAGCTCACCGAGGCTCTTGCCGAGTTCTGGCACGCCCGTGTGCGCGAGGAGCTGGGGCTCGCCAGCGGCGACGATCCGGACATGGCCCATCTGATCGCCAAGCAGGGTTACCAGGGGTCCCGCTACTCGTTCGGTTATCCGGCCTGCCCCGACCTGGAGCAGCAGGTGATCCTCATGGACCTCCTCGATCCGGGACGCATCGGGGTCGAGCTGTCCGAGGAGTTCCAGCTCCATCCAGAGCAGTCGACCAGCGCGATCATCGCGCACCACCCCGAGGCGAAATACTTCAACGCCTCGTGATGGCTCCCTCCGCCCTCCCTGCGGCCGTCCTGTTCGACATGGATGGCACCCTCGTCGACACCGAGGGCCATTGGCTCGACGCCGAGGTTCACGTCATGGGGCTGCTCGGGGCCTCCTGGCACCCGGAGGATCAGGTGGCCTGCCTGGGCGGGCCACTGGAGA
>DMPC01000177.1:0-2147 GCA_003456155.1 Actinomycetota bacterium | reverse complement strand
ATGGGCATCCCCACGGCCCTGGTCTCCGCATCCTGGGCGCGCCTCATCCGAGCCGTCGCCGACCGGATGGAGGAGGAGCTCACCACCCTCCCGTTCGATGTCATCGTTGCCGGAGACGACGTGACCTACAGCAAGCCCCACCCCGAGCCCTACGTTGAGGCTGCGCGCCTGCTGGGCGTGCGACCCGATGAGTGCCTCGCCATCGAGGACTCGCCCACCGGAGTCACCTCAGCCCGCGATGCCGGCTGCCGGGTCGTGGCCGTACCCCACATCGCCGACGTCGCGCATCTGGGCACGGCGGTGGTCACCTCGCTCGCCGGCGCGACGATCACCTCACTCTGGCACACCGCCAGGCTGTCCGACTGAGCGCACGGCAGCCTGCCGCTGCGCGGAGAGCGGGGCGAGTAGCGTTCGGTCGGTGCAGCGACAGCCAGCAGGCATCTCCTCGTCACGCCGGCGAGGCCCCTTCGTCGTCGGCGATCTCGTCCAGCTGACCGACCCGCGGGGAAAGATGCACACGATCACCCTGGAGGCGGAAGCGGCCTATCACACCCATCGCGGCAGCCTGCCGCATAACGACATTATCGGCAGGCCTGAAGGAATCGTCGTCACGTCCAGCAACGGGACCTCGTTCCTCGCACTGCGACCCATCCTCGATGACTTCGTCCTGTCCATGCCGCGGGGTGCCCAGGTCATCTATCCCAAGGACGCGGCCCGCATCGTCGGTCTCGCCAATCTCGGCGCCGGCGCACGGGTGGCTGAGGCCGGGGTGGGCTCAGGCGCCCTGACCTGCTCGCTGCTTCGTGCCGTGGGCGACGACGGTGCCGTTATCAGCTACGAGCGACGCCCCGAGTTCGCGGAGGTCGCTGAGCGCAACGTCGAGCGCTGGTTCGGACATCGACCCGACAACTGGACCCTGAGACTCGGTGACATGGCCCACGACCTGGTCGACCGAGAGCTCGATGCGGTCGTGCTCGACATGCTCGCCCCCTGGGAGTGCCTCGACTCCGTGGCCGCAGCACTCAGCCCAGGAGGCGTCCTTGTCGGCTATGTCGCCACGACGACCCAGCTCTCCCGGCTCGTCGAGAGTCTGCGCGTCAGTGGCGTCTGGACCGAACCGCGCGCCGAGGAGAGCCTCCTGCGCACCTGGCACCTGGAGGGGCTGGCCGTGAGGCCTGATCATCGGATGAACGGCCACACGGCATTCCTCGTGACCGCTCGCCGGCTCGCGGACGGGACAGTGCTGCCGCCGAGGCGGCGCCGACCGGCACCCGGGGCCTACGGCGACGACTACAGCGGTCCGGGCTCCCTCGCGAGCACGTCTGCACCGGATGAGCAAGACGGGTAGAAGTCGCCAGTACGGGTTACAGTGACGGGGAAGCAGGCGACGGCAGGAGCGAGGATGAGCGAGTCAGCGGGTTGGGCCAGCCGCGTGCACGACCTCGAGACCGCCCTCACGGAGGTCCGCGGCGAACTGGCCGCTCAGCGGGATCACAACGGGAGGCTGATCCAGACCCTCCGGGACGCCCGTGAGCAGATCGTGACGCTCAAGGAGCAGGTTGACAAGCTGGGTGACCCGCCACACACCTTCGGCACGGTGATCTCCCTCGAGGAGGCCGGGACCGCGACGATCACGGCTTCCGGACGCAAGATGCGCGTCGCCGTGAGCCCCTCCGTGGATCGATCCCTCCTGCTGCCCGGTCGCGAGGTCGTCCTCAACGAGTCCCTGACGGTGATCGACGCCCTCGCCTTCGAGGAGGTGGGCGAGATCGTCGTCTTCAAGGAGCTCCTTGAGGGGGGCGATCGTGGGCTCGTCGTGGGGCACACCGACGAGGAGCGCGTGGTGCGCATCGCCGAGCCGCTTCGCGGGATCCGCCTTCGCGCAGGCGACTCACTCCTGTGCGACGTCAGGACGGGTGTGGTCTACGAGCGCATCCCGAAGTCCGAGGTCGAGGAGCTCGTGCTCGAAGAGGTGCCGGACATCCGCTACGAGGACATCGGTGGCCTCCGCGACCAGATCGAGGCGATCCGCGATGCCGTCGAGCTGCCGTTCCTCCACCCCGACCTCTACGCCGAGCACCAGCTCAAGCCGCCCAAGGGCATCCTGCTGTACGGACCCCCTGGCTGCGGCAAGACGCTCATCGCCA
>DMPC01000054.1:18857-20922 GCA_003456155.1 Actinomycetota bacterium | reverse complement strand
GAGAAGAACGTCTACTGCGTCATCCGCTCGCCGCACAAGTACAAGGACAGCCGCGAGCACTTCGAGATGCGCACCCACAAGCGTCTGATCGACATCCTCGACCCGACTCCCAAGACAGTCGACTCGCTCATGCGTCTCGATCTGCCCGCGGGCGTCGACATCGAGATCAAGCTCTGACCTGCAGACCACGAGGCAAGGAACACTGATGGGTACCAACGTCAAGGGCGTACTGGGCGAGAAGCTCGGCATGACCCAGGTCTGGGACGAGAACAACAAGGTCGTCCCCGTGACCGTGGTCAAGGCTGGGCCGTGCGTCGTCACTCAGGTGCGCTCACCTGAGGTCGACGGCTATGCCGCCGTGCAGATCGCCTTCGGTGCGATCGATCCGCGCAAGGTCACCAAGCCCCAGGCGGGCCACTTCGCCAAGGCTGGCGTGACCCCGCGCCGCCACATGGTCGAGATTCGCACGGAGGACGCCTCGGAGTACACGCTCGGCCAGGAGATCTCGGCCGGCACCTTCGAGGCCGGTCAGCTCGTCGATGTGATCGGGACGACCAAGGGCAAGGGCTTTGCGGGTGTCATGAAGCGGCACGGCTTCCATGGTCTGCGCGCGTCCCACGGCGTGCAGCGCAAGCATCGCTCGCCGGGCTCCATCGGTGGCTGCGCCACCCCGGGCCGCGTCTTCAAGGGCATGCGCATGGCCGGCCGCATGGGTGGTGCCCGCCAGACGACCCAGAACCTCAAGGTCGCCGGTGTCGATGCCGAGCGCGGGCTGCTGCTCATCAAGGGCGCGGTCCCCGGCCCCAAGGGCGGACTCGTGTTCGTCCGCACCGCTGTGAAGGAGAACCAGGCATGAGCGCGGTAGACGTCCGCACCCCTGCGGGCAAGGCGTCCGGCACCGTGGAGTTGCCGGCCGAGATCTTCGATGTGCCGGTCAACGTGCCGCTCATCCACCAGGTCGTCGTGGCCCAGCTCGCAGCGGCGCGTCAGGGCACCCATGACACCAAGACCCGCGCCGAGGTGCGTGGCGGCGGCAAGAAGCCCTACAAGCAGAAGGGCACCGGTCGCGCCCGTCAGGGCTCGATCCGCGCGCCGCAGTACGCCGGTGGTGGCGTCGTCCACGGACCGACTCCCCGCGACTACGCCCAGCGCACCCCCAAGAAGATGAAGGCTGCTGCCCTGCGCGGCGCCCTCTCCGATCGGGCCCGCGATGGTCGCGTGCACGTGGTCACCGAGTTCGTGACCGGCGAGACGCCCTCCACCAAGGCGGCCACGACGGCGCTGGAGACCCTGGGTCTGGCCGGATCGCTGCTCATCGCGATCGACCGCGACGACGACGTCTCGGCGCTGAGCCTGCGCAACGTTCCTGCGGTGCACCTGCTGTATGTCGATCAGCTCAACACGTACGACGTCCTGTGCAGCGACCAGGTGGTCTTCACCTCGGCTGCCCTCGAGACCTTCGTCGCCGGCCCGGCCACGGGCAAGTCGGTCAAGGCTGTTGCCACGGAAAGTGAGGCTGGGGAATGAAGATCGCCGATCCCCGCGACATCCTGCTCGCCCCGGTGATCTCGGAGAAGAGCTACTCGCTCCTCGACGAGAACAAGTACACCTTCCTGGTGGCGCCCGATGCGAACAAGACGCAGATCAAGCTCGCGGTCCAGGACGTCTTCGGCGTCAAGGTGACCAGCGTCAACACCCACAACCGCGAGGGCAAGCGGGTCCGCACGAAGTTCGGCTTCGGTCGGCGTGCAGCCAGCAAGCGCGCCATCGTGACCGTGGCTGCGGGCGAGCGCATCGACATCTTCGGAGGCCCGGTCTCCTGACCGGGAATCTGACGGGCCTTCCACACAAGAGACGGAAAGACAGCTATGGGAATCCGCAAGTACAAGCCGACAACGCCGGGCCGTCGTGGCTCGAGCGTCGCCGACTTCGTCGAGATCACCCGGTCCGAGCCGGAGAAGTCGCTGGTGCGTCCGCTGCCCAAGAAGGGCGGTCGCAACAACTCCGGTCGGATCACGACGCGGCATCAGGGCGGCGGGCACAAGCGCGCCTACCGCGTCATCGA
>DMPC01000054.1:18460-18687 GCA_003456155.1 Actinomycetota bacterium | reverse complement strand
TACCGCGTCATCGACTTCCGTCGTGCTGACAAGGACGGCGTGCCGGCGAAGGTGGCGCACATCGAGTACGACCCCAACCGCACGGCGCGCATCGCGCTCCTGCACTACGCCGACGGTGAGAAGCGCTACATCATCGCGCCGAACAAGCTGAAGCAGGGCGATCCCATCGAGACGGGTCCGAGCGCAGACATCAAGCCGGGCAACAACCTGCCGCTGCGCAACATCCC
>DMPC01000054.1:18074-18296 GCA_003456155.1 Actinomycetota bacterium | reverse complement strand
TGCCGCTGCGCAACATCCCCGTCGGCACCGTCATCCACGCGGTGGAGATCAAGCCGGGCGGCGGCGCGAAGATCGCCCGCTCCGCCGGGGCCTCGGTCCAGCTCGTGGCGAAGGACGGCCCCTACGCCCAGCTGCGCATGCCGTCAGGCGAGATCCGCAACGTCGACCTGCGCTCGCGCGCCACGGTCGGCGAGGTGGGCAACGCCGAGCAGTCGAACATCA
>DMPC01000054.1:17438-17898 GCA_003456155.1 Actinomycetota bacterium | reverse complement strand
AGTCGAACATCAACTGGGGCAAGGCTGGCCGCATGCGCTGGAAGGGCAAGCGTCCGACCGTCCGCGGTGTGGCCATGAACCCGGTCGATCACCCCCATGGTGGCGGCGAGGGCAAGACGTCCGGAGGCCGTCACCCGGTCAACCCGAACGGCAAGCCCGAGGGTCGCACCCGCAAGGCCAACAAGGCCAGCGACAAGTTCATCGTCCGTCGCCGCAAGTCCGGCAAGAAGCGTTAGGGATAGCAGATGCCTCGCAGCCTGAAGAAGGGTCCGTTCGTCGACGACCACCTGATGAAGAAGGTGGACGCGCAGAACGAGGCCGGCTCGAAGAACGTGATCAAGACCTGGTCGCGTCGGTCGATGATCATCCCGGCGATGCTCGGTCACACGATCGCCGTGCACGATGGCCGCAAGCACGTGCCGGTCTTCGTCTCCGAGAACATGGTCGGGCACAAGCTCGG
>DMPC01000054.1:16183-17241 GCA_003456155.1 Actinomycetota bacterium | reverse complement strand
TTCGCCCCGACGCGGACCTTCAAGGGCCACGTCAAGGACGACCGAAAGGCCAAGCGCCGGTAGGCCAAGCGCCGCCTGACGCTGGGCCCGCGGTTTCGCCAGCCGGCAGCAGCGCCCGACAGCACCACCACCCACGACTCCACAGCACCAGACCGAAAGCAAGGGGAAAGACATGGAAGCCAGGGCCCAGGCGCGGTACGTCCGCGTCACGCCCATGAAGGCGCGCCGCGTCATCGACCTCATTCGAGGCATGAACGCGGCTGACGCCCAGGCGATGCTCAGGTTCGCGCCCCAGGCCGCGAGCGAGCCGATCGGCAAGGTGCTCGACAGCGCCATCGCCAACGCGACGAACAACCACGCCATGGACGCGCGGACGCTCGTCGTGAGCCAGGCGTATGTCGACGAGGGCCCGACCATGAAGCGCATCCGTCCCCGCGCCCAGGGCCGCGCCTACCGCATCCGCAAGCGCAGCAGCCACATCACCGTCATCGTGTCCGATGGCGTTCCGGCAGAGCAGAAGGGCTGACCGACGTGGGCCAGAAGATCAATCCGAACGGCTTCCGCCTCGGCATCACCACGGACTTCAACTCCCGCTGGTTCGCCGACAGCTCCAAGCCCGGCCAGCGCTACCGCGACTATGTCGATGAGGACGTGCAGATCCGCAAGCTCCTGTCCAAGGGCATGGAGCGCGCCGGTATCGCCCGCGTCGAGATCGAGCGCACGCGTGATCGCGTGCGCGTTGACATCCATACTGCGCGTCCGGGCATCGTGATCGGCCGCCGCGGCGCCGAGGCCGACCGCATCCGCGGTGATCTGGAGAAGCTGACCGGCAAGCAGGTCCAGCTCAACATCCTTGAGGTCAAGAACCCCGAGATCGAGGCCCAACTGGTCGCCCAGGGCATTGCCGAGCAGCTCTCGAGCCGCGTCTCCTTCCGTCGCGCCATGCGCAAGGGAATGCAGACCACCATGAAGAGCGGCGCCAAGGGCATCCGCGTTCAGGTCTCCGGCCGCCTCGGTGGCGCGGAGATGTCCCGCACGGAGTTCTACCGCGAGGGTCG
>DMPC01000054.1:15578-15915 GCA_003456155.1 Actinomycetota bacterium | reverse complement strand
AAGGTGTGGATCTACAAGGGCGAGGCCCTCGGCTCTCGGGCCGAGCGCGAGGCCGCTGCCGCTCAGGCGCGCCTCTCCGGCCCGCGCACCCGTCCCGACCGTCCCCGTCGTCCGCGCCGTGAGGACGAGGCCATGGCCGTCGCCTCCATCGAGGGCGACGCGCAGGAGGTCTCGGGTCAGGCTGTGGTCGAGCCCGTTACCGAAGGCCAGGAGGGCTAGTCATGCTGATTCCTCGCAGGGTGAAGCACCGCAAGCAGCATCACCCCACACGACGTGGCGTCTCCAAGGGCGGCACCGAGGTGACGTTCGGCACGTACGGCCTCCAGGCCCTCGAGCC
>DMPC01000054.1:13431-15318 GCA_003456155.1 Actinomycetota bacterium | reverse complement strand
GGATCAACATCTACCCCGACCGTCCCCTCACGAAGAAGCCGGCCGAGACCCGCATGGGCTCGGGCAAGGGCTCTCCGGAGTGGTGGGTCGCGAATGTGAAGCCCGGACGCGTGATGTTCGAGCTGTCCTTCCCGGACGAGAAGGTGGCGCACGAGGCGCTCACCCGAGCCATGCACAAGCTCCCGATGAAGTGCCGGATCGTTCGGCGCGATGAGGCAGGTGAGAACTGATGTCGGCAGGCATCAAGGTCGGTGAACTGCGCAACCTCGACGACGCCGAGTTGACGTCGAAGCTGCGGGAGTCCAAGGAGGAGCTGTTCAACCTCCGCTTCCAGGGCGCGACGGGCCAGCTCGAGAACCACGGGCGGCTTCGCGCCGTCCGCAAGGACATCGCCCGCATCTACACGATCCTGCGGGAGCGGGAGCTCGGCATCACGCCGATCGAGAGCAACGACGACGCGGCAGGTGTCGCATGAGCGCGAATGAGGCAGGCGTGGAGAACGCAACGCGTGGCTACCGGAAGACCCGCGAGGGCCTGGTCGTCAGCGACAAGATGGACAAGACGGTGGTCGTCGCGGTCGAGGATCGCTTCAAGCACCCTCTCTACGGCAAGGTCGTCCGTCGGACGAGCAAGCTCAAGGCGCACGACGAGGCCAACACCGCTGGCATCGGCGACCGCGTGCTGCTGATGGAGACCCGACCCACGTCCGCCACGAAGCGGTGGCGCGTGGTCGAGATCCTCGAGAAGGCCAAGTAACGACCCCCACAGTTCCGCCAGGCTCTCGCGAGAACCGGCAGACGATCAGGAGAATGCAGTGATTCAGCAGGAGTCGCGACTTCGAGTCGCCGACAACACCGGTGCCAAGGAGGTCCTTGTCATCCGGGTCCTCGGTGGTTCCGGCCGTCGCTACGCCGGCATCGGCGACGTCATCGTGTGCACCGTGAAGGACGCCATCCCCGGCGGCGGTGTCAAGAAGGGCGAGGTCGTCAAGGCCGTCATCGTCCGGACGAAGAAGGAGCGTCGTCGTCCCGACGGTTCCTACATCCGCTTCGACGAGAACGCTGCGGTCATCCTCAAGGGCGATGGCGAGCCTCGCGGCACGCGCATCTTCGGCCCGGTGGGTCGCGAGCTGCGGGAGAAGAAGTTCATGAAGATCATCTCGCTCGCCCCGGAGGTGCTGTAGCTATGGCTCTCAACATCCGCAAGGGCGATCTCGTCCAGGTGATCTCCGGCAAGGACCGCGGGGTCAAGGGCAAGGTCATCGAGGTCTACCCGGAGTCCGAGCGCCTGATCGTCGAGGGCGTCAACCGGATCAAGAAGCACACCAAGGTCGGCCAGAACAGCCGAGGTGCGAAGACGGGCGGCATCATCACGACCGAGGCCCCGATCCACATCTCCAACGTGATGATCGTCGATCCCGAGGACGGCCGCCCCACGCGCATCGGCTACCGCAAGGAGACGGTCGAGAAGCGCCGCAGCGACGGCTCGACCTACGAGGCGGAGCGGAGCGTCCGCATCTCCCGTCGCACCGGCAAAGATCTCTAGAAGCGACAGCTGAGGACTGACATGACTGCCACCACCGAGACCAGCACCCCGCGCCTGAAGACGCGGTACCGCGAGGAGATCGCTCCTGCCCTGCGCGAGGAGTTCTCCTTCCCCAACGTGATGCAGGTGCCCACGCTGACGAAGATCGTCGTCAACATGGGTGTCGGCGACGCGGCGCGGGACTCCAAGCTCATCGAGGGAGCCATTCGCGATCTCACCGAGATCACGGGCCAGAAGCCCCAGGTGACCAAGGCCCGCAAGTCCATCGCCCAGTTCAAGCTGCGCGAGGGCCAGCCCATCGGGGCACACGTGACGCTTCGCGGCGACCGCATGTGGGAGTTC
>DMPC01000054.1:13118-13254 GCA_003456155.1 Actinomycetota bacterium | reverse complement strand
CGCATGTGGGAGTTCCTCGACCGACTGCTGTCGATCGCGCTCCCGCGCATCCGCGACTTCCGCGGCCTCTCGCCCAAGCAGTTCGACGGGCGGGGCGACTACACCTTCGGACTGAACGAGCAGTCGATGTTCCACG
>DMPC01000054.1:12154-12896 GCA_003456155.1 Actinomycetota bacterium | reverse complement strand
GGCATGGACATCACGGTCGTCACGACCGCCCAGAACGATGAGGAAGGCCGCGCTCTGCTTCGCCTTCTCGGATTCCCCTTCAAGGAGGCCTGAGCCAGATGGCGAAGAAAGCGCTGATCCAGAAGCAGCAGAAGACCCCGAAGTTCAAGGTCCGGGCCTACACCCGGTGCAACAAGTGCGGCCGTCCGCACTCGGTGTATCGCAAGTTCGGACTGTGCCGCGTGTGCGTCCGTGAGATGGCGCATGCCGGCGAACTGCCGGGCGTCACGAAGAGCAGCTGGTAAACCACGACGCTGAAGGTCCGCGGAAGCGGAAACCGCAGCGAGGAAGGCCGTAGGCCAAAGACATGACCATGACCGATCCGATTGCGGACATGCTTGCGCGACTGCGCAATGCCAACTCCGCTTACCACGACACCGTGGCGATGCCTCACTCGAAGATCAAGACGAGCATCGCTGAGATCCTCCAGCGCGAGGGCTACATCGCTGGCTGGTCTGTCGCCGACGCCGAGGTGGGCAAGGTGCTGACCCTGGACCTCAAGTACGGTCCCTCGCGCGAGAGGTCCATCGCGGGCCTGCGTCGCGTGTCCAAGCCGGGCCTGCGCGTCTACGCGAAGAGCACGGCTCTGCCGCGCGTGCTCGGAGGGCTGGGCATCGCCATCCTCTCGACATCATCGGGGCTGCTCACCGACCGTCAGGCTGCACAGAAGGGCGTAGGCGGGGAAGTCCTCGCCTACGTCTGG
>DMPC01000054.1:9471-11931 GCA_003456155.1 Actinomycetota bacterium | reverse complement strand
GTGGCTATCCCGTCGGGCGTCAGCGCCACCATCGACGGGCGTGACCTCACGGTCACCGGCCCCAAGGGCACGCTCAGCATGACCATCGTGGAGCCCATCGTCGTGTCTCAGGAGGACGGCAGTCTTGTCGTCACCCGGCCCGACGATGAGCGTGACTCCCGCGCCCGTCACGGCCTGACCCGCACCCTCGTGGCCAACATGGTCACGGGCGTGACGGCGGGCTACGAGAAGGGCCTGGAGATCGTCGGCACGGGCTACCGCGTCGCCGCCAAGGGCACTGATCTCGAGCTCTTGCTCGGATTCAGCCACCCCGTCGTCGTGAAGGCCCCGGACGGCATCAGCTTCGAGGTCGAGAGCCCGGTCAAGTTCAAGGTCAAGGGCATCGACAAGCAGAAGGTCGGTGAGGTGGCCGCCAACATCCGGAAGATCCGCAAGCCGGAGCCGTACAAGGGCAAGGGCGTGCGGTACGAGGGTGAAGTCGTGCGCCGCAAGGCTGGAAAGGCTGGTAAGTGATGAGTTCCTTCGCTCCGAAGCTGGGTACCCGCACCCGCACCAGCGTGGGACGCGCCCGTCGTCACCTGCGCGTGCGCAAGAAGGTGTCGGGCACGGCCGGTCGGCCGCGCATGGTCGTCACCCGGTCGGCCCGTCACATGGTCGTCCAGATCGTCGACGACACCAAGGGCGTGACCCTCGCCTCTGCCTCGACCATGGAGGCGGACCTGCGCGGTGCGTCCGACGACAAGACGGCCAAGGCTCGCAAGGTGGGCCAGCTGGTGGCCGAGCGGGCCAAGAAGGCCGGTGTCGAGGCGGTGGTCTTCGACCGCGGTGGCAACAAGTACCACGGTCGAGTCGCCGCTGTCGCTGACGGCGCTCGCGAAGCCGGCCTGTCCCTCTAACGACGTACGAACTTCCAGGAAGAGGTAGACCAGATGTCAGAAACGTCGCGCCGCAGTGGTGGCGGTGGCGATCGCCGGGAGCGCAAGGATCGCGCACCCCGCGAGGAGAAGTCGCAGTACGTCGAGCGGGTTGTCGCCATCAATCGCGTGGCCAAGGTCGTCAAGGGCGGCCGTCGCTTCAGCTTCACCGCGCTTGTCGTGGTGGGTGACGGCGAGGGCATGGTCGGAGTCGGTTACGGCAAGGCCAAGGAGGTCCCGGCCGCCATCGCCAAGGGTGTCGAGGAGGCGAAGAAGCACTTCTTCCGCGTCCCTCGCATCCAGGGCACCATCCCGCACCCGATCGTCGGCGAGGCCGCTGCCGGTGTCGTGATGCTGCGTCCGGCTTCGCCCGGTACCGGCGTCATCGCCGGTGGTCCGGTGCGCGCGGTGCTCGAGTGTGCGGGCATCCACGACATCCTCAGCAAGTCCATGGGCTCCGACAACGCCATCAACATCGTGCACGCAACGGTGGCGGCGCTGAAGGGCCTGGAGTCCCCGGAGGCGGTGGCTGCTCGCCGGGGCCTGCCTCTGGAGGATGTGGCTCCGGCCGCGCTCCTGCGCGCCCGTGCGGGGGCGGGTGCGTGATGGCTCGTCTGAAGGTCACCCAGAAGAGGTCCGAGATCGGCGGCACGAGCGGGCAGCGCAACACCCTGCGCTCGCTCGGGCTCAAGCGGATCGGCGACACCGTCGTCAAGGAGGACCGTCCCGAGATTCGCGGCATGGTCAACGCCGTGTCGCATCTTGTCGTCGTCGAGGAGGTCGACTGACCATGACTCTCAAGGTTCATCACCTGCGCCCGGCTCCGGGAGCCAAGACCGCCAAGACCCGCAAGGGTCGTGGTGAGGCGTCCAAGGGCAAGACGTCCGGGCGCGGCACCAAGGGCACCAAGGCGCGCTACCAGGTTCCCGCCAGCTTCGAGGGCGGGCAGATGCCGTTGCACATGCGGCTTCCCAAGCTCAAGGGCTTCAAGAACCCGGCCAAGGTCGAGTACCAGGTCGTGAACGTGGCCATGCTCGGACGCCTGTTCCCCGAGGGTGGCTCGGTGGCTGTCGCCGACATGGTCGACAGGGGAGCCGTTCGCAAGGGTCGGCCGGTCAAGGTCCTCGGGCAGGGAGACATCTCCGTGGCGCTGACGGTGAGCGCGGATGCGTTCTCTGACTCAGCAAGGGACAAGATCGTCGCAGCCGGAGGGTCGGTCACGGTCCTCTAGTACCGTGAGAGACTCCCTTGGGGGTCTCACCGATTCCGACCGACCCACGGACCAGCAGGAGGCTAAGTGCACATCAGTGCGTTCGGGGCTGCCCTGCGTACACCGGATCTGCGCAAGAAGATCCTCTTCACGCTTGGGCTCTTGGCGGTCTACCGCCTGGGCTCCGTCCTGCCCACCCCCGGTGTGGACTATGCCGCGATCCAGCGATGCATCGACGTCGTCCAGGACAATTCGGTCTATGCGCTGATCAACCTGTTCTCCGGCGGTGCGCTTCTGCAGCTGTCGGTGTTCGCGCTCGGCATCATGCCGTACATC
>DMPC01000054.1:8790-9254 GCA_003456155.1 Actinomycetota bacterium | reverse complement strand
GTCGTGATCCCGCGACTGGAGACGCTGAAGAAGGACGGGCAGTCCGGGCAGGCCAAGATCACGCAGTACACCCGCTATGTGACGATCGGCCTGGCGATCCTGCAGTCCACGGCGATCATCTCCCTGGCCCGGACTCCTGGCGCCCTGTTCAGCGGCTGCAATGAAGCCGTCATCCCCAACGACTCCGTCTGGGTCATCCTCGTCATGATCACGGTCATGACGGCCGGTACCGCGGTCGTCATGTGGTTCGGTGAGCTCATCACGGAGCGGGGCGTCGGCAACGGGATGTCGGTGCTGATCTTCACGTCGATCATCGCGACGATCCCTGCCCAGTTCGCCTCGATCTTCGGCAGCCGGGGCGTGTTCACCTTCGCCATGACGCTGCTGGTCGGACTCGCCGTCGTGGCCTTCGTTGTCTTCGTCGAGCAGGCGCAGCGCCGGATCCCGGTGCAGTACGCCAAGCG
>DMPC01000054.1:8351-8598 GCA_003456155.1 Actinomycetota bacterium | reverse complement strand
ATGGTCGGGCGTCGCATGTACGGCGGTACCTCCACGTACATTCCGCTCAAGGTCAACATGGCGGGCGTCATCCCGGTCATCTTCGCCTCGTCGCTGCTGTTCCTGCCTATCCTTCTCGTCCAGCTCACGGGCAGTCAGGATGGCTGGGCACTGTGGGTTCAGCAGAACCTGGGCACGGGCACCGGGAACTGGTATCTGGCGATCTACTTCGCCCTCATCGTGTTCTTCTGCTACTTCTACGTCTCGA
>DMPC01000054.1:7764-8184 GCA_003456155.1 Actinomycetota bacterium | reverse complement strand
TCTGCTACTTCTACGTCTCGATCACCTTCAACCCGGTCGACGTCGCCGACAACATGAAGAAGTTCGGTGGCTTCATCCCCGGAATCCGGGCGGGCCGCCCCACGGCGGAGTACCTCGACTACGTGCTCACCCGCCTGACGGCTCCCGGCTCGCTGTATCTGGGCCTGATCGCCGTGCTCCCGGTGTTCGCCTTCGGGTACCTCGGAGTGGGCGCCGACTTCATCTTCGGCGGCACGAGCCTGCTCATCATCGTCGGCGTCGGCCTCGACACCGTCAAGCAGATCGAGGCTCAGTTGCAGCAGCGCAACTACGAAGGGTTCCTGAGGTAATGAGACTCGTGATCATGGGCCCTCCGGGGGCCGGCAAGGGCACCCAGGCCGCCGTGATCTCGTCGCTGCTGGGTGTTCCGCACATCTCGAC
>DMPC01000054.1:7018-7456 GCA_003456155.1 Actinomycetota bacterium | reverse complement strand
CACGATGACTGCCGTCCGGGCTTCCTGCTGGATGGATACCCGCGCACCGTGGAGCAGGTCGGTGAGCTGAATGCGATGCTCAGCTCGGCCTCCCAGAGACTCGACGCCGTCCTCGAGCTCACCGTCGACATCGACGAGGTAGTGGCCAGGCTCGTCAAGCGCTCGAGCGAGCAGGGCAGGAGCGACGACACCGAGGATGTCATCCGGCGGCGCCTGGAGGTCTACTTCGAGCAGACGGCTCCGCTGACCGAGATGTACCGCTCTCAGGGTCTGCTGGTCCAGGTCGATGGCCTCGGGGTGATCGAGGACGTCACGGGCCGCGTGGTGGCGGCACTGAACATCGAGGTCTGAGCCGGTGTTCGGCCGCCGGAGTGCGATCGAGATCAAGTCAGCCGACCAGCTGGCGGTGATGCGTCAGGCCGGTCTGGTCGTGGCGCG
>DMPC01000054.1:3840-6644 GCA_003456155.1 Actinomycetota bacterium | reverse complement strand
CGCGTGCTTCGGGACGGTGATCTGCTCTCCGTCGACTTCGGAGCCATCGTCGATGGCTGGAACGGCGATGCGGCCGTGACGATCGAGGTGGGCGAGGTCTCCGCGGAGCTCCATCGGCTCAGTGAGGTGACCAAGGCCTCCTTGTGGGCGGGCCTTCATCGGGCCCAGGTGGGGGCGCACCTGACCGACATCAGCCACGCAGTCGAGTCGACCATCCTCGAGGGGGCACGTGGAGCAGGCATCGACTACGGCATCGTCCGCGAGTACGGCGGGCACGGGATCGGCTCGAAGATGCACATGGAGCCGCACATCCTGAACTACGGCGCACCCGGTCGTGGCCCGGTGCTGCGCGCCGGAATGGCCCTGGCCATCGAGCCGATGGTGATGCTGGGCGATGATGAGGTCATGCTGCTCGACGATGCCTGGACGGTCTCGACGGTCGACGGGAGCGTCGCCTCGCACTGGGAGCACACCGTTGCCGTGACCAAGGACGGCCCGTGGGTGCTCACGGCTCTGGAGGATGTCCGGCTGGGCACGGGGACTCCGACATGAGCAGCACCGTCACGCCCATCATGGCCGGCGGCACCGGGCGCAGCGGCACGACGGTCATCGCGGGGCTGCTCCACCGCCACTCCTCGGTGCGCGCGAGCTGGCCGCGGGAGGTCAAGTTCGTCAACAAGGAGAACGGTCTGCTCGACCTGGTCCTCGGGCCGGCGGGCAGGCGCCGTCTGGGTCGGTGGCCCAGCTCGCTGAGCGCTCGGCTCGCGGCCTTCGAGGCGGGCATGCGTGGCGCTTGGTGGCTGAGGACGAATCGTCTGGGCCGCGCCAGCGGACTGCATCTGAGCATGGAGGAGTCCGAGCGCGAGCGGCTGCTCGCGGCGCTGGCCGCGCAGGTGGGGGTCGATCCGCTGGCCGCCGGCCGGGAGTTCCTCACCGGGATGATCCGCGCGCAGCGCGGCGACGCCGGTGAGCCGTGGTGGATCGACACCTCCCCACCGAACATCGCCAATGCCCAGCGGATCCGCGCCTTCTGGCCGGAGGCCCGGTTCATCTGGATGGTGCGGGACGGGCGCAGCACGGCCGCGTCGGTCATGGCCGAGAGGTGGGGTCCGGATGATCCCTTCGAGGCCATCACCTGGTGGGAGCAGCGCATGCGGCGGGCGCACGAGGGCATGGCGGGCGTGCCGTCGCAGTCGGCACTCGTGCTGTCCCTGGAGGATCTCGTGGTGCTGGATCGTGAGGCGAGCTACGGGCGGGTGCTGGACTTCCTCGGGCTGGACGACGATCCGGCCATGCGGGCCTTCTTCGACGAGCAGATGCCGGCCGAGCGGGTGGGCCTGGACAAGTGGCGCACCCGGGTGCCCGATCCGGTGGCCTTCGAGTCCGCCTATCGGACGGCCGAGGCGGCCCTGCTCGCGGATGGGATTGAGGTCTTCGCCCGACCGGGGGCCTGAGGGACCCCGGATTTTGTGAAGCAAGGCACGACCCGTAGAGTAGGACGGTCGGTTTCAGGCTTCCCCGCCTCCACACCTGCGTCTGCCGCGCAAGCGGCTGCCTTGGTGCGCGCGAGGAACCTGATCGCCCTCCCGAGGGTGGCGGCACGTCGGAACACAACGGAAGTTGAGGATATGGGCAAGAAGGACGGCGCGATCGAGCTCGAGGGCACGATCACCGAGTCCCTGCCCAACGCCATGTTCCGCGTGGAGCTCGACAACGGGCACAAGGTGCTCGCGCACATCAGCGGCAAGATGCGGATGCACTACATCCGGATCCTTCCGGACGACCGGGTCGTCGTCGAGCTCTCGCCCTACGACCTGACCCGCGGCCGGATCGTCTACCGCTACAAGTAGTCCGAACGTACGACCCATACGAGAACCGAGAGAGTCATCATGAAGGTGCAGCCGAGCGTCAAGAAGATCTGCGACAAGTGCAAGGTCATCCGTCGCCACAGCCGCGTCATGGTGATCTGCGAGAACCCTCGCCACAAGCAGCGTCAGGGCTGACCCAGTCCTGACGTGGTCATCGGGGAGACAACCCGATCGACCGAACCCCTACGCAGTACCCGACCCCCGCGCAGGCGCGTGCGCCTCGCGGGACGACACCCCCGGTCACGAGGCCGGGGACCTGCCTTGGCGGGCAGGGGTGGTACCGCATCCAGACCTCGTGCGTGAAGAGAGAAGAGAGAACGCCACATGGCACGACTCGTTGGTGTCGACCTGCCGCGCGACAAGCGCATGGCCGTCGCACTCACCTACATCTACGGCATCGGCCGCTCGCAGGCTGCCGCTGCCCTCGCCGCCACCGGGATCGATCCCGAGATGCGGTCCAAGGACCTCACGGACGATCAGCTCGTCGCCCTGCGCGACTGGATCGATGAGAACCTCAAGGTCGAAGGCGATCTTCGTCGCGAGGTTGCCGCGGACATCCGCCGCAAGGTCGAGATCGGCTGCTACCAGGGCCTGCGCCACCGCAAGGGGCTGCCGGTCCGGGGCCAGCGCACCCACACCAACGCGCGCACCCGCAAGGGTCCGCGCAAGACCGTCGCTGGCAAGAAGAAGTAGCCCTCGCGGCTCCGAGATCTGGAGAACTTGACTCATGGCACCCACAGGCAAGGGCGGCGCGGCCAAGAAGGTCCGCCGCAAGGAGAAGAAGAACGTGGCTCATGGCCACGCTCACATCAAGAGCACGTTCAACAACACCATCGTGTCCATCACCGACCCGACCGGGGCGGTGATCTCCTGGGCGAGCGCCGGGCAGGTCGGCTTCAAGGGAAGCCGCAAGTCCACGCCGTTCGCTGCGCAGCT
>DMPC01000054.1:2653-3539 GCA_003456155.1 Actinomycetota bacterium | reverse complement strand
CAGGCCACCGGCCTCGAGGTCGGCTCGATCGCCGACGTCACCCCGGCCCCGCACAACGGCACCCGTCCGCCCAAGCGTCGTCGCGTCTGACCGCGCGCACCTGAACCTAGGAGATACACACACCATGGCGCGTTACACAGACGCAGACTGCAAGCGGTGCCGTCGCGAGAAGATGAAGCTCTTCCTCAAGGGCTCCAAGTGCGAGGGCCCGAAGTGCCCGTTCGAGAAGCGTCCCTACCCCCCGGGCCAGCACGGCCGCGGGCGGTCGAAGGACAGCGAGTACCTGCTGCAGCTTCGTGAGAAGCAGAAGGCGACCCGGATGTACGGGGTGCTCGAGAAGCAGTTCTCGAACTACTACAAGGAGGCGCAGCGCCTCTCCGGCAAGACCGGCGAGAACCTGCTGCAGATCCTGGAGACCCGTCTCGACAACGTCGTGTTCCGGGCCGGCTTCGCGAAGTCCCGTGACATGGCCCGTCAGCTGGTCACGCACGGTCACTTCACTGGTCAACGGCCAGCAAGGTGAACATCCCGTCCTACCGGGTGTCGCCCAACGACATCATCGAGGTTCGCGTCCCGGCTCGCGGGAGATGACTCCGTTCATCGTCGCGCACGCTGAGATCGGCGAGCAGCCCGGTTCCGGCGTGGCTCGAGGTCGTCCCGTCGCAGATGCGCATCCTCGTTCACTCCGCTCCCGGCCCGGGCCGATCATCGACACCCAGGTCAACGAGCAGCTGATCGTCGAGCTCTACTCCAAGTAATCCATCGTTCGGCAGATACGCGACGTCAAATAGCGGTCGTCGCGGGAAGGAAAGACAACTGTGCTTATCAGCCAGCGCCCCCTGCTCACCGAAGAGGTCATCAGCGAGAACCGTTCGCGGTTCGTGCT
>DMPC01000054.1:2514-2644 GCA_003456155.1 Actinomycetota bacterium | reverse complement strand
GAGCCCGGCTTCGGCTACACCCTCGGCAACTCCCTTCGCCGGACTCTGCTGTCGTCCATCCCGGGCGCGGCCGTCACCAGCATCCGGGTTGACGGAGTCCTCCACGAGTTCACGACCGTTCCGGGCGTGA
>DMPC01000054.1:2164-2446 GCA_003456155.1 Actinomycetota bacterium | reverse complement strand
GACGAGCCGGTCGTGATGTACCTGCGCAAGCAGGGCCCCGGAGCCGTGACCGCGGCCGACATCCAGCCGCCGGCGGGTGTCGAGGTGCACAACCCGCAGCTCCACATCGCGACTCTCAACGACAAGGGCAAGCTCGAGATCGAGCTCGTGGTGGAGCGTGGCCGTGGCTACGTCTCGGCCGTGCTGAACAAGCAGGCGGGCCAGGAGATCGGCCGCATCCCCGTCGACTCGATCTACAGCCCCGTCCTGAAGGTCAGCTACAAGGTCGAGGCGACCCGCGTC
>DMPC01000054.1:1826-1983 GCA_003456155.1 Actinomycetota bacterium | reverse complement strand
CGCGTCGAGCAGCGCACCGACTTCGACAAGCTGATCCTCGACGTCGAGACCAAGCAGTCCATGCTGCCGCGTGACGCTGTCGCGTCGGCGGGCAAGACCCTGGTGGAGCTGTTCGGACTCGCGCGCGAGCTGAATGTCGACGCCGAGGGCATCGACA
>DMPC01000054.1:0-1533 GCA_003456155.1 Actinomycetota bacterium | reverse complement strand
CACACCGTGGGCGAGCTCATCACCCGCAGTGAGGCCGACCTGCTCGACATTCGCAACTTCGGTGCGAAGTCGATCGATGAGGTCAAGGTCAAGCTCGCCGGCCTCGGGCTGGCGCTCAAGGACAGCCCGCCCGGATTCGATCCCGGTGCGGCGGTGTACTACTCCGACGAAGACGACGACCTGGCGTACGCCGAGGACGAGCAGCTCTAGGGCTGCGGAAAGCAACAGGGAGATTCCATGCCTACGCCAACCAAGGGCGCCCGTCTCGGCGGCGGCCCGGCCCACGAGCGGCTCATGCTGGCCAACCTGGCCACAGCGCTGTTCGAGCACGGCCGCATCACGACGACCGAGGCCAAGGCCAAGCGCCTTCGTCCGCTCGCCGAGCGGCTCATCACCTTCGCCAAGCGCGGTGACCTGCACGCTCGACGTCGGGTGATGACCGTCGTGCGCGACAAGTCGGTCGTGCACACCCTGTTCACCGAGATCGGCCCGCAGTACGCGGGTCGTCCCGGTGGCTACACCCGGATCACCAAGATCGGTCCCCGCAAGGGCGACAACGCCCCCATGGCGGTCATCGAGCTGGTCGAGCCGATGCTGGAGCAGGTCGTCGCCGAGGCGACGGGTGCGGCCAAGCGGGCGGCCAAGGAGCAGGCCAAGGCTGCCGGTGCGCCGGTCGTCGTCGAGACGGTCGTCGATGAGGTCATCGAGGACGCCGACGGCAACGTGGTCGAGGAGATCATCGTCGACGATGTCGCGGTGGTCGATGCGGACGGCACCGTCATCGATGAGGAGGTCGAGGTCATCGACATCGTCGCTGACGAGGCCGCTGATCCCGAGACGGACGAGAAGAAGGACGAGTCCTGACCGACTCGCACGACATCGATCAGCCCGCCACCGACACCGGTGGCGGGCTGATCCGTCTGCGGATGGGCATCGCCTACGACGGCCGTGACTTCCACGGCTGGGCGGCCCAGCCCGAGTCGATGGGCCTGCGCACCGTGCAGGGGGAGATGCAGCGGGTGCTGGGCCACCTCTTCGGGCAGCAGGTGGAGATCCAGTGCGCGGGTCGCACGGACGCTGGGGTGCATGCCCGAGGCCAGGTCGCCCACATGGATGTCACGGTGTGGCCGGAGGACGTCGATGCCGGCCGCATCAACCGTGCCCTGCCCGACGACGTCCGTGTCACGAGTATCGAGCGCACATCGATGGACTTCGACGCGCGCTTCGGGGCGATCTGGCGTCGCTACACCTATCGGGTCAACGACGATCCCCGCGGCCCTGATCCGCTGCGACGTCATCTCGTGCTCGCTCACCACAAATCACTCGACATCGCCGCGATGAACGAGGCGGCTCGAGCGCTCTTGGGCGAGCACGACTTTGCGCCCTTCTGCAAGCAGCGCGAGTTCGCCTCCACGATCCGGACTCTGCAGCGGCTGGAGTGGGCGAGAGACGATGACGGCGCTGCGGTGATGACGGTGCAGGCTGATGCGTTCTGCCACTCGATGGTGCGAGCCCTGGTGGGCGTCATGCTGC
>DMPC01000053.1:571-14298 GCA_003456155.1 Actinomycetota bacterium | reverse complement strand
CGCTTGCTCGCCGCGTACTCCAGAACGAGGTACTCACGCTCAGCGCCACCGACGGTGCGCTGGACCATGTCGACGTAGCGACCCACCCCGTGCTGCTCGTGCACGACGTAGTCGCCCGGCGAGAGAGACAGCGGGTCGATGGTCCGGCGACGACGGGAGGGCAATCGGCGCATGTCGCGGGTGGATGACCGCTGACCCACGATGTCGGTCTCGGTCAGGACCGTGAGCGCGGCATCGGGCAGCGCGAAGCCATGCAGGAGACGGCCCCGGGTCACGGTCACGACACCGGCCTGCGGGGGTGATGGGAGGTCCTCCACCGACGTCACCGCAACGCCGGCGTCGGCCAGCTCCTCGACCAGGCGCTGCACCGAGCCATGCCCCTCGGCCAGCAGCACCACGCGATCACCCGCGGCGACCCAGGTGCGCAGGTCCTCGACGGCGCGCGCGGAGTCACCGCGATACGAGTCGAGCTCACGCCCTGCGATGCGGATCGCTGTCGAGACCGTCTCGTCCAGCTCCACGTCACTGGCCAGCGACGTCACCCGCCACCAGGAGTCGCCGCGCTGCTCCGCCACCGCGCGGACATCCGACAGGTCACGGTAGGAGGCCGAGGCGAGATCGATCGGGGTGTCGTTGCCGACCGTCGCGTTGTGCCAGGAGGCCATCAGGAATTCCTCGGCCGTGCGAACGATGTCGTGCGCACGCCGACGGATGCGCTCCGGTTCGAGCAGGACGATGTGGGCCCGGCCGTCGATGAGCTCGAGCGGGGCAACCATGCCGTCGGTCAGGACCGGGGCGAGAGACTCCATGCCCTCGACAGCGATGCCATGGGCCAGCTTGTCGCACATGTCGATGAGGTGGGGCTGCTCGCGAGCCAGCGTCGCCGCGCGAGCCCGGACCTCGGGCGTGAGGAGCAGCTCGCGTACCGCCGGAGCCCACAACCCCTGCTCAGCGATCTCCAAGGAGCGCTGATCGGCCACCGAGAAGGATCGGATCTCCTCGACGGTGTCGCCCCAGAACTCCACCCGCAGTGGGTGCTCCTCGGTCGGAGGGAACACGTCGAGGATGCCGCCTCGGACGGCCACCTGGCCTCGGCGCTCGACGAGATCGACCCGCTCATACCCCGACAGCACGAGCGCCTCGACGACCTCCTCGAGCACGACGTCGTCCCCCTCGGCCAGACGCACCGGCACGACGTCCGCCATGTCGCGCACCACCGGCTGCAGGAACGCCCGCACCGAGGTGAAGAGCACATCTATCGGCTCGCCGAGAGGATCTGACGGATCCGGATGCGCCAGGCGCCGCAACACGGCCACCCGACGGCCGACGGTGTCGAGCGAGGGCGAGAGCCGCTCGTGCGGGAGCGTCTCCCACGACGGGAACACCGCTGCCCGAGCGCCGGGAACGAGCTCAGGGAGAACGGCGGCGGCGTCCTCCGCCTCGCGACCGGTCGCCGTCACGACGATGACCGGTGCGCCGCCCGTGCGCATGCGGGTGATCTCCGCGACCACGATCGGGTGCAGGGGAGCCGGTGCCTCGACCAACGCTCCGGCGTCAACTGCCGCGAGCCGGCCGACGTCCGCGAGCGCCGTGGCCTCGCCGGATGGCCCGCATCCGTCGACCAGGCAGGTCAGCAGCCCGGCGAGGTTCACGATCCCGCTGCCGCCTGCAGTGCTGCGCGCAGCGGAGCAACCAGAGCCGGGTGGCTCACCATCAGGTCGGTCACGTACGGCGGCATCTGGTTGAACATCACCGCAGAGCCGTCGAGGTGCGACGGCGCGAGCCCGTAGTGCATGGCCACGCCGTAGGGGGCCGCAACATCCCACTCGTAGAAGCCGGTGTCGTGCACGTATGCCTCAGCGCGGCCGCTGATGATCTCGTTGACCTTGGCGCCCACGGATCCCACGTCCATGATCTCGACTCCATGCTTGTTGAGCCCCTGTGCGGCAAGGGTCTCCGCGAGGATCGCCACCGTCTGCGGCAGGGTCGCGGGCGGACGGCTTCGCGAGGCAACGATGCGGATGGGCCGGTCCGTCGGCAGTGGCGGGGGGCCGGAGATCGGGTCGAGCACCGAGCGCGTCAGGCCCTGCGCGGGCAGGTCGACGGTGGCGGCAGAGAGCTCGCGTGATGCCGGCTGCCACAGCGCGATGTGAACCGCGAAGTCCGCGCGCCCCTGGCCGTACTCGTAGGTGCCGTCGAGCGGGTCGACGATCCAGATGCGCTCGGCGTCCAGCCGTGCGGCGTCGTCCTTCCCCTCCTCGCTGAGGATCGCGTCGTCGGGGCGGGCAGCGCTGAGCAGCTCCATGATCCGAAGGTGGGCTTCCCGGTCGCCCCGCTTGCGCAGTTCGTTGGCGGCGTCCTTGTCGTCGATCGGCCCGAAGCCCTCGCGCAGCGCGAGCAGGAGCTGCCCTGCAACCCGGGCAGTGTCTCGGGAGAGCTCGGCATCGGTCGTCATGGTCCAACCTTTCCGCACGGCATGCCCGTGCGTGGTCCGGGGTCGCTCACCGAGGTGAGTCGTTCAGTCGTTGAATCGGTTCTGCGTGCGCTCGAGTCCGTCCGCCACCAGCGACTCGACGGCATCGGCGCAGCGGTCGACGAAGCTCGGCAGCTCGGAGCGCTCGGCCGACGCAAAGGGCTTGAGGACGAACGCGGCGGGATCCTGCCGCCCCGGTGGACGCCCGATCCCGGCCCGAACACGGAGGAAGTCGCCCGTGCCCAGCGCACGTCGGATGCTCTTGAGGCCGTTGTGCCCGTTGTCCCCGCCGCCCTCCTTGACGCGCAGGGCATCGAAGGGCAGGTCCAGCTCGTCATGGATGACGATGAGCCGATCAGGGTCGACCCCGTAGAAGGCCATGAGGGCCTTCACCGGGCCACCGGACTCATTCATGAACGACAGCGGCTCGACGAGCACGATGCGGTGCATCGAACCGGGTGCACCGGTCTTGGCCTCGGCCGCGAGAGCGTGACCGCGCTTGTGTCGCGCGAGCCGCACGCCGTCACGCGCCGCCAGGGCATCGACGACCAGGAATCCGATGTTGTGCCGGGTCGCGGCGTACTCCGGACCGGGATTGCCGAGCCCGGCGACGAGCCAGGGGGCGGCCGTCACAGGAGTCGACTACTCGGCTGACTTGCCCTCGGCGCTCGCCTCGGCTGCAGCCTCAGCGGCGGCCTCGGCCTTGTTCGCCTCGGCGTACTCCTCCGCCTTGTGCTCGGCATCCTCGACGGCATGCCCGGCGGCGGCGGTGGGATCCTCACCGGCGGCGACGGCCTCCTCGAGCGCCTGCACCGCGGACGCGGCATCCATGCCGGCAGCCTCGGCGGCGGCCGTGGCCGTCTGGATGGCATCGGCCATGTCGGAGCGCTGCTGGGCCTCGTCCGAGGTGATGACCACGAGGTCGATGTGCTCGAGGGTCCGCTTGACCGGATCGCGCTGGACGTCGCGCGGCTTGGTCAGCACGGTGCGGCCGTCGACCGAGAGCGAGAGCACGACGCGCGGCTTGCGCAGGGCGAGGTCGAGCTCGTGGGTGTTGATCGAGATGTGGAGCAGATCCACGTCACCGCCGTAGATCACTGCGGGAGTGTTGCCCTCGCGACGAGTGCGGCGGGCAGCGCCCTTGCCGAAGTCGGAACGGGGGGAGGCGGAAAGGGCCACGGTGGTCACGTCAGGAACTCCTCGGTCGTCGGTCGCCTCGGCAACGCCGGGTGGGCGCCGACCTTCGTCGATCACGGTGCTGTGCAGCGGCACGATCTGTGCCGATGGTCGAGCACCCTCGCCGAGGACCCCCGAAGTCTACCCCGCGGCCAGACTGGGTCAGACCACCCCCCGAGGGAGGCCGGATCCCCGTGGCAGAGCCGCTCAGTGGGAGGAGGACTCCGCGCCGACCTCGTCGTCCTCGAACATGCTCGTGACGGATCCGTCGGTGAACACCTCCGTGATCGCCTTGGCGATGATGGGGGCGATCGACAGGACGGTCAGCTTCTCGAACTGATGCTCGGCCGGGATGGGCAGCGTGTTCGTCACGATGACCTCCGAGATCCTCGACTCCTGCAGCCGCTCCCGGGCCGGGTCGCTGAGAATGCCGTGCGTGGCAGCCACGATGACGTCCTTGGCCCCGTTCTCGAAGAGCGTCTCAGCGGCCTTCACGATGGTGCCGCCCGTGTCGATCATGTCGTCGACGAGGACGCACACGCGATCCCGGACGTCACCCACGACCTCGAACACCTTGACCTGATTGGGCACGTCCGGATCACGCCGCTTGTGGATGATCGCGAGCGGGGCCCCGAGGATGTCGGTCCAGCGCTCGGCCACGCGCACGCGACCGGCGTCCGGGGAGACGACGGTGATGTCCTGGCGCGGCACTCGGGAGGCGACATGCTTGGCGAGAAGCGGCATCGCGAAGAGGTGGTCGACGGGGCCGTCGAAGAAACCCTGGATCTGCGAGGTGTGCAGGTCGACGGTCATCAGGCGGTCGGCACCGGCGGTCTTGAACAGGTCGGCGATGAGGCGCGCGGAGATGGGCTCACGACCCCGGTGCTTCTTGTCCTGACGCGCATAGCCGTAGAACGGGACGATCACCGTGATCCGCTTCGCCGATGCCCGCTTCAGGGCATCGATCATGATCAGCTGCTCCATGATCCACTTGTTGATCGGCGTCGTGTGGCTCTGCAGGACGAACGCGTCGGTGCCGCGGACGGACTCCTGGAAGCGCACGAAGATCTCGCCGTTCGCGAAGTCGTAAGCGAGGGTGGGCGAGAGCGGAACTCCGAGGCTGTCGGCCACCTCCTCGGCGAGCTCGGGATACGAACGCCCCGCGAGCAGGACCAGTCGCTTCTGGTTGGGTACCGACACCTGGGTCACCGGTGATCTCCTAGGCAGTCTCGAACGGAGGGTCGGACGGACGATCCACGGGCTCATCCTGCCGCGCCCGCTCGGCGGCCTCCGCAGCGGGTGAGCCCGGTCGCCGCCGCTCCACCCACCCCTGGACATTGCGCTGCTGCGCGCGGCCGACACCCATGGCACCGGGGGGTACGTCCTCGGTGATGACCGATCCCGCCGCCGTGTAGGCACCGTCTCCGATCGTCACGGGAGCGACGAGCATCGTGTCGCTGCCCACGCGGGCATGCTCGCCGACGACTGTGCGGTGCTTGTTGACGCCGTCGTAGTTGACGGTGACCGTCGCGGCGCCGATGTTCGAGCCGGCGCCGATGTCCGCATCGCCGACATAGGAGAGATGGGGGACCTTCGCCCCGTCGCCGAGGGTGGAGTTCTTGATCTCCACGTAGGCGCCGGCCTTGGTGTCGCGTCCGAGGACCGTACCGGGGCGCAGGTACGTGAAGGGGCCCACATGCGCACCCTCGCCGATCACCGCGAGCTCGGCCCAGGTGTGGATGACCTCTGCCCCGGACCCGACCTCGCACGAGGTGAGGGTGGTGCCGGGGCCGATGATCGCCCCGGAGGAGACCGAGGTCGGGCCGCGGAGCGTCACCTGCGGACGGATCAGCACGTCGATGTCGAGTTCGACGTCCACGTCGAGCCAGGTGCTCGCGGAGTCGACGATGGTCACGCCCTCGCGCATCCACGAGTCGTTGATCCGGTCACGAAGGATCGCGGCGGCCGAGGCCAGCTGAACCCGGTCGTTGACTCCGAGGACCTCGTCAGCATCCGCACAGACGGAGGCCGACACCGGAAGGCCGTCCGATCGGAGCATTCCGATGACGTCGGTGAGGTACTCCTCGCCCTGAGCGTTGTCGGTCGTCAGGCGGCCCAGCGCACCCGAGAGCGCGCCCGCATCGAAGGCGTACATCCCCGAGTTGATCTCGTCGATCTGCAGGGTCGACTCATCGGCATCCTTGTGCTCGACGATGGCCGTGACGCTGCCGTCGCTGCCTCGCACGATGCGTCCGTACCCCGTGGGGTCGGGGACTCGGGCGGTCAGGACGGTGGCGGAGGCGGAGGTCGACTCGTGCTCGAGCAGCAGGCCGACGAGGCTGCGCCCCGTCAGCAGCGGGGTGTCACCGGTGAGCACCACGACGGGACCGCCTTCGACGACGATCCCCCGATCGGCCAGGCCGGCGAGGGCGACCCGGACAGCATGACCGGTGCCGTTCTGCTGCTCCTGCACGACGCTGACGGCCCACGGCGCGATCTCGGCGATGTGCTCCTGGACAGGCTCGCGCCCGTGACCGACGACCACGACGAGGTGGGCGGGCTCCAGGGTCGAGGCCGCCTCGATCACATGACCGAGCAGGGAGCGTCCCGCGATCATGTGCAGCACCTTGGGGGTCGCGGACTTCATCCGCTTGCCCTCGCCCGCGGCGAGGATGACGACGGCGGAGGGTCGACTCGCGGTCACGGCAAACCTCAGTCGGGTCGGGCGCGACGCGGCGCGCGTTCGGCCGGGGAAGGTCGCCTCAGCCTATCCACCGGGGGGAGCCGAACCCCCCGTGGCCGCAGGCAGGGGGGCCGCGGACCGCGGCCTACCGGACGGTGACCTTCGTTCGGACGGGCTCGAAGGCCCAGCTCGAGAGCGTCACGCCGTACTCCCCGGCGCCGGCAGGGGAGGTGAGAGCGCTTCGGCGCACGCTGATGCGGATCGTGGAGGCAGGGAAGGTGCCCGCGAGGGCCAGGCTGAGCAGGGCGCCCTTGTCCTGCTGGACCCACCCGCACTGGACGATCTCGGCCGGCGCGCTGATCCGGATGAGACGGGCCGGGCAGGCGCCCTCGCCGAAGGCGAAGGTCCCCTGCGCGGTGAATCCCGAGAGCGCGAGGTCGAGCGAGATGTCCGCGTAGTCACGCTGCGCGATCGTCGCCGTCACGGTTGCGCTCGTCTTCTTGCCCGCCTTGGCCGGCGCGAGTTTCACCGAGTCGAGGGAGACCTTCACCTCGGCAAGGGCTGGCGGTGCCGCCACGGCCCCCAGGAGGACGGCGGTCGACAGAGCGATCACGATGCGGCGCATGGTGCCTCCTGGTGGTGGGTCATGGCAGAGGATCCTGCCCTCGAGTCGCGGGGCGAGCGGCTCTCCCGGGGCTCATGCTCCCCGGGGAGGGGTCGAACCTCCGTTGACGGATTCAAAGTCCGCTGTCCTGCCACTAGACGACCGGGGATGGAACGGTCGGGTGAACTCTAGACATCGATCCGACGTTCGGCTTGACGCACCTACCTACGGTTCCGTAACCTACGGAACCGTAGGTTACGAGCCAGGGAGACCGATGACCGCCACGCCCGAGATGCTGAGCCCGCGCGAGCGTGCCGCCCTCGACGAGACCACCCAGATCAACAGCACGGGGATGCGGGTCACCATCGGCTTCTTCGTGGTGATCCCGCTGATCGCGGTCATCGCCGCCATCCCGGTGGCCTGGGGAGGCTGGCTGTCCTGGCTCGACCTCATCCTCGCCCTGGCCTTCTACTCGGTGACGGCCCTGGGCATCACGCTCGGCTACCACCGCTACTTCACCCACGGCTCCTTCAAGACCTCGCGCGGCATGAAGATCGCCCTCGGCATCGCCGGGTCGATGGCCCTCCAGGGCTCCCTGGACCAGTGGGTGGCCGATCACCGCAAGCACCACAAGTACTCCGATGAGGTCGGCGATCCGCACTCCCCCTGGCGCTTCGGCACCTCGCGAAAGGCGGTCGCCAAGGGCCTGTACTACTCACATGTCGGCTGGCTCTTCGATGCGGAGAACACCCCGATCGAGAAGTACGCCCCGGACATCTCCGGTGACCCGGACCTGCGTCGCATGTCGCGCTGGTTCCCGGCCATCGTCGTGACCACGCTGCTGCTTCCCGCCCTGCTCGGCGGCCTTATCACCTGGTCATGGATGGGAGCCCTCACCGCGTTCTTCTGGGCCAGCCTCGTCCGGATCGCACTCGTCCACCACATCACCTGGTCGATCAACTCGATCTGCCACGTCTTCGGTCGTCGCCCGTTCGACTCCCGGGATCTCTCGTCCAATGTGTGGTGGCTGGCGATCCCGTCCTTCGGGGAGTCCTGGCACAACCTGCACCACATCGAGCCGACAGCTGCGCGCCACGGAGTCCTGACCCGTCAGTTCGACGCCAGTGCGGACATCCTGCGCGCCATGGAGCTGATGGGCCTGATCCATGACGTGCGCTGGCCCAAGCCCGAGCGCATCGTCGCCAAACTGGAGGATCCGACCATGGCCCGCCGCGTGCGCGGCTACCGCCCTGCTGATCGCGCGAACAGCTGATCCGTATGACGTCCACCCCCGACGACGTTGCGCAGGCGGACGCTCCTGACGAGGGCAACGTCACGGAGCTCCTCCCCCGCGCACGCACTCCACGGCGGCCGGAGGTGCGCGAGCGCACGCGGATGAGCGGCCAGGAGCGCCGCGAGCAGCTGCTCGACATCGGTCGTCGGCTGTTCGCGCGGAAGGGCTTCGAGGCCGTGAGCGTCGAGGAGATCGCCGCGAAGGCCGGCGTCTCCAAGCCCGTCGTCTACGAGCACTTCGGCGGCAAGGAGGGTCTGTACGCCGTCGTCGTCGATCGCGAGATGGGCTACCTGCTCGATTCGATAGCAGCTGCCCTCGCCCCCACCCCCGGTGATGATGCCGTCGTCCACCCCCGAGAGCTCCTCGAGCGTGCCGGCATGGCCCTCTTCGACTTCATCGACCGTGATCCCGACGGCTTCCGGATCCTCGTCCGCGACACCCCCGTCGCCAGGGCCCCGGGCGGCGGAGACACCGCCAGCCGCGGCACCTTCGCCGGACTGCTCGTCGATGTCGCCGAGCAGGTGGATGATCTCCTCGGCGGTCAGTTCAAGGCGCACGGCCTTCCGACGAAGTGGGCGCCGCTCTACTCGCAGATGCTCGTCGGCATGGTCGCCCAGACGGGGCAGTGGTGGCTCGACGTGCGCAAGCCTCGCAAGGAGGAGGTCGTCGGCCATCTGGTCAACCTCGCCTGGAATGGGCTGCAGGGCCTGGAGACCCGGCCCCGGAACGTCCGCGCCCCGCGCCACTGACCGCGATCGTCAAGATTCTCGTCCTCGATGAATCTTGACGTCGAGAGTCTCGCCTAGCATGAGGTCATGACGGACGAGGTCGATGCGCTGGTCGCCGCCTGGCAGCGCGAGCGCCCCGACCTCGACGTCGCTCCCCTGGAGGTGCTCTCCCGGGTCACGCGTCTGGCCCAGCACCTCGACACCGCACGACGGCAGGCCTTCGCCGCCCATGCGCTGGAGCCCTGGGAGTTCGACGTCCTGGCCGCGCTGCGCCGCTCCGGGTCGCCCTATGCGCTCTCCCCCGGCCAGCTCGGGGCACAGACCCTGGTGACCAGCGGCACGATGACCAATCGCATCGATCGGCTCGAGACCCGCGGCCTCGTCCGACGTGAGCCGGACCCGCAGGATCGTCGAGGCGTCCGGGTCGTGCTCACCCCTACCGGCCGCGCCTGCGTCGACTCCGCTCTCGCCGACCTCGTCACGCGCGAGCAGGGCATCCTGGCAGTGCTGCCGACTTCGCAACAGGAGCAGATGGTCGCACTGCTGCGGACGCTCCTCGGTGCCTTCGACCCCGAGGATCAGCCCCGGGAGAAGTAGTGCTGCAGGCCTGCAAGGAGCCATGCCGCGTAGTCACGCTGCCCGCTCCGGCTGCTCATCCGCCGTGCATCCGACGCATTGCGCATGTTTCCGAGCTCCACCGTCACTGTCGGCACATTGCTGAAGTTCAGGCCCGTGGTGTTCGTCGAGATCATCAACTGGTCAGCGATGTAGTTCGACGCAGGGGCACCCGCTCGCGTCATCCCCTCGATCATCGACGACGCCAGTCGACGCCCCGGCTTCACGACGTCCTCGGTCCAGCCCTTCACCACTCCGGGTGCGAGGACGAAGAAGCCACGATTGCCCGGGGACGAGCCATCGGCATGGATGCTGATCATCGCGTCCGCACCGATGCGGTTCGCCTGCTTTGCGCGATCCCACACACAGGGACCCCAGACATCTCGTGAGTTGCTGCTGCGCGTCATCTCCACCGTGGCGCCCTCGTCCTCCAGGAGCTGCTTCAAGCGCAGGGCGACCCTCCAGGTGAACGTCGCCTCGGGGAAACCGGCGTTCGTGGCAGTCCCCGTGGTGTTGCAGCCCTTCACCGTCGTGCCGTTGAACCGCTTCTGGGCCATCTGGCGGGCGAACCGGGGGTTGGAGTTCCCCAGTTGATGCCCAGGATCGAGCAGGATGAGCCGTCCCTCGAGCGGCGCGGCCCGGTCGGAATCCGGGGCGGCACCGGCCGAGGCGCCGCCGGCCACGACCATCCCCAGCGAGAGAGCCGAGGCGAGGATGCCCGCGAGCAGGACTCTCACAGGGAGGCCAGCATCCGATGGTTGCCGAGGGTGTTGGGCTTGACCCGCTCCAGGCCGAGGAACTCCGCGACACCTTCGTCGTACGACTGGAGCAGCTGCTGGTACACGTCATGATCGATCGGGGTGTCGTCGATCACGACGAAACCATGACGCGCGAAGAAGGGAACGGCGAAGGTGAGGCAGAAGACACGCTTCACGCCGACTTCCCGGGCCCGATCCATCAGGGCGCTCAGCACCGCCGAGCCGATGCCCTGACCCGCACGAGCCGGGTCGACGGCGAGGGTGCGCACCTCAGCGAGGTCCTCCCACATGACGTGCAGCGCACCGCACGCCACGACCTCACCCTCGACCTCGGCGACGAGGAACTCGAGGATGTCCTCGAAGAGCGTGACCGTCGCCTTGGACAGCAGCCGGCCGTCCGGGGAGTAGAAGTCGATCAGCGACCGGATCGCACGGACGTCAGCCGTGCGCGCCGGCCGGACGATGATGCCGCTGCTCATGACTGCCCCGGCTTGACGAGCGGAAAGAGGATCGTCTCCCGGATCCCCAGCCCGGTCAGGGCCATGAGCATGCGATCCACGCCGACCCCGACGCCGCCCATGGGCGGCATGCCGTGCTCCATCGCGCGCAGGAAGTCCTCGTCGAGATGCATCGCCTCGTCGTCACCGCGATCCGCGAGCGCAGCCTGCTCCATCAGGCGATCACGCTGGATCACCGGATCGACCAGCTCGGAGTAGCCGGTTCCGGACTCCATCCGGTTGATGTAGAGGTCCCACTTCTCGACCACGCCGGGCTTGGTGCGATGACCGCGCACGAGCGGTGAGGTGTCGACCGGATAGTCCATGACGAACACCGGGTCGACCAGAGTGGGGACGACGTGGAACTCGAAGAGCTCCTCGGCCAGCTTGCCCGGGACGGCCGTCGGATGGAAGCCGATCTCCCGCTCCTCGCACAGTCGGACGAGCCGGTCTCGGTTCGTCGCCGGGGTGATCTGCTCGCCGATCGCGGTCGACAGCGACTCGTAAAGGTCGATCTGCGGCCAGTCTCCTGACAGGTCCAGCACGGTGCCGTCGGGATGCTCCACCGAGAGCGAACCGGTCGCGGCGAGTGCCGCCTCCTGGTACACCTCCCGGGTGATGCGGGCGACGTCCTGGTAGTCGAGGTACTGGGCGTAGAACTCCAGCATCGTGAACTCCGGAGAGTGCGTACGATCGGCACCCTCGTTGCGGAAGTTGCGGTTCACCTCGAACACCCGCTCGAGACCTCCGACGACCGCGCGCTTGAGAAACAGCTCCGGCGCGATTCGCAGATACACGTCCATGTCGAAGGCGTTCGAGTGCGTGACGAACGGTCGTGCGGCCGCACCACCGTGGATCGTCTGCAGCATCGGCGTCTCGATCTCGAGGAACCCGCGCTCCGACAGGCTCCTGCGCACCGACGCGACCACTGCGACGCGGGTCCGCGCCACCTGCTGCGCCTCAGGCCGGACAACGAGGTCGACATAGCGCTGACGCACCCGCGTCTCCTCGTTCAGCGCCTTGTGCGCAACCGGCAGCGGGCGGAGGGCCTTGGCCGCCATGCGCCACTCGTCCGCCATGACGGACAGCTCGCCACGCTTGCTCGTGATGACCTCTCCGGCCACGAAGACGTGATCACCGATATCGACCAGGTCCTTCCAGGCCTCGAGCTCCTCCTCACCCACCTTCGCGAGGGAGAGCATGGCCTGGAGCTCCGTGCCGTCACCGGCACGCAGCGTCGCGAAGCAGAGCTTCCCGGTGTTGCGCAGGAAGATGATGCGTCCGGCAATCCCCACCTGCTCACCGGTCGACACGTCCGGCTCGAGATCCGGATGCGCGGCGCGGACGGCAGCGATGGTGGTGGTGATGGGCAGACCGATCGCGTAGGGCTCCTTGCCCCGCGCAGCGAGCTGCTCGCGCTTCTCCCGCCGGATGCGCATCTGCTCAGGCAGGTCCTCATCCGGGTCCGGGGTCACCGCATCGCTCGTCACGGTGCACAAGGCTATGCCTCGTAGGCTGCACGCATGACCAACGACCCCGGGACCACGGCGGACTGGCCGACACCGGAGCCGATCCGGGGCGTGATCTTCGACATCCACTCGACCCTGGTCGACCAGGGGGACGCCACGGCCTGGCTCGATGCCGCTCTTGCGATCGCGCCCCACTCGTTGACCGAGTCGGGTCGACGGGACCTGATCGCCTTTCTCGACCGGATCTGGGAGGGCGCGCGCATCAGCGATCCGCTCAGCACGCGCGACCTCTCGTTCGAAGCTCACTCCCGGGTCTTCCATGAACTCATCGACGCGGGTCCGGGTGTCGACCGCTCCCTGGCCGAGGCCCTCTACTCGTCCATGCTCGAGACGTGGCAGGCCTACGCGGACGTCGTCCCGATGCTGACGGAACTGCGCCAGGCGCGTATCCGCACCTGCCTGCTCTCGAACGCCGGTGTCCCGATCCGAACCGTGCTCGACCGAGAGGGACTGACGGGCTGGTACGACGAGATCGTGCTGTCGTACGAGGTCGGGTTCGTCAAGCCCGATCGACGCATCTTCGGGGTGGCCCTCGATGCGCTTCGGCTTCCAGCATCGGCGGTGCTCATGGTGGGCGACAACGCCCACGATGACGGGGGCGCCGCCTCGCTGGGGATCCGGACGCTGATCCTGCCGCGCACCTCAGGCCGGGTCCACGGCCTCGCAGCCGTGACAGCGCTGGTGTCGGGCTACAACGCCCGTTAGTCGACGTTCTTCTCGAACACCAGTCGAAGGCCCACCAAGGTCAGGTCGGGCTCATGATGCGTGATCGTCTGCGACTCCGGGACGACGATGGGGGCTAGCCCCCCGGTGGCGATGACCGCCGTCACGTCACCGATCTCCTCGATGATGCGATCGACGAGGCCGTCGACCTGGCCGGCGAAGCCGTAGAGCGCCCCGGACTGCAGCGCCTCCACGGTGTTCTTCCCGATGACGGATCGGGGAGCAACGAGCTCCACCTTGCGCAACTGGGCCGCCCGGGATGCGAGCGCATCGAGCGAGATCTCGATCCCCGGAGCCAGGGCGCCTCCCAGGAACTCGCCCTTCGCCGATACGACATCGAGGTTGGTCGACGTGCCGAAGTCGACCACGATGCAGGGACCGCCATAGAGGTGATGGGCCGCGATCGTGTTGACGATCCGGTCGGCGCCGACCTCCTTCGGATTGTCGGTCAGCACGGGCACACCAGTTTTCGTCCCCGGTTCGACGATGACGGTCGTCACATCTCCGTAGTACCGGTCCAGCATCGTCCGCATCTCGCGAAGGACGGACGGAACCGTGCTGCACAGCGCGATGCCGGTCACGTCGTCCGCGTCCGCGAGCAGGCCGCGGAACACCAGCGCGATCTCGTCCGCCGTGGTGCGGGCATC
>DMPC01000053.1:0-356 GCA_003456155.1 Actinomycetota bacterium | reverse complement strand
GCGCAGGTCATCGCCCTCGAACATGCCGAGGACGGTGTTGGTGTTGCCGACGTCGATCGCGAGCAGCACTAGGACTCCTGACGCAGGTCGGCACCGATGTCGAGCACGGGGGCCGAGTGGGTGAGCGCTCCGACGGCAAGGTAGTCCACGCCCGTGGCGGCCACCTCGGCGGCGACGTCCAGGGAGAGTCCACCTGAGGCCTCGAGCCGAGCACGGCCTGCCGTGACACGGACCGCCTCGCGCATCTCCTCGGGGGAGAAGTTGTCGAGGAGGACGAGGTCCGCTCCCGCGGCCAGGACCTCGTCCAGCTGGTCGAGGGAGTCCACCTCCACCTCGATGTCGACCCCGGGGAACCG
>DMPC01000147.1:4112-4504 GCA_003456155.1 Actinomycetota bacterium | reverse complement strand
CCTCACCCCCCGCATGATCCTCGCCCGGCGGGCTCGGCGCACGTTCACGGTCAGACCGATGATCGACCGGCCTCCGCGATGCGCACGGGAGGGACCTGGATCCACGGGAAGCGGATCCATCGATCCGTGGAGCGCCACGCCAGATCCGGCGCGTAGGTCGTACCCGGCTTCTCATAGAGGACGGCCACGTGGACGATGGCGTCCTCAGGGAGCATCGCGCGCACGAACTGCAGGGTGGCGCCGGTGTCGGCCACGTCATCGGCGACCAGGACCCGCTTGCCCGCGAGATCGGCGAGGTAGGGCGGCTGGCCGATCAGCACCGGTTCGGGAAGGGTCTCCCCGGCATCGGTATAGAACTCCACGTTCACATGACGGACGTCCTTGATGTCGAG
>DMPC01000147.1:3566-3733 GCA_003456155.1 Actinomycetota bacterium | reverse complement strand
TACCGCGATCCGTACTTCTCCGAGCCGTACGGATGCTCGGCCGGTGACGAGAGGCGGAACAGGCACAGCTGCCCGATCTTCATGCCCGGGTAGAGCAGGATCGGCAGGGTCGCGACATTCGACAGCTCGAGGGTGATGTGACCACTGAAGCCGGGGTCGATGAAGCC
>DMPC01000147.1:0-3316 GCA_003456155.1 Actinomycetota bacterium | reverse complement strand
TCCGGCAACGTCACCACTTCATAGGTGGAGCCGAGGACGAACTCCCCCGGATGGAGCACGAAGGGCTCATCGCCCTCGGGCTCCAGCAGCCGGGTGAGGTCGGGCTGCTCGATGCTCGGGTCGATGTGCGGGTACTTGTGGTTCTCGAAGACCCGGAACCAGCGGTCCAGGCGCACATCGATGCTGGACGGCTGGATCATCGTCTCGGCGTAGGGCTCGACACCCACCCGCCCGGAGGAGATCTCGGCCTTGAGGTCGCGGTCGGAGAGCAGCACGGCCCGAGGCTACCGGACTAGATTCGCCGAGTGGCCCTGCGTGCGCATGATCCTGACCTCATCGCGACGCGACGTGCGATCCGCGCAGCCGTGGCGATGCCGGCCACCATCGCGCTCGTCATGTTCCCGCTGGCCGACAGGACGGGAGCGATCTTCGCCGTCTTCGGCACGGTCGGCCTGCTCATCAACTCCGACTTCGCGGGGTCGATCCGGGCACGGCTCGGCGCCTACCTGCTCACCGGCGTGGGGGGCAGCCTCGCGCTCGTCGTCGGCTGGGCCGCCTCACTGACGCTCCCGACAGCCGTCGGCGTCACCGCCATCGTGGCCTTCGCCCTCACCTTCCTGAGCATCTTCCGCGGTGCCGTGTCCATCGGCTCCGGTGCCGTGCTCCTCCTCTATGTGCTCGCGGTGTGCGTCGGTGGACCCGCCGCCGACCTGCCCGACTACCTCCTTGGCTGGTGGGTCGCCGTCGCCGTCAGCACGCTGACGGCCCTCCTCATCCTTCCGCGCCGCGTGCGACTCACCGCGCGTCCGGCGATGGACGAGGCGTTCACCGCGGCATCGCTGGCAGCCAAGGCCGCCTGGGTCGGGGAGCGGGACGAGGCCGCGCTCGCCGGGCACGTGCGGGACTTCGACGTCGCCGTGGACGCCATGACCGCCTGCCTGGCCGATCAGCCATTCCGCACCCAGGGCGTCACGGCGCGCGACGGGATGCTGAGCATCCTGTCGAACCAGTTGGCCAGTGTGCGGCTTCTCGTGGACCAGGCGGCCACGACACCTCCCCCGGCCGTCACGTCCCCTCCGTTCCCGCCTCGCCAGGAGCTGGCGAACGCGATCGTCACCGCCCTCGAGGACCTCGCGCGGGCTATGGCGGATCCGACACTCCTCATCAGCGCCAAGGCAGTGGATCAGGCCCGATCCTCGATGAGTGACGGGATCGATCGGTGGGCCATGGAGGCAACCTCGCAGGGAATGTCACCCGAGGACGTCTCCGGTGAGATCGCCTCCCAGCACCAGATGCGCATCTTCGCGCTGCTCGTCGAACGGATGGTCGAGATGGCCCGTGTGGCGAACGGCGGGGACGTCGAGGACCTCGCCGTGCAGCCGCCGATTCCGACGAGGTCGGCACGACGCATGATCGCCGCCCAGTGGAACGGGCAGAGCCCGTGGATGCGCAATGCGATCCGCAGCGCCGTCGGTCTCGGCCTCGGCGTCCTGGTGATGAGCCTCACCGGCGTCGATCACGGATTCTGGGTGCTGCTCGCCGTCATCTCCGTCCTGCGGTTCGACGCGGTGGGCACGCGGAAGTTCGCCCTCCTCGCCATCGTCGGCACGGCCGCCGGGGTGCTCATCGGTTTGGGGCTCATCGCCCTCGTCGACTCACGACCTCTGGGCCTGTGGATCCTGCTGCCGCTACTGACCTTCGCCGCGGCCTGGGCGGGGTCGGCCGTCAACTTCCCCTCAGGGCAGGCGGCCTTCACGGCCATGGTGCTCGTGGCTCTCGGCATCCTTAACTGGCCGCCGGATCCTGCGATCGGCCTCGTGCGCATCGAGGACATCGCCATCGGTGCCGCCGTGGCCTTCGTCGTCGGACTGCTCCTGTGGCCTCGGGGCGCCGCCGCCTACCTCCGCACGCGCCTCGCCGCATCGATCCGTGCGTCGACCGCGCACCTCGACGCCGCCGTCACCGCCTTCGGTGAGACGTCCGCGCAGGCCGAGCTGCCCAGGCTGCGCGCCGCCGCGCTCGGGGAGATCTACCGCACGGGCGAGACCTTCGACGTCGCGACCGTGCAGCGAGGACCGGCCGAGGAGGTGCGCGAGTGGATCCCGGCACTCAACCTCGCCGTGCTCGTCGAGACCGTGGCCCGACTCGTCGGGGACTTCACCCGCACCTACCCCCTCGGAGCCGATCACCCCAGCCTGCAGCAGTCACTGAACGCCGCGCGGGACGAGAGCAGTCGATGCTGGGCGGCGCTCGCGGATCGCATCGACCCGTCTTCCCATGAGCCGGGGAGTCTCAGTGCGGTGCCCACCCTCACCTTGCCGACGCTCACGCCTCTTCCCACGACGGGGGACGCTCGTGACCTGCTGATCGCGGTCTGGGTCGTGGACTGGATGCAGCATCTGGTCGGCGTCATCCCGCATGTCCTTCCCACGCCGGATCCCAGTCGGGCGGCGTCCGGACGTCAGACCCGGCCGTCACACTGATTCCGACACGACACTCTCGGGGGGCACATCATGCTGGACTGGATCCTCAACCCGTTCGGAGTCGACCTCGGGGCCTACGTGGTGCTCTGGATCGGCCTGATCGTGATTCTCATCGGATCGGCGATCGCTGCCGTCGTCAGCATGATCCGAGGCAAGGGCCGCCCGTAGTCCTGCCCTCCCATGCGAGGTAGGCTGCTGCCCCACGCGGGTGTAGTTCAATGGCAGAACATCAGCTTCCCAAGCTGACAGTGCGAGTTCGATTCTCGTCACCCGCTCCACGATGTCGGCACGGGGTCCGTTCCCCGGCCCTTGTCCTCACGCCCTCGTGAAGGTGAGGGGAAGCGAGGTCAGGGAGTACAGGAAGAAGCCCGGCGCTCGCTGCGGAACGAATCCCGGGACCAACGCGATGTCGTCCATCCGTTCGAGGACCTTCTGGAAGCCGACGACCATCTCCTGGATCGCGAGCGGCTGACCCACGCAGAAGTGCGGTCCGCGCGAGAAGGCGAGGTTCTTGCTCGCGTTCTCGCGCGTGATATCAAAAGCCTCGGGCTGCGGGAACGTCTCCGGGTCACGGTTCGCGGCGCCGTAGCGGATATGCAGGATCGAGTCTTGGGGAATGTCGACGCCATTGAGCGTGACATCGCGCGTCGTGCGCCGGAACAGTCCCTGGACCGATGTGCTGTGCCGCATCACCTCATGCACGAAGTTCTGCACCAGCGCCGGCTCCCGGCGCAGGAGGGCCATCTGGTCGGGGTTCTCGAGCAGGAGAAGCATCCCGTTGCCGATGGCATCGGCCGTCGTGGTGTAGCCGCCCGTGATGAGCTGGTTCATCA
>DMPC01000125.1:2323-5080 GCA_003456155.1 Actinomycetota bacterium | reverse complement strand
TTCGCCGTCTGGGGAGGCACCATCGGCGGCATGGCGGCCCTGGGGCCGCTGGTCGGCGGCTGGCTGACGACGAACGCCTCCTGGCACTGGGCCTTCCTCATCAACGTTCCCATCGGCGTGATCGTGATCATCGGCGTGCTTCTGACGGTGCCCGAGACGCGTGAGGTCGGCGGACCCAAGGGCATCGACGTCCCCGGCACGACTCTCATCACCCTTGGCCTGGTGGGCATCGTCTTCGCCCTGATCGAGGGTCAGCGCTACGGCTGGTTCACCCCGACCGCGACGTTCTCGGCTGCCGGCTGGGAGTGGCCCTTCACCGGCGTCTCGATCGTCTTCGTCGCTGCCGTGCTCGGCGTCCTCGCCATCGTGCTCTTCGTGGTCGTGGAGATCCGCCGGCTGCGGGCGGGTCGGGTCGTCGTCGTCAACCTTCGTCTGTTCCGGATCCGCACCTTCGGTGCAGGGAACTTCGTCGCCCTGATCGTCAGTCTCGGAGAGTTCGGGCTGCTGTTCGCCCTCCCCCTGTTCCTGCAGGCTGTTCGCGGGTACTCCGCGCTGGAGACGGGCGTCATCCTGCTCGCCCTCGCCGTCGGCTCATTCGTGGCCTCCGGGCTGGGCGCTCCGCTCTCCCAGCGGATGGGCCCGGTGCGGGTCCTGCAGCTGGGCATGCTGCTCGAGGCCGTGGGCATCGTTGCGCTGGGCTTCTCGCTCGGCACCTCGGTGACCGGCTGGCAGATGGCACCGTGGCTGTTCCTCTACGGCATGGGCGTGGGCTTCGCCACCGCCCAACTGACCGGCGTCATCCTCAGCGAGGTTCCGGTCGCGGAGTCCGGCCAGGGCAGCGCGGTGCAGTCCACCTCACGCCAGGTCGGGGCGGCCATCGGCACCGCGATCATCGGCGCGACCCTGCTCTTCGGATTCAGCGGAATCACCGGCGAGCTCGAGGACCGGGGAATTCCCCCAGCCCAGGCGACGCAGGTCGAACAGGCGGTCTCGTCAAGCGCAGGGCAGGCGATTCCCTCCCTCGCGAGCGCGCCCGAAGGAGATGTCCTCGTCGAGGGAGCATCGGAGGGCTTTGCCGGTGCCATCCGCATGGTTGCCTGGGTCGCCGGAGGATTCGTCCTGCTCGGCCTGCTGACCAGCCTGCTGCTGCCGAGGAATGCCGCTCGCGTGGAGTCCGAGGGGTATGCGCCACCGAAAGCCGAACCCAAGACTTGAGCGTCGCATCGCCGGGCACTGTCGTGGCCATCGGGCACACCGACGATCCACGTCGACGACCCGTCTGACACCGATCCGCGCCCGACACCTCACTCCGGGGTGACGGGTGTCGACGGGCGTGCCGCAGCATTCGTGTCGCGGTCCCAGCGAGGGCCTGCGCCCTCCGCGGTGGTGCCTGAGGGTGACCGGGTGCTGTGCCTGCTCGGGAACCAGTCCGCTCCTGTCAGCCGGCGCTCGAGCACCACCCGAGGCGCCTGCTGACATCCGACCCTGTCTCTGCTACGGTCTCTCTAACGGGAGTCATTATCATTAAGGAGACACATGAACCGCTCGGAGCTGATCGCCGCCGCCGCCACGAGGACCGGCCTCACCGCTGACCAGGTGGAACAGGCCCTCCACGGCATCCAGTCGGCCATCACCGAGGCCATCAGCGCGGGCGAACGCGTCTCCCTGACCGGCTTCCTCACCCTCGAGGTCGTGCAGCGCAGCGCTCGCGAGGGCCGGAATCCCAAGACCGGCGAATCGCTCACCATCCCGGCACGCAAGGCCGTCAAGGTCTCCGCTGGGCAGGCACTCAAGCGCGCCGCCGCAGACTCCTGACGATGCAGCGCGATCACGGTGCGGGCACCGCAACACTCGACCAGCGGGGTCTGCCGACCAACGAGTGCCTGGCATGCGGCAGCAACGTCTTCACCATCCGAGCCGTCTTCGAGGACTACGAGATCGCCGGCTACTACCTCGATGCCGAGTGTGCGGAATGCGGCAGCCCGTTGACCGCGCCCTGCCCGGTCGATCGGCCTGACTAGCAGGCAGGAAGCCGCGCCGCGAGCCACCCGGTGAGGTCGTCGATCGCGATCCTCTCCTGCTGCATCGAGTCGCGCTCGCGGACGGTCACGGCGTCGTCATCGAGGGAGTCGAAGTCGAACGTCACGCAGAACGGCGTTCCGATCTCATCCTGGCGGCGGTACCGGCGACCGATAGCCCCGGCGTCGTCGAACTCGATGTTCCAGCGTCGCCGCAGCGAGGCAGCGAGCTCCTTGGCCGCCGGAGTCAGCTTCTCGTTGCGCGACAGCGGCAGCACGGCCACCTTGACCGGTGCCAGACGCGGGTCGAGGCGCAGCACCGTCCGCTTGTCGACCCCACCCTTCGCATTCGGCGCCTCGTCCTCGTCGTAGGCATCGAGCAGGAAGGCGAGCACCGCACGGGTGAGCCCTGCCGCGGGCTCGATGACGAACGGGACCCAGCGCTCCTCGGTCTCCTGATCGAAGTAGGACAGGTCGGTGCCCGAATGCTGGCCGTGCGTGGTGAGGTCGAAGTCGGTCCGGTTGGCGATCCCCTCGAGCTCGGCCCATTCACTTCCCGCGAAACGGAAGCGGTACTCGATGTCGACCGTGCGCTTGGAGTAGTGACTCAGCTTCTCCTGCGGATGCTCGAAGAAGCGCATGTTCTCCGGGTCAAGCCCGAGATCGACGTACCAGTCCCAGCGCTGCTGCATCCAGTACTCGTGCCACTCCTCATCGGTGCCGGGCTTGACGAAGAACT
>DMPC01000125.1:0-2127 GCA_003456155.1 Actinomycetota bacterium | reverse complement strand
TCTCCATCTGCTCGAACTCACGGGTCCGGAAGATGAAGTTCCCCGGCGTGATCTCGTTACGGAAGCTCTTTCCCGTCTGGCCGATGCCGAACGGAGGCTTCTTGCGGGCGGCGTTCATGACGTTCAGGTAGTTCACGAAGATGCCCTGGGCCGTCTCAGGACGCAGGTAGTGGACGGCCCCCGCGTCCTCGACCGGCCCGACGGTCGTGCGGAGCATGCCGTTGAAGTCCCGGGGCTCGGTGAAATCACCCGTCGTTCCGCAGTTGGTGCAGACGATGTCCGCGAGGCCTCGGGCCGGCTCCTGCCCGTGCTTCTCGGCATAGGACTCGATCAGCTGATCGGCACGCCACCTCTTGTGGCACTTGCGGCACTCGGTCAGCGGGTCGACGAAGGCGTTGACGTGACCCGATGCCTCCCAGACCTGCGGGGCGAGGATCACCGAGGAGTCCAGGCCGACGACGTCGTCACGGCCGCGCACGACGGCCTGCCACCACTGGCGGCGGACGTTCTCCTTCAACTCCACGCCGAGCGGCCCGTAGTCCCAGGCGGACCTGGTTCCTCCATAGATCTCCGAGGACGGGAAGACGAACCCGCGGCGCTTGGAGAGGTTGACGACGGCATCGACGCGATCACTGGCCATAATCCGGCCAGTCTAGGAGGGCAGTTCGGCCAGCAGTCGAAGAGCCTCGTCGACGGAGATCGTGTCGAAGTCCTCGAAGTGCCACGCCAGGCTTCGTCTGACCATCGGCCGCGAGACGGCGACGATGGCGTCGTATCGGAGAGCAAGATCCGCACTGGCCTCCCTCGGGCACACCGGCACGGCTAGGACAAGACTCGTGACGCCACTGGCCCGCATCACCGGAGCGACAGCACGAGCCACCGTTCCCGTCTCGACGCCGTCATCCACGACGATCGCGGTGCGGCCCGCGAGACCTTCGACCGGCTCCGCCGCCACTCCCTCGGCGGAACGGTTCACCGGCAGAGCGACGATCGGCAGGTCGATCACCGAGCGAATCCCCAGGACGACGGGCACCCCGTTGGGCAGGACGGGAACAAGGACAGACGCGCCCTCGATGTCCGCGGTCGCCGCGAGCCGCTCCCCCAGGGCCACGCCCGCAGCGAAGAGACTGGCGAACTCCTTCATGACGGCAGCGGAGCGATGTCCGGACCAGCCGCATGACCCAGGCTCACCTGATCGGCATCCGCCGCCAGGCCCGCGGTCGTGGAGACGATGCGCTCACCGTCCCACTGACGCACCGACTCGAAGGCGCTCGGCTCGTCGATGGCCCGCGAGAGCACAGGGACAGCCTGCGTCTTGACCTCCCACGAGGACAGCGCACGCCGGTAGGCACCGATGCCGGCCCACTCCGAGCGCAGGAGCAGCAGCAGCGGATCGTCGGTCGACTGGCCCAGCGACACCGCATGGCAGCCGGGCTGGGAGGCGAGAGCGACCAGGGCATCGTCCATCGCGGCCAGGAATCCGGGGCGCTCGGCCGCCGGCACCATGAACCGACTGATCACGACCAGATGGTCCGAGTGACCGCTCGGGCTAGGGTGGGACACGTCACGAACGGTAGTCCGTCCCCGGGGAGACTCATGGCAGGCCAGTCGAACGGAAGAGACCGGACACCCAAGGGCGTCCGGGGCCCCAGCGGGCCGGCGTCCGGTGCCTCCGCCCCTCGCAAGGCGCCCTCCTCCTCCCCCGGTGGGCGCGGGGCGCTCGAGCGCGTGAGCCTGCCGCTGCTCGCGCGACTGCACGCGATGCCGCGCTGGATCATCGTGGTGGCACCGGCGGTCCTGCTGCTCGGTGGCCTGCTCCTGCGGGACTCCTGGGCCTGGCTCGGCGGCATCCTCCTGCTCCTCGTGTGGGTGTTCCTCACGTGGCTGACCGCCCTCTCCTGGCCCGCCCTCACCCCCGGTTCCCGGTTCTTCCGCGGTCTGGTCGTGGTGGCCTTCGCCGCCATCGTGGTGCTGAAGTTCCTCGGCCGATTCTGAGCCCCGGGCGGGATTGACACTCATTTTCATTATCGTTACCGTCGAGGCATGAGCACTCGACTCCCCCGCCGCGCCGTCGCCGGCATCGCCGTACTCGCCACCGCCGCACTGCTCGCCGCCTGCTCGTCCAGT
>DMPC01000027.1:2100-2810 GCA_003456155.1 Actinomycetota bacterium | reverse complement strand
GTCAGCGAGTGCAGAGCGAGCGCCATCGTCTTCGCTGCGCTCCACGTGTCGTTCATGACCATGGAGAACGACTGGTCGACAAGGAGAGCCACGGCAGCCCTCGTGACGGTCTCGGTCTCGGCGACCTCGAAGTCGCCCGGCTCGAGTGACGGGCCACCGTGCGTCGCCACCCGGCGCCGGGTGGCGTTCTGCACGGTGCGGATGACGTCGATGGACTCCTCGTCACCGAAGCGCCACGGGCGGTGCGTGCCCGTCGGCTCGCCGGCGGCCCCGGTGCGGCGCATGCCGTGGTCGCCACGATCATGAGCCTCGATCTGGTCGAACACCGCACGCAGCGCCGTGCGGCCGATGCGGCGGACGGCCTTCGGACTCAGGCGCAGGGCATCACCCTGACCGGTCAGGAATCCCTGCGAGTCCAGCTCGCGCTGAACCTGCTGCATGGCCTCGAGATCGTCGCGAGCGGAGCGACCGAGAGCGCGCTCCAGCGCCTCCGCATCGATCTGGTCGAGGTCGGACATCGCGTCCGCATCCGACATCTGCGCCAGCAGGCCCTCGAGGTCGGCCATCTCAGCGAGCGCCCGGGTGGCATCGGGAAGACCGAGGGACTCTTGACCCGAGAGGGACGGGCCCCGGCCGCGCGCGAACTCCGGGCGCAGGGACTGCAGGTTCTCCTGCAGCCGGGCCATCTGCTCCTGCAGGCCCATGTCCGA
>DMPC01000027.1:575-1844 GCA_003456155.1 Actinomycetota bacterium | reverse complement strand
GCGGACTGTCGGGCCATGTCGTCGATGAACTCGTCCAGGGTCTCCGGCGCATCGGGGAAGAAGTCACGATGCCTGTCGATGAACTCCCGGTAGTCGTCATCGGTGGCCCGACCCTCGCGGTGGGCGTCGAGCAGATCGTTCAGGTCACTCATCATCTCGGCGAGAGCCGCCTGCGCTGCGGGGTCAGACATGTCCTGGACCGACCTCGTCAGGCCGGCGAACTGCTGATCGATCACATCGCGACGCAGCCGCTCCTGCATCCGGCGGAAGGTCTCCCGAGCCTCCGGCGAGCGCCACGGGTAGTCCGTCAATTCCTGCATGGCGCGGGGCACATCGTCGGGTAGGGCATCGAGCATCGCCTCGGCGAAGCGGGCATCGTCGGAGGGATCCGGGAACAGAGCCCGTCGCTCGTCATCAAGGGCCGAGGAGAGCATTTCCCGCAGGTCGCTCAGCAGGCCGTCCATGCTTCCCGACTTCCGGAGCTGCTGATGGCGCTGCTGGGCCTGACGGGCCAGCTGGGACAGCCCGCGACGGCCCGTACTTCCCTCCCGCAGCAGGCTGCGGAGCGCATCGCGCACCGACTCCCCCGCAAGGATGCGCGACCCGATCTCATCCACGGCCGCCGCGGCGTCAGGACGTCGGGCGAGCGGATCCGGACCGCCGCGGAACATTCCGTAGCGGCCGCGTCGGTACGGACGCGCGGGGCTCACGACCCGAACTCACCTGTCTCGTCCGGCGGTCGGCTGCTTCCGTAGGTGATGGTCCCCTCGATCTCGTCCTTGTCGATCCGTCGGGTGAGCCACAGCCCCTCGGCCGCGAACTCCATCACCGATGCGACGAGGCCCGGAGTCACGGCCATGTCCGGCTCGACAAGGGTGACGACGGAGCCGAGGCCCTCCATCGGCCCGAGTGCCGCCAGGATGCCCGACGAGCTCGTCACGTCAGAAGTCTCCAGCGTGTTGCCCTCGTCGAACCACTCGACGAGTCGGGTCAGGAAGGGGCGCGATGCCTGACCGCCGAGGTGCACCCGCCAGGAGTCCGCGACAGCCTGACGGGCGAGCAGGGCGAGGGCCTCGTCCTCGTACCCCTCCTCCGACACGTCGAACTCGACCTTGCCACGCAGGGACGGCACCACGTCGACAAGGTCACTCACCCGGGCCACCGGCTCGTCGTCACCCGTGATCGCCGCCCGCCGCAGGGCCGCTCCCGAGAGCTCCTCGACGCAGGCGATGGAGAAGCGGGCCGACACCCCGCTGCGCTGGTCGATCG
>DMPC01000027.1:0-165 GCA_003456155.1 Actinomycetota bacterium | reverse complement strand
CGCTGGCCACGATCATCATGTCCAGGGGAAGCCGCAGGCTGTAGCCGCGGACCTGGATGTCGCGCTCCTCGAGGACATTCAGCAGCGCCACCTGGATCCGCTCCACAAGATCGGGGAGCTCGTTGATCGCGAAGATCCCACGGTTCGTGCGCGGGACGAGGCCGA
>DMPC01000145.1:6058-8677 GCA_003456155.1 Actinomycetota bacterium | reverse complement strand
GCACTGGCCTGGACGACCGCCTCGACGAGGTGCCGGTCGACCGTGAAGCGATGCAGCGGGTTGCGCTGCGGAGCGGACCGGACCACCTGCCATTCGGGCAGCCAGGCCGCGATCAGGCCCGCATGGTCCAGGGCCTCCCACACAGCAGGCAGTGACGGCCCCGAGCCGAGGAACGACACGAAGGACTCGCGCAATTCCCTCGGCCAGGGGTCAGGCAGAGCGATCGATTCCACCGCCAGCCGCCCGACCGTGTGCGGCGACAGCAGGATGCCGGCCTGGGCAGCCGACGCCGCCGCACGCATGGCCAGGCCTGGATCCTCGGCTGGCCTGGCCTCCAGCGCCAGGACCGCCTCCCCGTCCTGCAGAACGACCCCCTCTGCGAGCGGAAGCCGTTCCCTCGCGCGCCGCCGCAGGGGTCGGAAGGACGACTTCGACCTGCCCGCCGTCAGCCGCTCGACTCGATGCCAGGCCACGTCGCTCGCGTACGCGATGGTCCGGGCGCTCTCGTAGACCGCCCGCAGGAGTGCATCGGGGTCGTCTACGCCGACGAGATCCTGCGCAACGGCCGACTGCTCCTGCATCAGCAGGGTGTCGCGCGGCTGGGCCGTGAGCCGGTGGAGGCTGTCGCGCACGTCGAGCAGGAAGCCGACGGAGTCCTGCCATCCGGTGTGGGGCACATCCGTGAGCCAGGAGGCTGCGATGCCCGACAGGATCGTCGCATCGCGAAGACCGCCGTAGCACTCCTTGAGGTCCGGCTCCACCACCTGGCCGAGCTCCCCGAATCGCGCCCTGCGCTCCTTCACCATCTCGTGCAGTTCGGGGAGCCGGCGTTCGGCCATCGCGCGCCAATCCGCCAGAACACCCGAGGTGACCTGCTCGGCGAGGGTCGGATCTCCCGCGACCACCCGGGCATCCAGCAGGCCCAGAGCCGCGCGAACGTCCGACGCCGCCACCCGTCTCGCCTCGCTTGCCGTCCGGACGCTGTGGTCAAGTCGCACACCGGAGTCCCACACCGGATACCACAGCGCCTCGGCGGCACGAGCAGCCTCGGCCTCGCCCGTGCGATGCAGCAGCACGAGGTCAAGGTCGCTGCCCATCGCGAGTTCGCCCCGGCCGTAGCCGCCCACCGCGACCAGGCACAGTGGCTGGGAGATCGACGCCTGGGCTCTGTCGAAGAGCACCCCGAGCCACGCGTCGGTAACAGCGGTCAGAGCAGCGCGTCGCCCCGGGCCATCAAGCCCGGGGCGACGTGCCACCTCTTCCCGCATGGAGGCGAACTCCTGCGGATCCATCGTCTTCTCCTCCTAGAGCGCGTCTGCCCCACGCTCACCGGTGCGGACCCGGACGATGGTCTCGATCGGGCTCACCCAGACCTTCCCATCACCGATCTTTCCGGTCTGCGCAGCGGAGACAATGGCGTCGACCAGAGCGTCCGCCGCGTCATCCTCTACCACGATCTCGATGCGCACCTTCGGCACGAGATCGACGGTGTACTCGGCACCGCGATAGACCTCGGTGTGCCCCTTCTGCCGACCGAAGCCGGAGACCTCCGACACGGTCAGCCCGTGCACACCCCGGTTCTCCAGTGCGGTCTTCACGTCCTCCAGCTTGAACGGCTTGATGATGGCCGTAATGAGCTTCATGCCTGCACCTCCTTGTTGCGAGCAGCATGTCCGACGCCGGCGAAGGCGCCACCGCCACCCGAGTCTCCCAGTTCGTACGCCGACTCAGCATGCTCGGCGAGGTCAATGCCCGTGATCTCCTGCTCCTCCGTGACCCGAAGGCCCATGATCGCCTTGATGATCAGGGCGATGATGGCCGTCACCACCAGGGAGTAGCCCAGGACGGCGATGGCTCCGACGAACTGCTTGCCCAGCTGGTCGAAGCCGCCCCCGTAGAAGAGACCATTGATGCCGGTCGGTGCCGCTTCCGTGGCAAAGAGGCCGACGAGGAGCGTGCCGACCAGACCGCCCACGAGGTGCACACCGACGACGTCAAGCGAGTCGTCGTACTTGAGCCGGTACTTCAGGCCCACGGCGAGTGCGCAGAGGACACCCGCAATGAGGCCGATGGCCAGGGCTCCCAGCGGACTGACGGATGCACAGGCAGGCGTGATGGCCACCAGGCCGGCCACGATGCCGGAGGCTGCCCCCAGTGACGTCGCGTGGCCATCCCGGATCTTCTCCGTCAGCAGCCAGCCGATGGCCGCGGCGCACGTGGCGGCGAAGGTGTTCAGGAAGGCGACCGCCGCAGCGTTGTTGGCCGCAGTGGCAGAGCCGGCATTGAAGCCGAACCAGCCGAACCAGAGCAGACCCGCACCGATCATGACCAGGGTGAGGTTGTTCGGCCGCATCGGAGTCCTCGGCCAGCCGAGGCGACGACCGATGACGATGGCAAGCACGAGTCCGGCGATTCCGGCATTGATGTGCACCGCTGTTCCGCCCGCGAAGTCAATCACGCCCATCTTGTAGATCCAGCCGCCGTTGTCACCGGCAAGGTTGAACACCCAGTGGGCAACAGGGAAGTACACGATGATCGCCCACACGGCCGCGAACACCAGCCAGGCTGCGTACTTCATCCGATCGGCGACAGCGCCGGCCACCAGACCGACGGTCAGGG
>DMPC01000145.1:3177-6031 GCA_003456155.1 Actinomycetota bacterium | reverse complement strand
ACGCCCATCTTGTAGATCCAGCCGCCGTTGTCACCGGCGAGGTTGAACACCCAGTGGGCGACAGGGAAGTACACGAGGATGGCCCACACTGCTGCGAACACCAGCCAGGCGGCGTACTTCATTCGATCGGCGACAGCTCCGGCCACCAGACCGACGGTCAGGGCCGCGAACATCGCCTGGAAGGCGACAAACGCCATAGCGGGGTAGACGGCCTCGGGATTGTCGGTCATCAGGCCCTCGAGTCCTGCGTACTGGGTGATGTTGCCCAGTAGGCCGGCCTGGCCGTAGGAGTCGCCGAAAGCCATCGAGTATCCGAACAGGACCCACAGGACGCCGACGATGAACACCGCACCCATGACCATCATGAGCATGTTCAGCACGGACTTCATCCGAACCATGCCTCCATAGAAGAAGGCGAGTCCGGGGATCATGAGCAGCACCAACGCGGCTGCCGTGAGCAGCCAGGCGGTGTCACCCGTGTTGAGCGCAGATTCCATGCGAGTACTCCCTCCAGTGGTGACCATCACCTCGCGAGGCAGACCATTCCCACAGAAGGTTTCGTCCAGCAGGTCCTCGGGTTTCCATCCGATGACAGGACGACACGCCCGGTAAACAGCGTGTTACGGCGACCGCTCGGTCACTCGGTGATGAGCGCATCCACGAAGGTGACCGGATCGAAGGCGGCAAGGTCGTCGGGCCCCTCCCCCAGACCGACCAGCTTGACGGGCACGCCCAGCTCCCGCTGCACGGCTACCACGATGCCGCCCTTGGCCGTGCCATCGAGCTTGGTGAGGACGATGCCGGTCACGTCGACCACCTCGGCGAACACCCGCGCCTGCACCAGTCCGTTCTGCCCTGTCGTGGCATCCAGGACAAGGAGAACCTCGTCGATCGGCGACTGCTTCTCCACGACCCGCTTCACCTTGCCGAGTTCGTCCATCAGGCCGGTCTTCGTGTGCAGGCGGCCCGCCGTGTCGATGATGACCGTGTCGATGTCGGCGGCTGCCGCGGTGGACACCGCATCGAAGGCGACAGCTGCCGGGTCTCCGCCTTCGGGTCCGCGAACGACGGCGGCCCCCACTCGGTCGCCCCATGTCTGCAACTGATCTGCCGCCGCCGCACGGAAGGTGTCCGCGGCGCCCAGGACCACCGTCTGCCCCGAGGCGACGGCGAGTCGGGCCAGCTTGCCTGTGGTCGTCGTCTTCCCCGTGCCGTTGACGCCGACGACGAGCACGACGCCGGGGCGATCCCCCATGCGCTCGTCCCGAACCCGGCGATCCATGGTCGGGTCTACGAGAGCAAGCAGTTCCTCCCGAAGGATCGCCTGCACGCGCGCTGCGTCCGAGCCACCCTCGACACGCACGCGGGTGCGCAGTCGCTCCATCAGCTCCTGCGTCGGAGTCACGCCGAGGTCGGCCGTCAGGAGGATCTCCTCCACCTCGTCCCATGTGGCGTCATCGATGACGTCTCTGCTCAGCAGGGCCAGCAGACCGCGGCCCATGACGTTCTGCGACCGGGCCAGTCTGGAGCGCAGACGCTGCATGCGACCGACGGCCGGCTCAGGCACCTCGATCTCGAGCAGGCCCTCAAGGTCCTCCTGCGTGACCGGCTCGATTCCGGCCTCGACGCCTGCCGACGCGGTGACGTCAGGCGAGGGGGCGAGCGCCTCTCCGACGTCCACGACGTCGATCGACCGGCGGGGGGTGTCCCTCGGCACGGAGTCGTCGTCCCCCACGCCGGGGGCGTAGTCGATGCCTGGCCGAGGACGCGACGGCATCTGGGCTGCACGACCACGCCGCAGGAGGGCGATTCCCCCGACCACCACGATGAGCAGGAGCACGACGGCAACAAAGACATACAGCAGCACCGAATCCATGCCACGCATCCTTCCACGCGCCTCGACGCGGCAGGATGGTCCGCATGGCCGGCCGCTCGTTCCTCTCCGCCTACGTCCTGCTCGGCGTGCTCAACGTCATCTCTCTCGTGACCGGCAACACCGACGGCGCGGCACTGACCAAGCCTCTGCTCATGCCGCTGCTCGCCTGCTGGCTGATCGTCGAGGCCCGTCGAATCTGGACCCCGCCGCTGCGATGGCTGTTCGCCGCCCTGGTGTTCGCCTGGTTCGGGGACCTGCTCCTGATGGGCGCGTCGGACCTGGCCTTCGCACTGGGCATCGGGGCCTTTCTCGTGACCCAGATCCTGCTGGTGGCCGCCTTCACGTCCGTCCGCGGCATCCGATTCCGCCGCAGCATCATCCAGTTCAGCGCTGAGCCCGCCCGGGGACTGGTCGAGCAGAAGCGACTGCTGCTGCTGGCCTTCGCCGCCTACTACGTGGTGTTCCTCACGATCCTGTGGCCCACTTCCGGCGCCCTACGGATTCCCGTGGCGGTCTACGGCATCGCGATCCTCGCCATGGCTGCGTCTGCCCTGAACCTGGTCGGACGTGTGCCGAGCAAGGCTGCCTGGGTGACGTTCACCGGTGCCGGGCTCTTCGTGATCTCCGACTCCCTGATCGCCCTGGAGGCCTTCGGGCCGCTTGAGGCATCGAGCCTGCACTCAGCACTCGTCATGCTCACCTACGTGGCAGCGCAGGGCCTCATCGCCGTCGGGCTCGTCACCGGGGTCCGGGACGTCGAGGCCGTTCGCGCCACGGCCGCGTGACGCAGCAGTCCATCCACCTGACCACGCCCCTGACCGCCGAGAAGCATCGAATGGTCGNNCGACCATTCGATGCTTCTCGGCGGTGCGCGGCGGGGCTGCTCCGCTAGGCGCTGACCGCCGCCGACTCCCGAAGGCGCTGGCCGATCACCTGCGACACGCCATCGCCGCGCATGGACACCCCATAGAGCGCATC
>DMPC01000145.1:2439-2947 GCA_003456155.1 Actinomycetota bacterium | reverse complement strand
CTGGTGCGTGATGACGATGAGCTGGGACGTGGACTGCAGCTCGGCGATGATGTCGATGAGACGTCCGAGGTTCACGTCGTCCAGCGCGGCCTCGACCTCATCGAGCACATAGAACGGGCTCGGTCGGGCCTTGAAGAGTGCCACGAGGAAGGCNNACCGCGGTGAGCGAGCGCTCACCGCCCGAGAGCAGGGAAAGCCGCTTCACCTTCTTGCCCGGCGGCCGCGCCTCGACATCGACGCCCGTGTTGAGCATGTCCGACGGGTCGGTGAGGATCAGTCGGCCCTCTCCGCCCGGGAACAGGCGACTGAAGACGCCCTCGAACTCGCGCTCCACCTCCGCATAGGCCTCGGCGAACACCTGCTGCACCCGCTCGTCCACCTCCTTGACGATGTCGAGAAGGTCGTCACGGGTGCGCTTGAGATCGTCGAGCTGCTCACTCAGGAACCGGTGCCTCTCCTCCATCGCGGAGAACTCCTCCAGCGCCAGGGGATTCACGCGGCCGAGGAG
>DMPC01000145.1:0-2248 GCA_003456155.1 Actinomycetota bacterium | reverse complement strand
CGGTCAGCCGCCTTCAGCCGCTTCTCCTGCTCCACACGCACGAAGGGGTACGGCTGCGGCTCATCGGCGTCCTCGGGCAGTTCATCGCCCGGCACGGGCGGAGTCGGAGGCACCAGCTGCTCCGGCCCGTACTCCTCGAGCAGGACCTCGGGATCCACCCCGAACTCCTCGAGCACCTTCTCCTCGAGCTGCTCGATGCGCAGTCGCTGCTCGGCGCGCGCCACCTCATCGCGATGGACGGAGTCCTTGAGTCGATCTGCCTCCGCGGCGAGCTCCCGCAGGGCACTGCGGAGTGAGGCCAGCAGGGTGTCCCGCTCCTTGGCCACACGCTCCAGCATGGTCCGCTCACGCCCGGCCGTGGCGACCGAGGCGTCGATGCGACCCGACACCACGCGTGCCGCATCGAGCACGGCCTGCGCCACCACCAGCTCCCGAGCCCGACGCTCCCGACGCTCGAGGGCCGCCGCTCGCGCCTGCCGCTCGTTCTCGGCAGCGCGTTCCAACTGCTGCGCACGGGCACCCACCGCTGCCATGCGCTCCTCTGCCGTGCGCAGGGCGAGCCGGGCATCCACCTCGTGCCGACGCGCGGCCGAGGCTGCCGCGTTGAGATGCTCCCGATTGTCGGCCCCGCCATCGAGCGGCTGCTCGGCGCCTGCGTGGTCGAGTCGAGTGCGCAGGCTCTCGTGCTGCTCATGATCCGCCGCCAACGCCGTCTGCGCCGACGACCGCGCTGCCGTGAGCCGATCGGCCTCCGCGAGGGCTGCCCGAGCGACCTGCCCCAGCTGACCCAGCTGCTCTGCCACCGCGGCCATGCGGGCATCGGAATCGTGCAGGCGGGAGAGAGTCGCCTCCACCCGCGCGGCTGCCTGCTGCTGGACATCCTTGGCGGCCGCAAGCGCGAAGCGCAGGCGCTCGATCAAGGACGTGACGTCAGCGAGATCCGCCACCGTCTCGTCGTAGGCCGCCTGGGCCTCGAGCAGGCTCGGGGCACTGGTGGAACCGCCCTGCACCACACCCGACGAGAGCACGTCCCCCTCGGGAGTCACGAAGGACAGTCCGGGATGATGCGCGGCCAGGCTTGCCGCCTCCCCCAGGCTCGCCACGAGCATCCAGCGATCAAGCAGGTGCTCGATGATCGGCTGAAGAGCGCTGTCGCATCGCACGAGCTCGACCAGCGGGCGTCCCGCTCCCCGCACCGGAGGCCGGGGTGAACGAGCGGATTCCGCATCGGCAACGAGGATCGCCGCTCGCCCCGCATCCTCCTGCTTGAGCAGCACCACTGCCTGCATCGCGGCATCCATCCCCGATACGACGACAGCGTTGGCGATATCGCCCAGCGCGGCAGCCACCGCCGTCTGAGCGCCCTGGTCCACGTGGAGCAGGGTGGCCAGCGGCCCGAGCACGCCTGAGGGCCGATCCTCGACCCTGGTCAGGCGAGCACCCGCATCCTTGCGCTCGAGACCGATCGCGAGCGCCTCCAGTCGCGCGGCCAGAGCGGCTCGCCGACGCTCGGCGGACGCATCCTCACCGCGCAGTCGCTCAACGTCGGCGTCGGCCTCCATCAGGGCGGCCTCGGCTCGCTCATGCTCGCGATCGAGATCGACCTCGCCCGCGTCCAGGCCTGCCGCGTCGAGTTCGATCCGGGTGAACTCCTGCTGGGCCGCTTCGCCGCGCTCGCGGGCCTCGGTGATCTGGCGCGTCAGCCGCTCGATCTCGGCGGTGCGCGCCTCCATCCGGGACCGTGCGGCATTGACCTGGCCCGTGAGCCTGGCCAAGCCCTCTCGGCGATCCGCCGCAGCGCGCTCGACCTCGGCGATGCGCCGCTCCTCCGCCGCAGCGGCGGCCTCGGCGGCCATTCGGGACGTCTCGGCTCCGGAGAGCTGATCGCGGGAGGACTCGGCCAGCCGGCCGAGGTCGAACTCCTCGGCACGCAGCGCCCGGGCTTCCGCCTCGATCTGCTCGGGATCGCGACCGTTCTCCTCCTCCTCGGGCTCAGGCTGCAGATGCCGGACACGCTCGGTGGCGACCTGGGTGAGCCCATGGAAGCGCTCGCGCAGTCCGTTGAGGTTGAACCATGTCTCCTGCGCGGCCGTGATCCGGGGAGCGTCCACCGCCGCCTGCTCCTCCGCCGCCGACTGCTGGGCCATCAGCTCCGCGATCTGGGCGTCGACCTGGTCCTGGCGCTCCCGCAGCGCGGTCTCGTCGGCGACCTCAGCCTCAAGCGCGGCGCGCAGGGTGACGAGGTCAT
>DMPC01000065.1:13904-19720 GCA_003456155.1 Actinomycetota bacterium | reverse complement strand
TGACCGGCGCAGCCTTCTTCGCCGGCGCGGCCTTCTTAACCGGCGCGACCTTCTTGACCGGCGCAGCCTTCCTCGTCGCTGCCTTGGCCATGAGTTCCCCTGTTCATCGCGGACCGCTTCGACCGCGTTCGGTTGCAGTGCGCCTGCCCAGCCGGCCCCCGTGCTATCCGCCAGATGCTAGGCCCATGCACCCGCTCACACCGGCTGCCGCGCCGATATCCTGTCGGGCCGGGACGCATCCCGGACGGCCGGCATCCGCCGGTGCCCCGACCGCCACTGGAGGACTCATGTACCGGGCCGTGCCAGCGCAGGTCGACCTGCCTGCCCTGGAGCACGAGGTGCTGGCACTGTGGGACGCCGAGCGCATCTTCGAGGCCTCCGTCGCCCAGAGCGAGGGACGGCCGCTCTGGGTCTTCTACGAGGGCCCGCCGACGGCCAACGGCACCCCGGGCACGCACCATGTCGAGGCCCGAGTCTTCAAGGACGTCTTCCCCCGCTACCGCACGATGAAGGGCTACTACGTCCCCCGCCAGGCCGGCTGGGATTGCCATGGCCTCCCGGTGGAGCTCGCGGTCGAGAAGGAGCTGGGGTTCAGCGGCAAGCAGGACATCGAGGCATACGGCGTCGCCGAGTTCAACGCGCGCTGTCGCGAGTCCGTCCTGCGCCACGTGGACGAGTTCTCGGACATGACCCGACGCATGGGCTACTGGGTCGACATGGACCGGGCCTACTGGACGATGGACAAGGACTACGTCCAGAGCGTGTGGTGGTCGCTGAAGCAGATCTTCGACCAGGGCCTGCTCGCCCAGGACCATCGCGTGGCGCCCTACTGCCCGCGATGCGGCACCGGCCTGTCGGATCATGAACTCGCCCAGGGCTACGAGACGGTGATCGACCCCTCGGTCTACGTTCGCTTCCCGGTCCGTGCCGACGATGCACTCGCCCAGCGTCATCCCGGCGTGAGCCTGCTGGTCTGGACCACGACCCCGTGGACTCTGGTGTCGAACACCGCCGTCGCAGTCAAGCCCGACGCCACCTATGCCGTGGTGCAGACCACGGACGGCGAGACGCTGGTGGTCGCCGGGGAGCTCATCGGCGCCATCTTCGGCGATGCCGAGGTCACCGTTCTGGAGACCCTCGCCGGATCGGCACTGGAGCGCGTCGGCTATGAGCGCCCGTTCGACTACGTCGAGATCCCCGATGCCCACTACGTGCTGCTCGCGGACTACGTCACCACCGACGACGGCACCGGCCTCGTGCACCAGGCTCCTGCGTTCGGAGCAGACGACCTCGTGACCTGTCGCCGGTACGGCCTCCCCGTGGTCAACCCGATCCGGCCCGACGGTCACTTCGGTGACGACGTCCCGGTGGTCGGCGGGATGTTCTTCAAGAAGGCCGACGAGACCCTGATCGCCGACCTCGAGCAGCGCGGGCTGATGTTCCGTCACCTGGCATACGAGCACTCCTATCCGCACTGCTGGCGGTGCCACACGCCGCTCGTCTACTACGCGCAGCCGTCCTGGTACATCCGCACGACCGAGCGCAAGCAGGAGCTGCTGGAGCAGAACGCGCAGACCCACTGGTTTCCCGAGACCATCAAGTGGGGGCGATACGGCGACTGGCTCACCAACAACGTCGACTGGGCCCTGTCGCGCAACCGCTACTGGGGCACTCCCCTGCCGATCTGGCGATGCCCCGACGACCACCTCGTCGCCGTGGGCTCGCTCGCCGAGCTCAGCGAGCTCGCAGGCCTCGATGTCACCGACACCGACCCGCACCGGCCCTACGTTGATGACATCGTCATTCCGTGCCCGACGTGCGGGGAGCAGGCACGCCGGGTGCCTGAGGTCATCGACGGCTGGTACGACTCCGGCTCCATGCCGTTCGCCGCGCTCGGCTACCCGCACAAGAACGAGGCTGCGTTCGCCCAGCAGTTCCCGGCCGACTTCATCTGCGAGGCCATCGACCAGACCCGCGGCTGGTTCTACACACTGATGGCGGTGAACACGCTGGTCTTCGGGCAGTCGTCCTACCGCAACGTCGTCTGCCTAGGTCACATCCTCGACGAGGACGGCCGAAAGATGAGCAAGCACCTGGGCAACATCCTCGCGCCGATCCCGCTCATGGACGAGCACGGGGCCGATGCCCTCCGGTGGTTCATGCTGGCGAGCGGCTCACCCTGGCAGGCCCGGCGCGTCGGGCACGCTGCCATTGCCGACGTGGTGCGCAAGACGCTGCTCACCTACTGGAACACGGTGTCCTTCCTGTCGCTGTACGCCCGCACTGCCGGGTGGGAGCCCAGTGACGGAGCACCGGCCCCGGCCGACCGCCCGGTGATCGACCGCTGGGTGCTCTCCGAGGCGGCACGGATGGCACATGAGGTCGACCTCTCGCTGGAGTCCTTCGACACTCAACGCGCCGGACGACTCCTGTCATCCTTCGTCGACGACCTGTCGAACTGGTACGTGCGCCGCTCTCGTCGACGCTTCTGGGACGGCGACCCGGCTGCGCTCGCGACGCTGCACGAGGCGCTGCGCACGGTGACCCTGTGCCTCGCCCCCTTCACTCCGTTCATCACCGAGCGCGTCTGGCAGGACCTCTTCCGGACAACGGACCCCGACGCACCCCTCTCTGTCCACCTTGCGGCATGGCCGACCTGGGACGAAGCCGCGGTCGACAGCGTCCTCGCCGACCGCATGGACCTGGTGCGCAGACTGGTCGAGCTCGGCCGGGCTGCGCGAGCAACGTCGTCGGTGCGCACGCGCCAGCCACTCGGACGTGCTCTGGTGTCGGCCCAGGGATGGGCCGCGCTGCCTGACGATCTGCGGGCGCAGGTGGCCGAGGAACTCAATGTCATGACCCTGGAGTCGCTCTCCGACGGCGAGTCGGGACTGGTCGACATCAGCGTCAAGGCGAACTTCCGAGCCCTCGGCAAGCGCTTCGCGCAGCAGACCCCCATCGTCGCCGAGGCCATCGCCGCGTCACCCGCCGCCGCGCTCGTCGAGCACCTGCGCAGCCACGGCTCAGCGCGCATCGAGGTGCCCGGGATCGGCGAGGTCGACATCACCGACGAGGACGTCGTGGTCACCGAGACTCCTCGTGAGGGATGGGCCGTCGTCTCCGAGGGCGGGGAGAGCCTCGCCCTCGACCTCCATCTGGACGACGAGCTGCTCCGCGCCGGCATGGCCCGGGAGATCGTCCGGACGCTCCAGGAGGGCCGCAAGTCCGCCGGCCTGGAGGTCAGCGATCGGATCCGTGTCTGGTGGACTACCGGCGACGCGGAGGCCGAGGCCGCCGTCACCCAGCACGCCGCGGAGATCGCCGACGAGGTGCTCGCCGTCGAGTTCACCCGTGAAGAGGCTCCGGAGGGGGCCTTCGAGGTCGCTTCGGAACTTCCCGTGGGGTTCTGGCTGGCTCCGGTGCGCTGACGCTGCAGTGTCGGTACCGGAGCCGGTACTGGAGCCGGTGCCGGAACCCGCGTCAGTCGCGGTCGAGGAGCGCCCGCTGCTGGTCGAGCAGGGTGCGGACCGATGCTCGAATCGCATCGGCTCGGACCTGCGCCAGCCGCACGATCTCGTCGGCGGTGCGCTGGGCCACGGTCACAACGGTGGCCGCCTCGGCATTCGACTCCAGCACCGCCTGCAACTCCGCCGTGACCTCGACCGACGATGCCGCCTCAGGTGCCGATCCCGTCACCGCCTGGAGGCGCATCGTGGCCTCCTGCGCCTCCGAGAGGCGCTGCTCCGCCATCGCCAGCCGCGCCTGCACCTGGTCGAGCTGAGTGCGAAGCACAGCCTCACCGTCTCGCGCGCGCTGCAGCTCATCCGCGTACTGCGCCACGTCGGCCTCGATGATGTCGAGGAACGCATCAACCTCATCCATGTCGTAGCCCGTGCGCAGGCGCGTGGTCCCGAACCTCGCGGCGCGCACCTCCGCCGCCGTCAACGGCATGAGCGGGACTCCGCAACGGTGGTCATGCGAAGGAGGCGCCGATCCCGCGCACGACGCTGATGAGGATGTTCGTGCCGAGCAGCAGGATCAAGAAGGCGAGGTCGAAGGAGACCTGGCCGATGCGCAGCGGCGGGATGAAGCGGCGAAGCAGCCGCAGCGGCGGGTCGGTGACGCTGTAGATGAACTCCAGCACGATCAGCAGGGGGCCGCGCGGCTGCCAACCTCGGGAGAACGCTTGGACCAGGTCGAACACCAGCCGCGCTAGGAGGAAGAGCCAGAAGACGAGCAGGGCGAGCGCGATCACCTCGAAGACGATCGACACGGGATGCTCTCCTGACAGGGTGCGGGTGGTCGGAACTCAACTCTGGTTGAAGAAGCCGTCCTGGGCAATCTGGGCCCGGGCGGCATCACCGATGTCGACGTTCACCGGTGAGAGGAGGAAGACCTTGTTGGTGATCCTCTCGATTGAACCCCGCATGCCGAAGACCAGGCCGGCAGCGAAGTCGATGATCCGCTTCGCATCCGGATCCTCGAGCTCGGACAGGTTCATGATGACGGGAACGCCCTCGCGGTAGTGCTCGCCAATGCGCCGCGCGTCGTTGTAGCTGCGCGGGTGGATGGTCTCGATGCGCGACAGGTCCGGAGCGGGCGCGTAGCCCGGGCGACGATCGGCCAGGGGCGCCGAGGTGGGATTGCTGGGCGGTGGTGCGTCACTGCGGAAGGTACGTACCGCACGGGTGTCCGGGATCGGGCGGACGCTGCGGGAGGTGTAGCGGTCATCGTCGTACCCCGAGTCATAGCCCCGGGAGCGCGAATCACGGGAGTCACGCGAATCACGAGAATCACGGGCGTCCCGGCTGCTGCGCCGGGCGTCGTCGTAGTCGTCGTACTCGTCGTAGGCATCGTCGCCGTGGTCCTCGACCAGACCCAGGTACACGGCCATCTTGCGCATGGCGCCAGCCATCTCCTGCTGCCTCCCTCACCCTGCTCCGCGCGTGCTCGTGCGCCCGCCTCGGCACCGGACGCGCGGTAGCGACGTTACTCCACCCGGGGTCGGGTCCCGAGTACTGCGCCCCCGATCCGGACCTGTGTCGCCCCGGCCGCCACGGCCTCCTCGAGATCTCCGCTCATGCCGGCTGAGATGACATGAGCCTCGGGATGGGTCTGCCGCACCCGTGCGGCCAGGGCGGCCAGCCGATCGAAGGCAGCGCGGGCACTGTCGGCGGGCAGGCCATCGGGATGAGGCGCGACCCCCATGAGGCCCGCCAGGTGCAGGGCCTGCTGACCGGCGATGAGGTCGGCGAGTTCCGGGACCTCCTGGGGAAGGGCTCCGCCGCGACCGGGCGTCGGCTCGGGATCGAGATTGACCTGAATCAGGACGTCGATACGGCGCCCCACCTCATGTGCTGCGGTGCCCAGCGCCGTCACCAGCGCTGCCCGGTCGACCGACTCCACCACGTCCGCCCAGGCCACGACGGACCTCGCCTTGTTCCTCTGCAGTTGGCCGATCATGTGCCACCGCAGCCCCTCGGCCCCGGCCGTGCAGTCGCGACGCTTCGCAGCAGCCTCCTGATCGCGGTTCTCACCCACGTCGGTGATGCCCAGTTCGCCCAGCAGGTCCACGTCAGAGGCGGGAAACGTCTTGGTCACCACGACCAGACGCACCGGATCCGTGCGACCGGCCGCTGCGCGAGCCTCATCGATTCGGGCGTGAACCTGCGCGAGGGCAGCCCTGATCTCGCCTCGACGCCGACTGTCCTCGCGCGGGGCATCGTGGGCCGACATCCCTGTCACTCCTCCATCCTTCCCCCTCCCCCTGGACTCGGCACGCCGTAGGGTCAGCCCGCACGCCCGCACGCCCGCAC